>JBJKRZ010000169.1:0-8988 GCA_046704365.1 Acidimicrobiales bacterium | reverse complement strand
CTCCTGGCCCACCTCGGTGGCGAAGGGGTCCTGGCCGGGACCATCGCCCCGCAGGTGGTCCGCCTGGTCACCCACCGCGACGTGGACGACCCCGGTCTGGAGCGGGCCGTCAAGGCCCTGGCCTCGGCTCCTTGAGGTGCCCGGGGCGCCGAGGTCGCCGGGGGCAGGAGCTTCCCGCCGTGCCCGTCGACCCCCGTGGCGCCCGCAGGCGTCCCCCTAAGCTGGAGCGCACAGAAGCGACCAGGAGGCGTTCCCCGTGGCCACCGACATTCAGGCCCTGCTCGGCGACGAGGCCGAGACCCTGCTCGAGCACCAGTGCAAGGGGGTGACGGCCGACGAGCTCACCTTGCCCGGACCCGACGTGGCCGACCGCGTCATGCGCGACAGCGACCGCCCGATACCGGTGGTGCGCAACCTGGCCACGCTGTACCAGACGGGCCGGCTGGGGGGGACGGGATACCTCTCCATCCTCCCCGTGGACCAGGGCATCGAGCACTCCGCCGGCGCCAGCTTCGCCAAGAACCCGGCCTACTTCGACCCCGCCAACCTCTGCGAGCTGGCCCTGGGGGCCGGCTGCTCGGCCATCGCCACCACGCTGGGCGGGCTGGGCATCGTGGCCCGGCGCTACGTGCACCGCATCCCGTTCATCGTGAAGCTCAACCACAACGACTTCCTGCACTACCCCAACACCTACGACCAGGTCATGTTCGGGTCGGTGCGCCAGGCGGCCGACCTGGGCGCCATCGGCGTGGGAGCCACCGTCTACTTCGGGTCCGAGCAGAGCGACCGCCAGCTGCAGGAGGTCTCCGCCGCTTTCGCCGAGGCGCACCGCCTGGGACTGTTCACCGTGCTGTGGTGCTACCTGCGCAACCCGGCGTTCAAGACGGCCGAGGCCGACTACCACGTGGCGGCCGACCTCACCGGCCAGGCCAACCACATGGGCGTCACCGTCGAGGCCGACCTCATCAAGCAGAAGCAGCCCGAGAACAACGGCGGCTACAACGCCCTGTCCTTCGGCAAGACCGACCCGCTGGTCTACGACCAGCTCACCTCCGACAACCCCATCGACTGGACCCGCTGGCAGGTGCTCAACTGTTATGCCGGTCGCATCGGGCTCATCAACTCCGGGGGCGAGTCCAAGGGGGCCCACGACCTGGCCCAAGCCGTGCGCACGGCGGTGATCAACAAGCGCGCCGGGGGCACCGGTCTCATCGTGGGTCGCAAGGCCTTCCAGCGCCCCATGGCCGAGGGGGTGGAGCTGCTGCACGCCGTGCAGGACGTGTTCTTGGACCGGGCCGTCACCGTGGCCTGATTTCCGGCGGCGCCCGGGGAAGTAGCGGGGGACCCCGCCGGGGCGGAGGTCCCGGCGAGGCCGGAAGGCGGCACTATGCTCGGCCTTCGAGGGTCAGCGTCGACCCGGAGAGTCAGTGTCCACCACAACCCAACCGCACCAGCACAACACCGTCGAGCTCGACCGGGTCGTCATCCGCTTCGCCGGGGACTCGGGCGACGGCATGCAGCTGACGGGGAGCCAGTTCACCGCAATCAGCTCGCTGTTCGGCAACGACACCGCCACCCTCCCCGACTTCCCGGCGGAGATCCGGGCCCCGGCAGGGACGCTGGCCGGCGTCTCGGCCTTCCAGGTGCACATCTCGGACCACGACATCCTCACCCCCGGGGATTCCCCCAGCGTGCTCGTCGCCATGAACCCCGCCGCCCTCAAGGCAAACCTGCAAGCGGTGGCTGCAGGGGGGACGCTCATCGTGAACGTGGACGCCTTCGACGCGCGGGCCTTCGAGAAGGCGGGATATGGCTCCAACCCCTTGAGCGACGACAGCCTGGCCGGCTACACCGTCTACGAGGTGCCCATGACCTCGCTCACGATGGAGGTGGCCAAGGAGGCAGGCGTGAAGCCCCGCGACGCCGAGCGCTCCAAGAACTTCTTCGCCCTGGGGCTCGTGTGCTGGCTCTACAGCCGTCCCACGGAGGCCACCCTGGAGTGGATCCTCGAGCGCTTCAAGGCCAACCCGCTCGTGCTCGACGCCAACACCCGGGCCTTCAAGGCCGGCTACCACTTCGGCGAGACGGCGGAGCTCTTCGAGTCCAACTACCAGGTGCGACCGGCCCCCCTCGAGGCCGGGACGTACACCAACGTGACGGGCAACACCGCCCTGGCGTGGGGGCTCATCGCCGCGTCCCAGGGGTCGGGCCTCCCGCTGTTCCTCGGCTCCTACCCGATCACTCCTGCCTCCGACATCCTCCACGAGCTGTCCAAGCAGAAGCACTTCGGTGTGCGCACCTTGCAGGCCGAGGACGAGATCGCCGGCATCGGAGCGGCCATCGGAGCGGCCTTCGGCGGGTCGCTGGGGGTCACCACGACGAGCGGGCCGGGCATCGACCTGAAGGCTGAGTCCATCGGCCTGGCCGTCTCCCTGGAGCTGCCGCTCGTGGTGATCGACATCCAGCGGGGCGGGCCGTCGACCGGCCTGCCCACCAAGACCGAGCAGTCGGACCTCCTGCACGCCATGTACGGCCGCCACGGGGAGTCACCTGTTCCCATCGTGGCGGCCCGCACCCCCTCGCACTGCTTCGAAGCCGCCATGGAGGCGGTACGCATCGCCGTGACCTACCGCACCCCGGTCTTCCTGCTCTCCGACGGGTACCTGGCCAACGGGACCGAGCCCTGGCGCCTGCCTGCCGTCGACTCCCTGCCCAGGGTCGACCCGGCCTTCACCGTCGCCCCCCCTGTGCCTCGGCCGGCTGGCAACGGCGACGGCAACGGCGACGACGCTGGCGCCGACGACTCCGAGGCCTTCCACCCCTATCGTCGCCACCCCGAGACTCTGGCGCGCCCTTGGGCGGTGCCGGGCACCCCCGGCCTCGAGCACCGCATCGGCGGCCTGGAGAAGGCCGACGTCACCGGGGACGTCTCCTACGACCCGGTGAACCACGAACGAATGGTGCGCCTGCGCGCCGCCAAGGTGGCCGCCGTGGCCGCATCGCTCCCGCCCGTGGAGGTGGACGACGACGCCGGGCCTGGCGGGTCGCCGGTGCTGCTCGTGGGGTGGGGCTCGACCTACGGGGCCATCGGCGCCGCCGTGCGGCGGGTGCGGGCCCGGGGGCTCGAGGTCGCCCACGCCCACCTCGTGCACCTGAACCCCTTCCCGCCCAACCTGGGCGAGGTGCTGCGCTCCTACGACAAGGTGCTCGTGCCCGAGTGCAACCTCGGTCAACTGGCCAAGCTGGTGCGGGCCGAATTCCTCGTCGACGCCCTGTCGCTCACCAAGGTGCAGGGCCTGCCCTTCCGGGCGGCGGAGATCGAAGCCGCCGTGCTCGGACTGCTGGGTGTGGAGAGCGGGACCTCGCCCCACGAAGAGGACGTGGCCAGTTGACCGATACCGCCGCTCCCCCCACGACCCGCAAAGACTGGACCTCGGACCAGGAGGTCCGCTGGTGCCCGGGATGCGGCGACTACTCCATTCTGGCCGCCGTCCAGATGCTGCTCCCCGAGCTGGGGGTGCGCCGGGAGAACACGGTGTTCGTCTCGGGCATCGGGTGCGCGGCGCGCTTCCCCTATTACATGAACACCTACGGGATGCACTCCATCCACGGCCGGGCCCCGGCCGTGGCCACCGGGCTGGCCGTCACCCGGCCCGACCTGGACGTGTGGGTGGTGACCGGCGACGGCGACGCCCTGTCCATCGGTGGCAACCATCTCATCCACGCCCTGCGCCGCAACGTCGACATCACCATCCTGCTGTTCAACAACCAGATCTACGGCTTGACCAAGGGCCAGTACTCACCCACCTCCGAGCAGGGCAAGGTCACCAAGTCCACGCCCTTCGGCTCCCTGGAGACGCCCTTCAACCCCATCAGCTTGGCTCTGGGCGCCGAGGCCACCTTCGTGGCCCGCACCCACGACATGGACCGCAAGCACATGCAGGAGACGTTCCGCCGTGCGCACGAGCACCGGGGCGCTGCCTTCGTCGAGATCTACCAGAACTGCAACGTCTTCAACGACGGTGCCTTCGAGCGCGTCACCGGACGCGACGTGCGCGCCGAGCAGCTCATCCCCCTTATCCACGGCCAGCCCATCCGCTTCGGGGCCGAGGCCGAGCGTGGTGTGGTGAGCGCCCCCGACGGCCAGCTGCGCCTGGTGGAGGTGGCCGAGGTGGGCGAAGAGGCCTTGCTCGTGCACGACGAGGCCAGGATGGACCCCGGTCTCGCCTTCCAGCTGTCGCGCTTGTCCCGGGGGCCTTTCGAGCCCACGCCCATCGGCGTGTTCCGAGCCGTGGAGCGCACCGAGTACGGCGACGCCATGTCGCGCCAGCTGCTCGAAGCGGCCGAGCGTCGCGGCCCGGGCGACCTCGAGGCTCTGCTGCGCTCGGGCGGCACCTGGACCGTCGACACTTGACAGCCGGCGCAGCCGGCGGGCCGAGCGCCGCGGCTGCCGGGGGCGGCGCCGTCCATGCTGCCAGCCAAGCGGCGTTGGGCCGCGTGCTCACCGTCCCCAACGTCGTCACCTCGGTTCGCCTTGCCTGCCTGCCCCTCTTCGTCTGGCTCCTCTTCGGCGCCCAGCGCCAGACGGCGGCGGCCGTCCTGCTCGCCGTGCTGGGGGCCACCGACTGGGTGGACGGGTTCGTAGCCCGTCGCTTCGGCCAGGTGACCACGCTGGGCAAGGTGCTCGACCCCGTCGCCGACCGGCTCCTCGTGCTCACCGGCGTGCTGTCGATCATCGTGGCCGGTGCCGTCCCCCTGTGGCTGGGCGTGGCCACAGTGGCCCGCGAGGTCCTCGTGTCCGCAGCGGTGCTGGTGCTCGCCGCCATGGGGGCGGAGCGGATCGACGTGTTGTGGGTGGGGAAGGCGGGCACATTCGGGCTCATGTTCGCCTACCCCACGTTCCTCCTCGCTCACGGACATGCCGGCTGGCAACATCCCTTCGAGATCCTGGCCTGGGTGTGCGCAGTCCCCGGCCTGCTCCTGGCCTGGGCGGCGGCGCTCGCCTACCTGCCGCGCTCGCGCCGGGCACTGGCGCAGGGACGCCAAGGGCGAGCGGCATCGGGGCACTCGGGGTAGGGTCCCGTCGAGCGATCAGGGCGAGCACGATGACACGAGCGTGATGGCGCGATGAAGGCCGTGATCATGGCCGGAGGCGAGGGCACCCGGCTGCGCCCGCTCACATCCAACCAGCCCAAGCCCATGCTTCCCATGGCCAACCGGCCCATGATGGAGCACGTCGTCAACCTGCTCCGCAACCACGGTTTCGACGACATCGTCGTGACGGTGGCCTTCATGGCCAACGCCATCCGCAGCTACTTCGACGACGGCTCGGAATTCGGCGTCCGGATGGTGTACGCCACCGAGGAGACGCCCCTGGGGACGGCCGGCTCGGTGCGCAACGCCCGGGAACAGTTGGACGAGAGGTTCCTCGTCATCTCCGGCGACGTGCTCACCGACATCGACCTGGGGGCGGTGGTGGCCCGTCACCAGGAGACGGGGGCCCTGGCCACCATCGCCCTGAAGGCGGTGGAGGACCCCCTCGAATTCGGCATCGTCATCACCAGAGAGGACGGTTCCATCGAGCGCTTCCTCGAGAAGCCCACCTGGGGCCAGGTGTTCAGCGACACCATCAACACCGGCATCTACGTGCTCGAGCCGGAGATCTTCGACTACATCCCCGAGGGCCGGGCCGTGGACTTCTCCGGCGAGGTGTTCCCGGCGGTCCTCGAGGCTGGACGCTCGATCCAGGGGTCGGTGGCCGGGGGCTACTGGGAGGACGTGGGCACCCTGGAGGCCTACCTGCGCGCCCACCAGGACATCCTCGACGAGCGCGTACAGGTCCAGGTGGCCGGCTTCCCGCTGCGCCCGGGGGTGTGGCTGGGCAAAGGCGCCGACGTGCACCCGTCGGCCGTCGTTGAGGGGCCGGCGGTGATCGGCGACTACTGCGCCTTGGGCCCGGGCGCCACGGTGGGGGAGTACTGCGTGCTGGGCGCCAACGTGCAGGTGGGCGACGGCGCCTCGTTGCAGCGGACGGTGATCCACGACAACGCCTTTCTGGGAGCCGGCACCCGCCTGGACGGCTGCGTGATCGGGCGCGCCTGTGACCTGCGCCAGCACGTGCGCTGTGAGGAGGGCGTCGTGCTGGGCGAGGAGACCTTCGTGGGCGCCCATGCCGTCGTGAAGTCGGGGGTGAAGGTCTACCCGTTCAAGACGGTGGAGACAGGCGCCATCGTCAACACCTCGATCGTCTGGGAGTCGCGCGGTGCCCGCACGCTGTTCGGCCGCCTGGGGATCCAGGGGTTGGCCAACGTCGACATCAGCCCCGAGCTCGTCATGCGGCTCTCCATGGCCTGGGCCAGCACGCTCGAGAAGGGGTCGACCATCACCGCATCGCGCGACACCTCCAGGGCCGCCCGGGTGCTCAAACGGGCTGTGATGGTGGGGTGCAACGCGGCGGGTGTCCACGTGGAGGACCTGGAGGCGGCCACCGTCCCCGTGACGCGCTTCCAGGTCCGCTCGGGATCAAGCCTCGGTGGCGTCACCGTCCGTTTGGTCGAGGACGACAGCCAGTCGGTCGTCCTGCGCTTCTTCGACCAGGACGGCATCGACGTGGCCGAGTCCACACAGCGCAAGATCGAACGCCTGTATCACCGTGAGGAATTTCGCAGAGCGCTCGCCTCCGACATCGGCGACATCGGGTTCCCGCCCCGCACGCTCGAGCTGTACACGGCCGCCCTCATCGACACCGTGGACGTGGCCGTCCTGGCCGACGCCGCCTTCAAGATCGTGCTCGACTACTCCTTCGGCACCACCAGCTTCGTGATGCCCAATGTGCTGTCCAAGCTGGGCGCCGAGGTGCTGGCCGTCAACCCCTATGCCTCGACCTCGGCGGTGATGGCCGCCGACCGCCGGGCCGCCGCCACCAACGTCGCCCGCCTGGTGCAGGCCTCGGGGGCGCACCTGGGGGCGGTCATCGACCCGGGCGGTGAGCACCTCACCCTCGTCGACGACGACGGTCGGGTGCTCTCTGATGACGAGGCGTTGCTGCTGATGCTGCGCCTGGTCGTGGGCGAGCATCCCGGGGCGGCCGTGGCCCTGCCGGTGGCCGCTCCCCGGGCCGCCGAGCAGCTCGCCGCCGACGCCGGCTCCAAGGTGGTGTGGACCAAGCTGTCGGCCACGCACCTCATGGAGGTGGCCAGCTCGGGATCCGTGGCTTTCGCCGCCAGCCAATTGGGGGGCTACATCTTCCCCCGCTTCCTTCCCGCCTTCGACGCTGTGGCCACGCTCGTGAACCTGCTCGCCGCGCTGGCCGCTTCCGGGCAGCGCATGGCCAAGCTCACCGGGGAGCTGGCGCCCATCCACATCGCCCACGAGGAGGTGGTGACGCCCTGGGAGCAGAAGGGCACGGTGATGCGCCGCACGCTCGAACGCGCCAAGGGGCGCACCACGGTGCTCGTGGACGGCGTGAAGGTGCTCCATCCTGACGGGTGGTCGCTGGTGGTCCCCGACCCCGAAGAGCCGGTGACCCACGTGTGGGCCGAGGCCCAGAGCGAGGCCGAGGCCCGGGCTCGGGCCCAGGAGCAGGCCGTGCGCATCCGCCAGATGCTCAACTAGGCACCTGGGCGGCGGGGGCCCCGGCTGGGGCGCACCGCCACGGAGTAGGGTCCCTGCGGTGCAGGTCCCCGAGGAGCTCCGCTACACCGCCGACCACGAGTGGGCCCAGCCCTCCGACGCCGGCGTGCGGGTGGGCATCACCGACTACGCCCAGGACGCGCTGGGCGACGTGGTGTTCGTCCAGCTGCCCGAGGTGGGCAGGCACGTGGACAAGGGGGAAACGCTGGGCGAAGTGGAGTCGACCAAGTCCGTCTCGGAGATCTACGCCCCTGTGTCAGGCGAGGTGCGCTCGGTGAACAGCGAGCTGGAGCGCACCCCCGAGCTGCTCAACAGCGATCCCTACGGTCGAGGCTGGATCTGCGACATCCAACCCGACGACCAGTCGGCCCTCGAGGCGCTCCTCGATGCCGCAGGCTACGCGGAGATCACCGCCGAGTAGGGCCGGCGGGGAGGCGGGCGGAGAACTGGGGCTAGCGTGGACGGCGTGTTCTGCAACAACTGCGGGCACCGCAATCCGCCGGGGGCCAACTTCTGCTCGTCGTGCGGGGCGGTGCTGTCGGGTGGCACCCCCGACGCCACCACGGTCACCCTGCATCCCGTGGACGCTCAGGGAGAGGCGAGCGACGAGGAGCTCTCGGTGACGATCCCCGACAAGGCAGGCGGCGCCGGCCTGCTCGTGGTCAAGCGCGGCCCCAACGCCGGAGCCCGGTTCGTGCTGGACGCGCCCGTCACGCGGGTAGGACGGCATCCCGAAAGCGACATCTTCCTCGACGACGTCACCGTGTCGCGCCGGCACGCCGAGTTCAGCCACGACGGCTCCGGGCACCACCAGGTGCGGGACGTGGGCTCGTTGAACGGCACCTACGTGAACCGTGAGCGCATCGAGGAGTCGGTCCTCCAAAGCGGCGACGAGGTGCAGATCGGCAAGTTCAAGCTGGTCTACCTGGCCGCAGCGGACGAGTGAAGGTGGCGCAACGAGGATGCCCGTGAGCAGCCGGCCCTACCTCTCCATCGGCGACGTGCTGACCCTGCTGCGCCAGGAGTTCCCCGACGTCACCATCTCGAAGATCCGCTTCCTCGAGAGCCAGGGCCTCGTGAACCCCGAGCGCACCCCCTCGGGGTACCGCAAGTTGTACGAGCCCGATGTGGAGCGCCTGCGCTGGGTGCTGCGCCAGCAGCGCGAGCACTTCCTGCCCCTCAAGGTCATCAAGGGCCGCCTCGAGGGGGTGGGCGAGCGCCAGGGCAACGGCCACTCCCAGGACAGCGCCGCCCCTGCCTCCGCCGCCCCTGCCTCCGCTGGCGGGGCCGCCGACCCCCGCCACCGGTCGCCCGGCGCCGAGCTGTCCGTCGCCCGTCATGGCGTCGGGGCCACGC
>JBJKRZ010000168.1:0-19042 GCA_046704365.1 Acidimicrobiales bacterium | reverse complement strand
CAGCCCCTACGCCGTCTACAACCCCCAGCTGTGGCACTGGCCCGAGACGTGGCCGCTGGTGTCGCTCTCGCCCACCGTCGAGCCCTTCGTCGTGATCGGCTACGTGATGTTCTACCTGGCGCCCTTCTTCCCGGCCATCTGGGTGCTGAGGCGCATCCAGGCGCGCCGTGGCGTCGAATCCTTCGTGTGGCGCCATCCCCTGTTGAGCCTCGCCCTGCTCATCTACCTGATCGGGTTCGTCTACGACGCCGCCCAGGAGATCGTCCTGGTGCGCACGGGGATGTACGTGTACTCGCAGGTGATCCCCTGGGGCTCGGTCTTCACCGGGCACACCTACCAGTTCCCCCTGCTGTGGGAGTCCTCGCTCGTGACGACGGTGATGATCCCGGCGGGCGTCCTGCTGTACCGCGACGACACGGGCCGCACCGTGGCCGAGAAGTTGGCCCGGCGGGTCCGCCTGGGTGTGTTCCGGGGCCGCCCGGCGCTCGGGACCTTCGTCGTGATGTTCCTGGTCGTGAACGCCGCCTACCTCTTTCTCTACGGGGGCAGCTTCGCCGTCATCCGGGCCAGTGGCGCCGCCACGTCCGTCGCCTGTCCCTTCCCCTATCCCGAGGCCAAGGTCTACGACCCCCAGGGCTTCTACCAGAAGGCCGGCCAGCCCGGCCCCTACTCGGCGGGCATCTGGGACGGATGGGAGACGGGCCAGTCCGGGCGTCCCCGGGGGAGCGCACCAGCCTCCGCAGGGCGCTGCGCTGCGCAGGCGGACGCCCAGAGGTGAGGCGCCCAGAGGTGAGGCGCCCAGGGGTGAGGCGCCCGGGGGGGAACGGTCAGGGGTTGAGCTGACGCGTGGGGCGCGCCACCAGCTCGTTGATGCAGAAGCCTTCGGGGCGGCTCATCATGAAGGCGATGGCGTCAGCCAGGTCCTGGGCCGGCCCAGGACCGCCTTCACCGGCGAAGTAGGGGATGTCCGAAGGCGGGATCTCCCCGTCGAAGGTCATGCCTTCGATGGTGAGTCCCTCGGTGTCGAACATCCCGGGCATCACACAACTCACGTTGACGCCGGCAGGGGCCAGCTCCAGTCGCAGGGCGTCGGAGGCCGCCCGCAGGCCGCGTTTGGTGGCGGCGTAGACACCCACTCCCACCATGGGCGTGACGGCGCCGGTGGAGGAGACGATGACCACGTCGCGCCGGCCCTGGGCCGGGAAGTGCTCCAGACCGTGTCGGACGGTGGCGAGCGGCGCCAGCAGGTTGAGCGCCATGAGCTCCTGCCAGCGCTCAGGGGTGCCCGTGGCGATGGTGCCCACCATGGACCGCCCGGCCACGGTCACGATGCCGTCGAGGCCACCGAGCGAACGGGCCGCCTGGGCGACGGCCCCGGGCAGTGCTTCGAGGTCGGTCACGTCGCAGGGGACCGGTGCAGCGCGCTCGCCCAGCTCCGCCGCCAGCTCCTCGAGGCGGTCCTTGCGGCGGGCCACCATGGCCACCGCGGCCCCGCAGCCCACCAGCGATCGGCAGGTGGCTGCCCCGATGCCACTGGAAGCGCCGGTGACGAGCACCCGGCGCCCGTGCAGATCGGCGCTCAGTCCCATGGACCCTCCTCGCTCGCCGCCCGTTGCAGGGAACCCCTGTGCAGGGAACCCCGGTGCAGGGAACCCCGGTGCAGGGAACGCGGAGCCTACCGGTGTTCTCCTCCGGCGGCCGGGGAGATTGACGGTGCGGGCCGGGCTCGCTAGCGTTCTGAACGAATATTTGGTTACCGGAGGGGGAGTGGCGGTGGGCTCGGAGGACGCCATGGCGGGCGTGGTCGACCGTCACGAGGGCGACGGGGAAGAGGACGAGTTCGGTCTCTTCGACGACGCCGTGGCCGGGGACATGCGCGACCCCTACCCGGAGCTGGCCAGGTCCCTGCGGGAGCATCCCGTGCAGCGCCTCGACTCGTCGCTCATGCCGCACGAGGAGTCGGCACCGGTCTTCTTCGTCTACCGCTACGAGGACGTGTCGCGTGTGCTGCGCGACTCGGAGACTTTCTGCTCGGGCCACATCATCGACCTCATCATGGGCCCGGTGATGGGAGAGCACATCATGCTGGGCATGGACGGGGCCCGGCACCGTCGCTACCGGGCCCTGGTCTCCACCGCCTTCCGCCCCAAGGTCATGGCCCGATGGGAGAGCGAGCTGGCCGAAGCCGTGGGCAACGCCCTCATCGACAACTTCGCCGGGCGCGGCCGGGCCGAGCTGGTGCGGGAGTTCACCTTCCCCTACCCCACCCAGATCATCGCCGGCATCCTGGGCCTGCCCGGCGAGGACTACAAGAAGTTCCAGCGCTGGTCCATCTCGATCCTGAGCTTCTTGACCAAGCAAGAGGAGGCCGTGGCCGCCTCCGGGCAGGTGAAGGAGTACGTGGCCGAGATCCTCGAAGACCGCCGCCGGCAGCGACGCCAGGACCTCATCTCGGACCTGGCCCACGCAGAGCTCGACGGCGAGCACCTGAGCGACGAGGAGATCTTCTCCTTCGTGCGCCTGCTGCTGCCGGCCGGTGTGGAGACGACCTACCGGTCGACCGGGAACCTGCTGCTCACGCTGCTCTCGAACCCCGAGGACCTCGAGGCCGTGCGCCAAGACCGGAGCCTCGTCCCGAGGGCCATCGAGGAGTCGCTGCGTTACGAGACACCACTGCTCAACATCACCAGGATGGCCACCAAGGACGCCGAGATCGGCGGGGTCGCCGTGCCGGCCGGTTCCACCGTGATGCTCATGCTGGCGGCGGCCAACAGGGAGGCGACCCGTTACGGGGACCCCGAGCACTTCGACATGGGCCGTGAGGAGCCCAAGCCCCACATCTCCTTCGGGCACGGTCCCCACATCTGTCTCGGTATGCACCTGGCCCGCATGGAGATGCGGGTGGCGCTCAACCTGTTGCTCGACCGCCTGCCCGGCCTGCGCCTCGACCCCGAGGCGGACGATCCGCACATCCGGGGGCAGGTCTTCCGCTCTCCGACGGCGATACCCGTGCTGTTCGGCTGAGGACCAGGAGAAAGCCGTGCGCACCGACGATCTGATCCTCGTGTCCGTGGACGACCACGTGGTGGAGCCCCCCGACATGTTCGAGGGCCGCATCCCCGCCCGGTACCGCGACCAGGCACCCAAGGTCGTGACCAAGCCCGACGGCACCGACGCCTGGGTGTTCGAGGGACAGGAGGCCACCAACGTGGGCCTCAACGCCGTGGCTGGGCGCCCGCCCGACGAGTACGGGGTCGAGCCCACGCGTTTCTCCGAGATGCGGCCTGGCTGCTACGACATCCACGAGCGCATCCGTGACATGGACGCCAACGGCGTGCTCGCCTCGATGAACTTCCCCTCCTACCCGCAGTTCTGCGGCCAGTACTTCGCACGGGCCACCGACAAGGACCTGGCGCTGGCCGTGCTGCGGGCCTACAACGACTGGCACGTCGACGAGTGGTGCGGCGCCCATCCCGGCCGCATGATCCCCCTGGCCCTGCCGCCCATCTGGGACGTGGAGGCGATGGCGGGAGAGGTCCGCCGGATGGCCGCCAAGGGCTGCCACGCCGTGACTTTCTCGGAGAACCCCGAAAAGCTCGGCTATCCCTCCATCCACAACGAGCACTGGGACCCCTTCTGGGCGGCCTGCAGCGACGAGAACACCGTGGTGTGCCTCCACATCGGCTCGTCGTCGCAGGTGGTGGTGACCTCCATCGAGGCCCCCGTGGACACCCTCATCACCTTGCAGCCCATCAACATCGTGCAGGCCGCCGCCGACCTGGTGTGGTCGCCGCTGCTGCGCAAGTTCCCCGCTCTCACCGTGGCCCTGAGCGAGGGCGGGATCGGCTGGATCCCCTACTTCTTGGAGCGGATCGACGCCGTCTACAAGAACCACCGGGCCTGGACCCATCAGGACTTCGGCGACAGGTTGCCGAGCGAGGTGTTCCTGGAGCGGATTCTCACCTGCTTCATCGACGACCCCTTCGGCGTCGCTTCCCGGGACCGCTTGAACGCCGACATGATCACCTGGGAGTGCGACTACCCCCATTCGGACTCGACCTGGCCGGCGAGCCCCGAGACCCTGGCGCCGTCTCTGGCCGGCGTCGCCGACGCCGAGGTCGCCAAGATCACCCACGGGAACGCCCTGCGCGTCTTCTCCTTCGACCCCTTCCGCCACCTGCCTCCCGAGCAGGCCACGGTGGGGGCCCTGCGGGCCCGAGCCACCGGCGTGGACCTCGGCTACCGGTCCTCGGCCCGCTTGAAGAAGGAGGGCAGTGAGCCGGTCAGCGTGCTCAGCTTGGTGTCGAGCCTCCCCTCGAGCTGAGGGGGCCGCCGGGCGGCGCCCACCCCGAGTTCATCGGCAGGAAACACCGCTGCAACGGTGCTGAATCACCGGTCTCGTATATGTAATCCGTGAATCTGGCCGCGGAGCGCACCGGCCTCTGTTACTTGCCCTCAGCCGGCTACGACGAGCTGGTGGAGCCCGACGGCCGGCCGCGCCCGGTGGCCGAGGCACTGTGGCGGCTGCTCACACGGCTGGGACCAGTGGGCGTCGAGGAGCGCCAGGTCGCCGCCGACCGCGAGATCCAGGGGGCGGGAGTCACCTTCGGAGCGAGCGCCGAAGGTGAGCAGGCGGAGCGGCCCTGGCCCTTCGACGTGATCCCCCGGGTGGTGGAGTCCTCCGAGTGGCAACGCGTGGAGGCGGGGCTCGTGCAGCGGCTCACGGCGCTCAACCGCTTCGTGGACGACGCCTATCACGCCCAGATGGCGGTCCGCGACGGCGTGGTCCCGGCGGACCTCGTGGCCGGGTCTCCCAACTTCCGGCCCGAGTGCATGGGCGTCGACCCGCCCGGTGGCGTCTGGGCCCACATCTGCGGCACGGACCTGGTGCGTGGCGAGGACGGCACGCTGTACGTGCTCGAGGACAACCTCCGTGTCCCGTCGGGCGCTTCCTACCTGCTCGAGAACCGCCTGGTCGCCAAGCACGCCTTCCCGGAGTTGTTCCGCTCCTACAGCGTCGAGCCCGTGGACCAGTACGTGACCCGGCTGGGTGCCGTGCTCGCCTCGCTGGTCCCTCAGGTGGACGATCCGCGCATCGTCGTGCTGACCCCCGGTGTGTACAACTCCGCCTACTACGAGCACGCCTTCCTGGCTCACCAGCTCGGGGTGGACCTGGTGGAAGGAGCGGATCTCGTCGTAGGCGACGATGCCAGGCTCTTTGCCCGTACCATCGGCGGTCTCGAGCCGGTAGACGTCGTCTACCGTCGTGTCGACGACCTGTTCCTGGACCCCGAGGCGTTCCGGCGTGACTCGCTCGTGGGGGTCACCGGACTGGTGCGCGCCTGGCGGGCAGGCAACGTGGCCCTTGTGAACGCGCCGGGCACAGGGGTGGCCGACGACAAGGGCCTCTATCCCTACGTGGGCGACCTCATCCGCTACTACCTGAGCGAGGAGCCCTTGCTCGCCAGCGTCCCCACATGGCGCTGTGCCGACCCCGAAGAGCGCCGGTTCGTGCTCGGCAACCTCGACGCCCTGGTGGTCAAGCCCGCCAACGAGTCCGGCGGCTATGGCATCGTCATCGGCCCTCAGGCCGGGGCCGAGGCGCTCGAGCACGTGGCGCGCCGGATCGAGGCCCATCCCGCCGGGTGGGTGGCCCAGCCGTTGTTGGCGCTGTCGACGATGCCGACGATGGTGGACGGAGCCGTCGTCCCCCGCCACGTGGACCTGCGGCCCTTCACGCTGCTCGGACCGGACGGCAGCTACGTGACTCCCGGGGGGCTCACCCGCGTGGCCCGGCCGGCGGGGTCGCTCATCGTCAACTCCTCCCAGGGCGGAGGGAGCAAGGACACCTGGGTCGTCGACGAGACGGTGCCCGACCTCGCCCTGCAGGGCCAGGCGGCGGACCCTTCCGGGCGCTCCGACGGGACTCCGACGAAGACATGGCAGAAGCCGACCGGCCCCCCGGGTGCCGGGCGCGCCCGACAGCAGGTGGACCAGTAGTCGCTGCCGGCGCCATGGGGACAAAGAGAAAGGAGGGCAGGGGGATGTTGTTGGCCCGCACGGCCGAAGCCGTCTACTGGGCCGGGCGGTACCTCGAGCGAGCAGAGGACATCGCCCGGCTGGTGCTCGTGCACGGCGACAGCCATGTCGACCTCCCCGTGGGCCGGGACGTGGGCTGGGCTCCGCTGCTGGCCATCGTCGACGCGCAGCGGCCCTTGTCGGGTTCCTTCTCCGAAGCGGAGGTGGTCGAGCACCTGTTGGTCGACGCCGGCAATCCCTCGGCCGTGCTGGCCTCGCTGGGAGCCGCCCGAGACGGCTTCCGCTTGGCCCGGACCGTGGTACCGCGCCAGTCGTGGGAGCTGTGCAACACCTTGTGGCGCGACCGAGGCGACCAACGCCAGCTCGTGAGGACACGAGAGGGGCGCGTGCAGTGGCTGCGGGAGGTGGTGTCGGGCTGCCAGCGGATCAACGGGACGCTGTGGGGGACCATGTGCCGGGACGAGGCCCTGGCCTTCGCCCGCATAGGCCAGCATCTCGAGCGGGCGGACGTGACCTGCCGGGTGCTGCGCGCCCGAGCCGACAGCGTGGTTCCCGAGCACCCCGAGGACCCCTATGCCGAGGTTCGGGCCATGGCTGTGTTGCAGGCCCTCGATGCCTATCAGCCCTTCAGGCGGGCCAAGCCCGTCCGGTCGGGCGTCGGCTCGGCAGCGGTGTTCGTCCTGCAGGACGAAACCTTCCCCCGGTCGGTTGCCTCGTGTGTGAACGAGGTGTTCGACGGGCTCAAGGGCCTGCCCGCCAACGAGGGCGTGCTCGCCACGTGTGCCGAAGCCTCCCTCCGACTGGGCGAGGTTCGCCCCCAGCGCATGTCGGGGGTCGAGCTCCAGCAATTCAGTGGGGACATGCTCCCGTCCCTGGCCGCCGTGCACGAGGCACTGGCCGCCACGTACTTCGAGGTTCGGCCCTCGGTGAAAGCTCATCGGGAGCCTGCCCGTCTGGCCGAGACGGACAGGACCACGGGCGGCGATCCCCTGGCGCCCCGAGCTCCGGGAGAGCCCGAGGCGACGGTCTTCGACGTCGTCCACACGACCACCTACCGCTATCGCGAGTCCGCCGAGCACTCCTGGAACGAAACTCACCTCCGTCCCCGGACAACGCCACGTCAGCGTTGTCTGGTCCACGACCTCGAGGTCGATCCCGCTCCTGACCATGTGACCGAGTTCAGAGACATCTTCGGGAACGCCGTGACCACCTTCACGGTCCGGGGCGCCTTCGAGGTCCTGGCCGTGACGGCTCGCAGCCGGGTGAGCGTCGCTCCGTCGCCGACCCCAGAGGCGCTGCCGCCCTGGGAGTCGGTGCGCTCCATGCTCGAGCGCGATCGGCGCCCCGAGGCCTCCGAGGCCCGGCGTTACCGGGCCTCTTCGCGTCTGGTCCCGGTGGCGTCCGAGCTGGCCGAGTACGCCGAGCGCTCGTTCTCGCCCAACCGGCCCGTGGTCGACGCCGTGACCGAGCTGTGCGGACGGATCCACGCCGATTTCGTCTACGAGCCGGGCTTCACGTCGGTGACCACACCGGTCCTCGAGGTCTTCGAGCAGCGGCGCGGTGTGTGCCAGGACTTCGCCCAGGTGTTCGTGGGGTGCCTGCGCTCGATCGGGCTCGCCGCCCGCTACGTGAGCGGGTACATCGAATCGGCGGCTCCCGGCGACGGCGCCGAGACGATCGGCGCGCAGGCCTCACACGCCTGGGCGTCGATCTTCCTGCCCGGATGGGGTTGGCTGGACGTGGACCCCACCAACGACCAGCTCGTGTCCGACGCCCATGTCACCGTGGCGTGGGGCCGCGACTACTGGGACGTGTCCCCCATGCGGGGTTCGGTCGAAGGGGGTGGCACCTCGCACGCCCTGGAGGTCGCCGTCGAGGTGAAGCGACGAGCGGAGGCTCTCTAGCGCGAGGCCATGAACGTGGACAGCCCCTGGGCGATGGCCGCCGCCGCCTGCTCTTGCCACGATGCTTGCACCAGTAGCCCGGCATCGGTTGCGTTGCGCATGTTGGCGCACTCGATCAGTACCTTGGGTACCGTCGTGAGGTTCAGCCCCCCGAGGTCGCCGCGGGGCTGCATGCCATCGGTCCCGTCGTAGTTGCTCACGGGCTCGCCAGTGCCCGATGCAAAGGCGTCGCGCAGGGACAGCGCCAATTGTTGCGACGGCCCGATCACGGCGTCATTGACTCCGTCGGCCACCGGCTCGAGCACGGCGAAGCCCCTCCCCGTCGGCGGCCCGCCATCGGCATGGATCGACACGGCGGCATCGGCGCCCGCCTCGTTGCCGATAGCGGCGCGCTGGTTGACACAGGGCCCCACGCCGGTATCGCTGTGGCGCGTGAGCACGACCGTCGCCCCCATGGCCTCGAGGTCGCCTTGCAGGTATTGCGCCACATTCCAGTTGAATTCGTGCTCGGGGTACCCACCGTCCGTCGAGGCGCCGACGGTGTCGCAAGATTCGTACGACACGCCGTTCCATACGGGTTGGTCGATGACGCCCGGCGCAGCGCCGTTGCCCCCATCGTGTCCGGGGTCGAGGGCGATCACCGTGCCGCCCAGCGGCGGACCAGGCGCCGTGCCGAGGAACGGGGCATCACCGAAGCTGAACATCCCGCCGTCGCCACCGAGCATGTCGTAGCCGCCCCCGTCGACCGCCGCAGCGGCGACGATGCGCCGGTGCAGGTGCTGGCCGCCCATCGACCCCCAGAAGCGGGCGTCGCCGAAGGCGAAGACGCCACCGTCGGAGGCCACGAGCCAGTACCCGCCACCGTCGGGGGTGGCTGCCATGGCCACCACCGGCTCCACCAGGTGCTGGGCCCCCATCGATCCAAGGAAGCGGGCAGCGCCGAAGGCGACGACGCCGCCGGCCCGGGTGGCGATCCAGTAGCCCGGGCACCCCCCCGTCGACTCGGGGACCACCGCCGTCGGCGCAGAGCTCACCGGTTGGGTGCGCGAGCCCGGGCAGGATCCGGTTGTGGTGGCACCCGCCCCACCTGGGGCGATCACCACCGCGCAAGCCGAGATGAACAGCGCCGATGCGGCGAGAAGGACCGTCCGGCCACGCATCTGGACAGCGTAACGACAGTGCCGACGAAGCGCCCTGTGCCGTGGGACAATGGCGCTCCGTGGAGATGCGCTGCGCCGACTGCGGGTGTCTGGTGGATGGCGGTGAGGTTCTGCAGCGGTGCGGGGAGCCCGAGTGCTGCTGCAAGTATCTGCCCGACAAGCGACGTGACGCCTCCCGACCCTGACGCAGCGGCAGAGCTCGTCGCCGCCATTCGGGGTGGTGACGTGGCCGGGGTGCGGAGGCTCGTGAGCGGGCACCCCGAGCTCGTGAGCGGTCCCCTGGGCGGGCCCTTCGAGAGCCGCAGCGCCCTGCATGTCGTCGCGGACTGGCCCGGCTATCTCCCCAACGGCCCCGAGGTCGCCCGGGAGCTCCTCGGGGCCGGTGCCGATCCCGATTACCGAGATCCTGCGCCTCGCTCCGAGACCCCGCTGCATTGGGCGGCGAGCAACGACGACGTCGAGGTGGCCGCCGTGCTCATCGACAATGGGGCGGACATCGAGGCGCCCGGCGGTTCCATCGGCACGCCTCTCGACAACGCCATCGGGTACGGCTGCTGGCACGTCGCCCGCCTGCTCGTCTGGCGAGGTGCCCGAGTCGACAAGCTGTGGCAGGCAGGGGCCCTGGGCATGCTCACCAAGCTCGACGAGCTGCTCGCCGCCACGCCGCCGCCCACCCAGGAGGACCTCGACGAGGCTTTCTGGCAGGCCTGCCACGGTGGCCAGCGCCGTGCCGCAGAGCGCCTCCTCGACGCCGGTGCCGACATGGACGCGGTCCCGGGGTACGCCAAGAACACGTCGGCCCTCGACGCCGCCAAGGGCCCCGACACCCAGAGAGACCTTCTCGCCAGCTGGTTAGCTGATCGGGGCGCGGCAGGGGACGGTCCCGGCCCGCGCTAGGTCAGGTGGCGGATGGGGCAGAGAGCTGGGCCACGATGGCGCCGCTGTCGATCCAGACCTGCTCCCGGCTGATCGATCCGTCACGGAAGCCGAAGACGTGCAGGATGCGGAAAGAGACTCGCCGTCCGTTTCCGGGGATCCCGAGCATCTCGCCGATGACCGTGCCGGTCATCTCCTGTTCGAGAATCATGGCGTCGCCGTCGAAAAACCTGTTGAGAGGCCGTTCCTCCTCGGTACGGAAGTTGGCGGTCAGGTATCGATAGAACTCCCGGGCCGCGTCCTTTCCCGTGCGGGGCGAGCCGGGGAACCCCACCGCGTCGTGAACGATGTCGTCGGTGTAGACGGCGACTGCGCCCTCGACGTCGCCGGCGCCTTCGGCTTTCAGGTGACGCTCGACCAAGGCGATCATCTCGTGGTGGTCCATGGCTGCCTGCCCTTCCGCTTGGCGCCTGCCCCGTCGGCATGCTTCGGTGGTATTATTATGAGATGACAGTCTCACGTCAAGAGGTATCTCGCATCAGGGGGGGGCGGGTGAACCAGAAGGCCCGCACCCGCTCGGCGCTGTTGAACGCCGCAGCCGAGCTGGTTCGAGAGGGCCGGTCGCCCTCCATGCCCGACGCCGCCGGCCGGGCCCTCGTCTCGGTCGCCACGGCGTACCGGTACTTCCCCTCGGCCGAGGAGCTCTGGTGGGAGGCATCGAACGTGGCCTTTGGCGACGAGACGACCCTGGCACGCGCCGCACAGCGCGTCGAAGCGGCTGGGAGCGACCCGCAAGCGCGACTCGAGGCGCTCATCCGCAGCGTCGGGTTCCAGATGCTCGACGATCAGGTGCCCTTCCGGCGAATCGCCAAGAGCGCTCTCGAGCAATGGTTCCGCCAAGTGGACTCGCCGCCCGCCCAGCGCGTGCCGATCCGCCAAGGACGACGCAACGACCAGATCAGACGCGTCGTCTCCTCCCTCGACGGCCAGCTCGACCGAAAGGACGTCGACCGTATCGCCCATGCCCTCGGGCTCGTCATCGGTACTGAAGCGATGATCGCGCTCACCGACGCAGTGGGGCTCGACGTGCCCGCAGCCAAGAGGACCCTCCTCGACGCCGCTCGATGGCTCCTCGCAGGAGCCCTTGCCGAGATGAACGAGGCACCTGCGCCCAAGCGCACCCCCCGGTAGGCCACCAGGTCGCGCTCGTTCCCCCGGTCCTATGCTCCGCCCGGGGGCGGGGGAGGGGTCATGCGACGGGCGGACGAGCTGAGCGAGCTGGCGCTGTTCCGGGGCTGCGAATCCGGGGACCTGGAGCGGGTGGCCGACGCCATCACTGGCCTCCGAACCCTCACCGGGGGAGAGGTCCTGTGTCACGAGGGCGAGAAGGCGGACCGGTGGTGGATCGTGGTGGACGGCCTGGCCGACGTCACGGTGGGGGGTATCTACCTCGCCACCATCGGTCCGGGTGAGACCATCGGGGAGCTGGCCCTTCTCGACGGCGAGCCCCGGGTGGCAACCGTCACTGCTGCCACCGACCTCGTGCTCGAAGAGGTCCGGGGCGACGGCTTCGTCGAGGCGCTGCTGGCCAGCCCCCGGTTGTCGCTCGCCATCCTGCGGGAGGTGGCAGGCCGGCTGCGGGCGACCAACCAGGTCCCCTCGGCGACAGGTGTTCCCACCGTCCCCGCCGACTCGTCTCGGCCAGCGTCGCCGGCGAGGCCGACACCCGCAGCCCCCGTCCTCGACCCGGGTGCCGAGCGGTACCTGGCCGACCCCTATGGCGAACTGGCGCAGCTGCGCGAAGCGGCACCGGTGCACTGGTCGCCGTCCATGGAGTCCTGGGTCGTGCTCCGCTACGAGGACGTGCGGCGCCTGTCACGCGACAAGTCGCTGCTTGGGTCGATCACCACGGTGCAGCCCCCCGACGTCGGCACCGAGGGCTCCGAGCGTCCGCGCCCGGAGAAGATGATGATCCGTCGTGACGGGTCGGAGCACACCCGCCTGCGGCGCCTGGTCACCAAGGTCTTCACCCCCAAGGCCATCGAGGCGTGGCGGGCCAAGGCCGAGCAGATCGTCGAGGAGCTCCTCGCCGCAGCCCAGGTGGAGGGCCAGGTCGACCTGATCGCCGACTACGCCCTGCCCCTGCCGGCACAGGTCATCTCGGAGATGCTGGGCGTGCCCGGCGCCGACATCCCCATGCTCCGTTCATGGTCCCAGCTGCTCGTGCGCAACCTCGAGCCGTCGGTCCCCGAAGACGTCCGCTCCGACATCGACGCTGCCGCCCGGGCCTTTTTCGGCTACCTGGAGCAGCTGGTGGCTGACAAGCGCTCCCACCCGGGCCAAGACATCATCAGCGACCTCATCGTCGCCGAAGAAAGGGGCGACTGCCTCGACGACGGCGAGATCCAGGCCCAGATCCTCCTCCTCTACATCGCCGGGCACGAGACCACCGTGAACCTGATCGGCAACGGGGTGGTCGCCCTCTTCGAGCACCCCGAGCAGCTCGAGCGCCTGCGCAGCTCGCCGGATCTCGACGCCAACGCCGTGGAGGAGGTGTTGCGCTACGACAGCCCGGCCCAGTACACGCGGCGGGTCGTCCAAAGGCCCTTCGAGCTCGGTGGCGCGCGCATCGACGCCGGCCAGATCGTCACTTTGGGCCTGAGCTCCGCCAACCGCGACCCGGACAAGTGGGGTCCGAGCGCGGCTGCATTCGACGTCGCTCGGCCGGGAGCCAACGAGCACCTCTCCTTCGGCGGCGGCCCCCACTTCTGTCTCGGCGCTGCCCTCGCCCGCCTCGAAGGACAGATCGCCCTGTCCCGGCTGGTGCGGCGCTTCCCCCATCTGGAGCTGCTCTCCGAGGAGCGGGCGTGGAGCCGACGCGTCGTGCTCAGAGGGCTCACCGAGCTGCCGGCGCTGACCGGAGGACGGCTCGCTCAGGGGCGCACTTCGTAGTAGAGGTTCGCCGGGTCCCCGAAGTCGTGGACGGTGAAGTGGCCGAAACCCGCCTCCTTGCACATCTGCTCGGCGAGCTGGGGATGGAAGCCGAGGGTCCCGAGCCCTGCGCCACCGGGCTCCGACAGGGCCGAGGACATGCAGGTGGCGACGGACATGGCGTACATCATGGCGAGCATGGGATTGCGGAGGTTGTCCGACCAACTGGGGGAGCCGCGCAGGTCCTTGATGAGCCATGTCCCCTCGGGGGTGATGCAGCGGCGGACAGCGGCGATGGCCTCTGCCGGACGGGGCAAGTCGTGGATGCAGTCGAGGGTGACGACGAAGTCGTAAGTGGGCTCACGGGGCAGCTCGGCGGCGCCGGCACGGCGCAGGACGACGTTGGCGAGACCCGCCTCGGCCACTTTCTCCCCGGCTCTGTCGATGGCGTGGGCGGAGGGGTCGAAGCCCTCGAAGCTCGAGTCGGGGAAGGCCGAGGCCATGGCCAGAAGCGCGGCGCCGGCACCGCATCCCACATCCGCCACCCGGGCCCCCGCCTCGAGGCGCTCGGTGACCCCCGAGAGCTTGCGCAGCACGATCGGCACCAGGGCGAGCTGCGTCCATGGCGCCGTCAACCGGTCGATGGCATGGGCGGCCTCCTGGCCCATGGCGTCGTAGCTCAGCCCCAGTCCGCTCCGGAAGGCCTCCGCCAATCGGGGGACGACGTCGGCAGGGACAGCGGCGCCGTTGAAGGCGCCAGCGGCGAACCACACGCTCTGTCCCTCGCGGGCGAGGACCTCCGCCCTCTCGGCCGTGAGCTCGAAGGTCTCGCCGTCAGCGGTCTCCACCAAGCCGGCGGCGCCCTGGCCGCGCAGCCACTCCAGCAGCCAGCGGGTGTCGAGGCCGGTGCGCTCGGCGAGCTGGTCGGCCGTGAGCGGGCCGGCCCTGTCCATGGCCTTGTAGAGACCAAGCCGGTCGCCCAGATGGATCATGAGGGAAACGAACTCGCCCTGCTTGTAGCTCCACACCTGAAACGCGAAGGCCGCCAACGCGTCGTTGTCCACCGCCGGAGACTTTATCTTTGCGCCGATCAGCGGCCCAGGAGGTCCCGGGCGATATGGGTGGTCTGGATCTCGTCGGTTCCCGCGTAGATCTGGAACACCTTGGCGTCACGGGCGAGCTGCTCGACCCTGAACTCGGACATGTAGCCGTTGCCCCCGAAGAGCTGCACCGCCTCCATGGCCACCTCGGTGGCGGCTTGGGCCGAGTACAGCTTCATGGCCGACGCCTCGGCCAGCGTCAGGCTCTTGCCGGCCTCGGACATCTCGATGTGGCGGAACACGAGGTTCTCCACGTTGAGGCGGGCGACCTCCATGCGAGCCAGCTTCTGCTGGATGAGCTGGAACTGCCCGATGGGCTTCTCCCACAGGAGGCGGTTCTTGGCGTAGTCCACGGAGAGCTCGAGGCACTCTTCGATCACCCCGAGGGACATGGCCGCCACCCCGGCCCGCTCGGTCACGAAGTTGTCCTTGGCGCTCTCGCGACCACCGCCGTCCCCCTCGTCCTCGGTGCCGCCCAACAGGTGTTCCTTGGACACCCGCACGTCGGACAGGAACAGCTCACCGGTGGGGGAGGAGTGGAGGCCCATCTTGGCGAATGGCTTCGACTGCTCGAGACCCTTCGTCCCCTTCTCTAGGACGAAGGTGAGCACCTTGCGCTGGCGCAGGTCCGTGCCGCTCCCGTCGTCCAGCTTGGCGTAGAAGACAATGGTGTCGGCATAGGGGCCGTTGGTGATGAAGGTCTTGTTGCCGTTGAGGATGTAGTCGTCGCCGTCGGGGCGGGCGGTCGACTGCATCCCGCCCAAGGCGTCGGAACCCGAGTTGGGCTCCGTGATGGCCCAGGCACCCACCTTGGCGAAGGTCATGAGATCGACGGCCCACCGCTCCATCTGATCGGGCGTGCCCCGCTTGAGGATGGTGCCTGCAGCGAGACCGGTGCTCACGCCCAACGCCGTCACGATCCCGGGGCAGTACCGGCAGATCTCGATGATGGGGATCAAGGTGATCGCCGCCCGACTGTCGGCTCTCGCTCCGGGCTTCTTGGAAGCGCCCGAGCGCTTCTGCTCGATCAGGCGCTTGGCCGCCTCCCTTCCCATGGCGTCGAGGCCGAAGGTGGCGTAGAAGGACCGGATGACCTCATAGGGAGGGGTGTCGCCGTGTTCCAGCTCGGCCACCTTCGGCTTGATCTCGTCCTCGACGAAACGGCGCACCGCGTCGCGGATCGCCAGGTGCTCGTCACTCCACTGGTACATGCCACCTCCCGGAGCGGTCAGGCTAGCGTGGGGTCCCGAACGCCGCCTCGGCTCTCAGCTGGCACGCCGAGACTCGTCACAGGGGGATCCCCAGACGCCGGCAGGTGTCGGCCACCTCGTCGAAGATCGAGGAGGGGACGCTGAAGGGTTCGGTGGCGGCCACTTCCCCCACGTGGGCTGCGACGTCTTCCGCCCTGGGCGGCCCGTCGCCGCCCCCCACCCATCCGGCCCCCAGACCGACGAAGACCCGGGAGAAGCGCCCGGCACAGGCCGAGAACATCTGGTGGGTGAACGTGCAGGCACTGCTGGCCAGGAACACGACCATGGGTACCACGAGCTCGGGCTCGATGGCGCGCAGGAAGGGCACGGCGTCGCCGAGCTTCTCGCGGTCGCCCACCGTCTCGGTGACCATCCTCGAGTAGCCGAAGGGCAGCACCGTGTTGGCCAGGATGCCGTGGGCGGCGCCGTCCACGGCGATGACGTTGGCCAGGCCGACCAGGCCCGCCTTGGCCGCCGCGTAGTGCGCCGAGTTGGGCTGGCCGAACAGCCCTGCCGACGATGAGATGAAGACGAAGCGGCCCCCGCCCTGGGACTTCATGACGCGGTAGGCGGGCTGGCTCAGGTGGAAACCGCCGTCGAGATGGACCTCGAGCATGCGCCGCCAGTCCTCGGCGGCCAGCTCGTCGAAAGGGGCGGTGGAGAAGATGCCGGCGTTGCTCACCACGGCGTCGAGCCGGCCGAAGCTCTCCACGGCGCTTCGCACGATGGCCTCGCCGCCCGCGGCGCTCGCCACCGAGTCGACCGAGGCGACGGCCGTGCCTCCCAGCTCCTCGATCTCCTTCACCACCGTGGCGGCCACGGCGGGGTCCGAACCGTGGCCCTCCATGGTGCCGCCCACGTCGTTGACGACGACCGAGGCCCCCCGCCGTGCCAGCTCCAGGGCGTAGAGCCGACCCAGGCCCCGGCCGGCGCCGGTGACCACGACCACCTGGCCGCTCAGGTCGATCACGCCCGCCTTGTTGTCCGAGTCGGTCACGCCCGCCTTGCCGCTCGAGTCGGTCACGCGCCGCCTGTGCTCGAGTCGGTCACGGCTCGCGTGTGCTCAGGCGGGCATGCAGATGCTGCAGGGCCGGTAGCGCGTGGTGTCGGGACGCTCAAGGATGCGCACGGACTTGTCCGCCACGGCCGGGCACGTGGGCCGGTGCAGCATGCTGCCGTGCTCGGTGACGACGAACACTCCTGCGCCGGCACCGGCGGCGCCCCCGGGGGTGCCCGGCGCTCCGCCGGCGGTGATCTTGTCCTCGATCCTGGTGAGCACGCGCATGGTCTGCTGGGTCCCCGTCTCGGTGGCCCGGATCTGGCGGATCATCCAGTAGCCGAAGTAGAGGAAGCCGCCCACGAAAATGAGCCCGAGGCCGAGCAACCCTCCCGAGATCAGGTAGTCCGTCTGCTCGTAGGTGTGGCCGGTGTGGGCGGCCCCGTACCAGCCGAGGATGATGGTGACGATCCCGATGGGCAGCAGCAGCGCACCCACGGTGAGGAACAGGCCCTCCAGGGAGACCTTCACGCCCGGTGCCTTGAGCATGGCGATGGACTGGGCCAGGGACCGCCGAGGTGAACCGGTGGCCGGGGAACCGGTGGCCGGGGCGCCGGTGGGCTGGCCGCCGGTGCCCGGGGAGCCGGTGCCCGGGGAGCCGGCGGGCTGGGCGACGGTGGTCATGGGACCTCCTCATCGGGGCACTGGGCCAGGGCGCTGGCGCCCACGAGTCCTGTCATTCTCCGCAGCCCTAGGCCGAGGGCGGCGGCGACCGCCAGCAGGGCGACGAGCAGTCCCACTCCGATGGGTGAGGACAGCGAGATGGGTGCGGTCTTCTTGAGGCTCTGGCTGGGCACCGGAGCACCTGCCGAGGAAGGCGACGCCGCCGTGGGCATCGAGCCGAGGTCGATGGGGCTGGCGCCGATGCCCGTGCCCGTGGTTCCCGGTAGCGGCCCGAGGGCAGCCTGCTCCACTCCCAGCGCGAAGGGCTGGGCGGCGATGGCCTCGGCGCTCACCCTGCCGATGGTGAGCGTGAAGCTGAGCCCCTGGAGCAGGCCCGGCAGCGTGCACAGGGTGCCGAGCTGGGCCAGCTGGGACGGCAGCGCCGTGCAGTTGAGGCTCAGGCTCAAGTTGGAGGGGAGCGAGAAGCTGATCTGCAGCCCTCCTGAGCTGATCTGCTCGGCCGGCGCCTGGCTGGTCTCGCTCTGGGGCAGGGGCACGATCTTCAAGTGGAGCGCCGAGATCACTTGGTCGACCTGCGTGGTCGGCGCTGCCGAGAGCAGGCCCGACAATCCGGTGCTGGCCGGTCCCACCACGATCCCGTCGCTGCCGATGCTCACTTTCTGCCCGGCGATGGTGACGGCGCCCAGATGCGTGGTGGAGGTGCCGCTGGGGCTGGTGCCGTCGCTCTGGGCCGAGGCCGACGACGTGGTGGCCCCGATCTGGATGGCTCCGCCCATCAAGCTGAGCGACTGGAAGGCGCCGCTGGCGGTGGACTGCGCGGCGGAGGTGGCGGTGGCGGTGCTCGCACCCTGGACGCCGCGCAGGTCGAAGAGCCCTGGGACCACGACGTCGGCCAGGGCCGCTTTGGCCCAGGTCTCGTTGGCATCGGCGTGCGAGGTCATCTCGATGGCCCCGTTAGTGGAGCTGCCGGGCGGGTAGGTGGCGGTGGTCGGCCCGGCCGGGTAGAAGGACTCGGCCCGGAAGGGGTCGTTGAGCTTGCTCGTGATGGGGGAGAGCTGGCTGGGCAGCCCCGCCTCGCCCGAGAGCGAGCCGATGTTGCCCGCTACGGCACCGGGCCACACCATGGTGGCCAGGCCGTGGCCGAGCGGGCCGGTCTCGTAGTCGGACATGTCCTCGGGGACGTCGATCTCCGACAGCGGGTGCGAGCCGGCCAGCCCGGCGCTGTTGTCGACCACCAGGTCGAAGACGTTGGCGTTGGCCTGGGCCGTCCAGCCGATGAGGCTCGTGTCGGCGCTGGCGGGGCTGGCGCCCACGAATCCGGAGGTGGCCGCCGCGCCCACCACGGCCACGGCACCGGCCAGACGGACCATTCGACCTTTCATGCTGTGGCTCCCAGATAGGCGCCGGCCACGTCGCCGAGGTCGGCCGGTTCGCAGAAGGAGAGGATGCGTCCCTGGGCCATGACGGCTGCGTAGTCGGCGATGGACAGCGCCATGCGGGCGAACTGCTCCACGAGCAGCACCGTCATGCCGTCGGCCGCCAACTGGCGCAGCACGTCGTAGATGGTGCTCACCACGAGCGGGGCCAGGCCCATGGACGGCTCGTCGACGAGGAGCACGGCGGGATCGCTGGCGATGGCCCGGGCCATGGCCAGCATCTGCTGCTCGCCGCCCGACAGGGTTCCCGCCAGCTGCCGGCGCCGCGCCCCGAGGTTCGGGAAGCGGGCGAAGGTCCGCTCGCTGACCATCGAGCGCGACAGCCCCGTCTCGAGCTGCGTGACCATGTGCAGGTTCTCCTCCACCGTCAGGTTGGGGAACACCCCGCGTCCTTCGGGCACGCTGCAGATCCCGGCCCGGGCCAGGCGCTGGGTGGGGGTCCCGTTGACGTGCCGCCCGCCCAGGTGCACGCAGCCGCTGGTGGGCGACAGGCGCCCGTCGACGAGCTTCAAGGTGGTCGACTTGCCCGCCCCGTTGGGGCCGAGCAGCGCCACCAGCGATCCCTGGGGCACCACCAGGTCCACCCCGTGGAGCACCTCGATGCCCTCGTACCCGGCGTGCACGTCCCTGAGCTCGAGGGCCGGCGCCCTCACGCCCGACCCCCC
>JBJKRZ010000167.1:0-2525 GCA_046704365.1 Acidimicrobiales bacterium | reverse complement strand
GGGCGACGTGCTCGAGAGCGCGCCGGCACAGCTCGACGCCCGCCTCCGCCTGGGCCTCGAAGCCCTGCGCGCACGCGCCGGGGCTCGCTTCACGCGCTTCGACGGCCTGGTGGGCCCCGGGCGCGTGAGCCCCTTCGACCCGGCCCGGCCCGTGTCGGCCACGCGGCTCGAGACCTACGCCGAGTGCCCGCGCAAGTTCCTCTTCCAAAAGGTGCTCGGCATCGAGGCCCGCCTGCTACCCGAGGACCTGTGGCGCATCGAGGGCCGCGACCGCGGCTCACTCGTGCACGCCGTGCTGGAGCGCTACGTCGCCGAGCGTATCGGCGGCGCGCCGCGCTCGCTGCGGCGGCTGCTCGAGATCGCCGACGACCACATGGACGACATGGCGGCGGGCGGCATGGTGGGCAAGGCGCTGCTGTGGCGCCTGGACCGCGCCGCCATCGTGCGGGACCTCCGCACCTTCTACTCCGAGGAGGGCGACCTCGTCCCTCTGGCCGCCGAGCTCGCCTTCGGCGACAAGGACGGGGAGCTGGCGCCGGTGACAGTGACGCTGCCCGACGGGCGCGCCGTGCTCTTTCGCGGGCGGGCCGACCGTGTCGATCGCGGGCCTGAGGGCGAGCTCGTGGTTTCCGATTACAAGACCGGGCGCCAGCGCTCCATCTCCAAGCTGGGCGACGACCCCCTCGACGGCGGCAAGCGCCTGCAGCTGCCCCTCTACGCCCTGGCCGCCCGCCAGGCCTTCGGTGCCGGACCCGTGCGCGCCCGCTACTGGATGGTCTCGGGCGAGCGCTCGGCGGTGAGCTACGGCGTCGAGCTGGACGACGCCCTGGAGCGCCATTTCACCGACGTGGTGGGCCGCATCGCACGAGCGGTGGACGAGGGGCTCTTCCCGGCCATCCCCGGTCCGCCACGCGACGGCACCTTCGAGGGGTGCGCCTGGTGCGACTTCGACGTCGTGTGCTCGCCCCTGCGCGACCGCCAGTGGGCGGCCAAGCGGGGGGCACCCGTGTTGGCAGCCGTGGACGACCTGCTGGCCGTGTCCGTGGCCGAGCCGCTGTCGGCATGGCTGGTGCGCACATGAGCGTGTCGGCGTCCTCGACCCTGCCCGACGCCGGGGCGCGCCGGCGCATCTCGAGCGACCTGGAGCACTCCCTGGTGGTGGTGGCCGGGGCCGGCACCGGCAAGACCACAGCACTGGTGGGCCGGGTGGTGGAGCTCGTGCGCCGGGGCACCGCGCTGCGCGAGGTGGCCCTCATCACCTTCACCGAGGCGGCAGCCGCAGAGCTGCGGGCGCGCCTGGCCGAGGCGCTGTCGGTCGCCGCCGGCGCCGAGCCCGCCAACACGTCGTTGTCGCCGGCCGCCGTGGAGGTGGACGAGGCGGCCGTGTGCACCCTGCACGCCTTCGCCCAGCGCATCCTCGTCGAGCACGCCCTGGCAGCCGGGCTCCCGCCCGGCTTCGACGTCCTGGACGAGCTCTCCGACCGCGCCGATCTCGAGGCACGGTTGGCCGCCTTCACCGACGAGCTGCTCGACGACCCCGCCGCCGAGCCCATGGTGTTGCGCGGCTTCGTCCTCGGTCTGGGCCAGTCCGCCATCGTGGAGCTCGCCTGGTGCCTGCACCGGCACTGGGACCGCCTGGAGGACGGCGGCCTCGAGCGCATCGAGGCGGCGGCACCCCGGGCGCCTGACTGGCCGGCGCTCGACGTGGCACCGGTCGTCGACGCCCTGCAGCGCGCCGTCGCCCTCGACGGCTGGTGCAGCGACCCCGCCGACAACCTCCTCGTCCACCTGCGCGACCGGCTCGTCCCCGCGCGGGGGATGCTCGCCGGTGCCGCTCAAGACGAGCAGGCGGCGCTCGCCCAGCTCGTCGCCCTCCCCACCTTCGCCTGCACCCGGGGACAGCGCCAGAACTGGGACGGGCACGTGGCCGAGGTGCGCCAGGCCTGCGCCGACGCCGAGGCGGCTCGCCAGCGGCTCCTCGCCGCCGTGCGCGCCCCGGTGCTGGCGGAGCTCCTCGCCCGTCTGGCCCGTTTCACCGTGGACTGCGCCGCCCAGCGTGGCGCTGAAGGGCGCATCACTTTCCACGACCTGCTCGTGCACGCCCGGCGCCTGCTGCGCGCCGACGCCACGGCGCGCGCCGCCCTGCGCCGCCGCTACCGGTGGCTCCTCGTCGACGAGTTCCAGGACACCGACCCGCTCCAGGTGGAGCTGGCAGCGTGGCTGGCCTCCGCCGTGGAGGGAAGCGGCGACCTGGGTGACGCCCGCCCGGGGGCGCTGTTCGTGGTGGGCGATCCCAAGCAATCCATCTACCGGTTCCGTCGCGCTGACATCGAGCTGTTCGAAGCGGTCTCCGCCGCCGTGGGCGAGGAGGTGGTGCTGGGCGCCAACTTCCGCTCGGTGCCCGGCATCGTGCGTTTCGTGAACGCCGTGTTCCCCGAGCTCTTCGGCGCCGACCCCGGACCGGGCCAGGCCCTCTACCACCCGCTTTCGGCCCAGCGGCCGCCGCTGCCGGCGCGCCCGGGGAC
>JBJKRZ010000166.1:0-2958 GCA_046704365.1 Acidimicrobiales bacterium | reverse complement strand
GTGCCGGTGAGGGTGTCGGTGGAGAGGAAGTCGCCGGCGGGGACGTCGTGGGAGGCGGAACCGAGGTCGTCGGGCCCGGTGGTGAGCTGGCGATGGCCCAGGCCGGGTGCACCTCCGCCCACCCGCCATGGTCCTCGTCGAGGACGTAGGGCCCGGTGACGTACACGTGGGACCCCACGGGTGGTGGCGACTCGTCGGCCCCCGTGCAGATCCCGAAGTCGTAGGTGCCGTAGGCCGGCTTCGGCGGTCGCCCGGGGGTGCAGCCCGGTTCGTCCGCCGGCACGATCTCGACGACGAGCCACCCGTGCTGGTCGGCGCCGTTGGCGGAGGTCAGGAGGTGGCTGTAGGCGGCATCGAGGGCGAGGTCGAAGTGGACATCTCCGTCGCTCTCGCTACGGACCGACTCCACGGTGCCCGACACCGTGACACAGGACCGCACCACTTTCAGCCGCGTGGGGTGGTACACGTTGGCCAGCGGATCTCCCGACCGGCACCCTGGCGACCCGGCCCCGCTGGCGGAACCCCGAGCGACGACCGAGCCGTCGGCCGTGGTGGCACCGGGGGCATTCACGTTGGCCTGCCCCCCGACCCCCTGGGACGCAGCGGGCTTGGGTCCGCCAGTGGTGCTCGACCCAGGGGGATGCTGGTCGCTTCCCGCGCTGCACGCCCCGCCGACGAGCACGACCGTGCAGAGGGCACCGGCAACGAGGAACTGGCGCCTCACGGAGAAGGGTCTGTGCAGGCGGCGACGGTCTTCTACTGGCATGGAGCACGCTCCGGTTGAGTGACCGGCAAGATACGTCACGGGTCTGACGGCGGCTAAAGGCAGGGTCGCGGCGTGAGTAGGCTCCGGGTCCCGTGGGCAGCCTCGACGCTGACATCGTCGCCCGAGCGGCACCCTCCGACGAGGTCAACGACGAGGACGAGGACGGCAGCCTCGGCTTCTCCCCCGCTGTCGACCTGGTCTTCCTACCGGGCGACCCGCCGCGCTACGGGACCTTCGCCGCCTATCTCCCACCGGGGACGCGCCCACCGGCCGCCCAGCAGGGCGGACCGTCGACGGCGCCACCCGCCCGGTCGGCCCTGGCCTTTCCCGTCTTGCCCGACCAGGAGCCCTTCGGCGGGTCCGTCCAATTGGTCCTCGCCGTGGGCAACTCCGTGCGACGCAGCACCGTGCCCGCCCACGACGTGTCCCTGGCGGATGCACTGACGTGGCTGGCCAGGCTCGATCCGGCTCGGTGGGCGCGGCCCAGTGTGGCGGCGTGGAGCGACGTCGTGGTGGCAGGGCTCGGGATCCTGGCCCGGGGCCGCCTCTATCCGTCGGTGAGCCCGGAGGGATGGGACGCCTGGCGAGCCGGCCCCCTGGAGCTCGACGACCTGCGCCTGCTCGAGGCCCTCGCCACGAACCTGCCTCCCTCCGCCCACTGCGTGCCGGTGGGGAACGGCTCTCCCGCCAGGATCATGTCGGCGACGCACGCCGTGCGTGCTGTATGGGACGCCTTGGCCGACACCCTGGTGCGTACCCGATCGGCACCGGCTGTGGCGGGCAGCGACCTTTTCAGCGCCAGCGAAGCCTGCGAGGCCAACTCCGTCGCCGGCTGGCTGGCTGATGCAGCGCGTCACCCCGAGGGCAGCGCCCGGGTCGGGTTGCGCATCGCACTCGACGCGGGCACCGACGGCGACGGCGACGAGACGGCGAGGCCCGAAAGCGACGACGAGGCGGAAAGCGCGCTGGGCGACGAGCCAGAGGCGGGCCCGGTCGCCGTGGTCCAGATGACCTCGGTGCTCGACCCGAGCCTCGTGGTCGACGCCGCCGACCTGTTCTCGATGCCGCCCGCCGTCCTGGCGCGACTCGATCCCGACGCCGAGACGAACCTGCTCCTCGCCCTCCGGCGTGGCTCGAGGGCGTGGCCACCGCTCGGCGCGCTTCTGGCCGAGCGCGTTCCCTGCTCGCTCTCCTTGGCCGACGACGAGGTGGAGGACCTTCTCGGTCCGGGCGGCGACGCCCTGCGGGCAGCGGGGATCGAGGTGCTGTGGCCGTCGTCGCTGCTCTTGGAAGGGCTCACCCTGCGGGCGGCTGTCCAGTCGCCGCCGGAGTTCGAAAGCGACGGGACGTTCTCGCTGCACGAGATGGTCACGTTCGACTGGCGCCTGACTCTCGGAGGAGAGTTGCTCGACGCCGAGGAGATCGAGCAGCTGGCAGAGGCCAAGCGGTCGATCGTGCGCCTGCGCGGCCGGTGGGTCCGCGTGGACCCGGCACTGCTCGAGCGCGCCCGTCAGCGGCGCCAGCGGGCCATGACGGCCATCGAGGCGTTGGCCGCCGTCATGGCCGGCGAGCTCACCATGGGGGGCGAAAAAGTGGAGGTGGTGGCCGAAGGGGCCATCGCCTCTTTCGCCGAAAGGCTGCGGGCCATGGGCGATGCCGGGACGGCCTCGCTCGGCGCACCGCCCGGCTTTGCCGGCGAGCTGCGTCCCTACCAGGAGCGCGGGGTTGCCTGGTTGCACCAGATGTGCGAGCTCGGGCTGGGAGGCTGCCTGGCCGACGACATGGGACTGGGAAAGACGATCCAGGTGATAGGGCTCCATCTGCACCGGCTGGCCACCGCCCGCCGTGAAGGGCAGCGCGCCACCAACACGCGGCGGCGCAGGGCCACGACGGGCGTCACCCACGGTGGAAGCAACGCCTCGCCGGCCGGAGCAACGACGCTCATCGTCTGTCCCACCTCCCTGCTCGGCAACTGGGCCCGCGAGCTCGCCCGCTTCGCTCCGGGGGTGCCGGTGCGGCGCTTCCACGGGCCCGAGCGGACCCTGGAGGACCTTCGCAGTGGGGAGGTCGTGCTCACCACCTATGGGGTGGCGCGCAGAGACCGCGATGTGCTTGCCAGTGCCGGCTTCTCGCTCGTGGTGGCTGACGAGGCCCAGCACGCCAAGAACCCCCTGTCGGACACCGCCCGTGCG
>JBJKRZ010000165.1:0-5757 GCA_046704365.1 Acidimicrobiales bacterium | reverse complement strand
CTGCTGGTCCTCCGGCTCCTTCCCCTGCGCCCTCCTCGCCGGCCCCCGCCGCCGTGGCGTCCGTGCCCGCCGCCAGTAATGGTGCATCGTCGGGCGGTGCGGGCACCGCCCAGCTGGTCGGGTCCTTCCAGCCCGAGGGTGGCGGCCAGCAGGGCACGGGCGCGCCGACGCCCCCCGGTGCCGCCCCGGGTCCGCCTGCACAGCCCTCTCCCTCGCCGCCACCCTCGAGCCCGTCGCCGCGCCCGCACCCGCCCGTACCGGCGACCTCCCCCGCCGGTCAGGTGCTCGCTTCGGTGCTGGGGAAGCTCGGTGGGCTGCGGGGGCCCGTTGCGGCGAGGAAGGCGGCCTGAGCGTCGGCCCGAATCAGGCGCAATCAGTCAAGGACGCCGTCTTCGGCCAGGCGCTGTTGCTCGGCCGTCGACAACCCGAGGATGTCGCCCAAGACGTAGCTGTTGTGCTCCCCCAGGGTGGGGCTCGTGCGCTCGTAGCCGGCGCCGGCGTCCGAGAGGCGCACGCCGTTGCGCTCGTAGCCGCAGGCACCCATGCAGGGGTGCTCGAGGGTGACGAAGTGCTTGCGGTGCCGAAGCTGGGGATCGACCGAGGCGTCGCCGAGGTCGGCCACCGGCACGGCCTCCACCCCGAGCGCCTGTAGGCGTTCGGCCACCTCCTCGGCGCTGTGCCGTGCGGTCCAGGCGGCGACAAGGGCCTCGAGCTCGTCCTGGGCGCCCAGGCGCTCGGCGGTGCCGGCGAAGCGGTCGGCGGTGCTCTCGCCGAGGCCCACGGCGTCGGCAAGGTGGCGCCAGTCCTCGTCGTCCCAGCAGCCGATGGCCACCCAGCGGTCCTCACCCCGGCAGGCGAAGGCGCCGTGGGGGGCGCAGCGCGCCGAGCGGTTGCCCATGCGGGCTCCCACGTGGCCGTTCACCACGTAGTCGAGCACCCATGGGGAGAGCGAGTAGACGGCCGACTCCACCTGGCTCACGTCCAGGTGCACGCCACGGCCCGTCCGTCGTCGGTACAGCAGGCCGGCGGCCAGGGCGCTGGCCACGAAGCGCGGGGCCAGAGAGTCGGTGATGGTCCCGTATGGCCCCACTGGTTCCCGGTCGGGCCAGCCCGTGAGGAAGTTGTAGCCCCCGAGCGCCGAGCCCTGGCCGCCGAAGCCGGGGTAGTCCTTGTGCGGCCCGCTCTGGCCCTGGAGGCACGAGCTCACCATGACCAGGTCGGGCTTGTGCTCCATTAGCGAGGCGTAGTCCAGGCCGAAGCTGCGCATGGCCCGGGGGGCGAAGTTCTCGGCCACGGCGTCCGCCCACCCGATGAGCCGGCGCGCCAGCGAGACCCCCTCGGGGTGCTTCAGGTTGAGCGTCACTCCGAGCTTGCCCACGTTGACGGAGTCGAACATGTCCGACCCCTCGAGCCCGCACGGTCCCCCGCTGCCGTAGGCGCGCAGGAAGTCGGGGCGCGAGCGCGACTCGACGCGGATGACGGTGGCGCCGTGTTCGGCGAAATAGCGCACGGCGATGGGCCCCGCCGCCCCCGTGCCGAACTCGACGATGCCGGTGCCCTCCCATGGGGGCGTGCCTGCCGGTGCCGGGGTTGCCGCAGCACCAGCGCCCGCCGATGTAGCGCCGGTAGCGGGCACCGCCTCGGGGCGCGCCGGCCACCGGAACGCGGGCCCCTCGTCGTCTCCGGCCGCACGCGGCCCGGGGCGTTCCACCACGTCGCCGGGGCTGGTGGTGATCAGAAAGGACCTGGGAAAGAGCTCCACTTTGCCGAAGGGCACGAAGAATCCCCGGCTGGCCAGCTGCGTGTTCGTGGTCAGCTGCGCCGGCGAATTGGCGGGGGCCAGCATGAGGTTGGTGGCACAGGCGGTCTCGTAGAGCTCGGCCATGGTGTGGCGCCCGAAGTACTCGGCGATGGGCGCCGAGATGGCCTCGAGCTCCTCCGCCGTCGCCTTGGTGTGGTCGTAGCTCTCCCAGTCACGTTCGGTCAGAGCGGGGGCGTCGATGTCGTCCTCGCTCACCAGCCTCGTGATGGTCTTGAGGTTGGGCACCCGGGCCTTGCCGCCGCGCAGGCCGAAGGACACGAAGCCGTCGGCACAGCGCCAGATCTCGCGCGTCACTCCGATGTTGGCGCCCAGGCGCCGCCCCCGGTTCCCGGTGCGGGGGAAGCGGGCCACATGGCCCATGGAGGCGATCATCACTGCCTCTTGGGCCGAGATGTCCACCAGCTGGGGGCGCCCGGAGGCGAGGGCCGTCAGGGCGGCGAAGGCCGCTTCGGGGCCCACGTGGCTCCAGGCGGTGGGCTCGCTGCAGCGCACCGGCGCCCGGTCGGGGTCCCCGGTGCAGTACATGTTTCCGGTGGAGGCCATGACGCCGAGGTCCGACGCCTTCCAGCCGGCGCGGGGCCCGTCGAGGCCGAAGGGGGTGACGAGGACCCAGCTCGCTCCCGGAGCGGCGGCCGGGTCTACCTCGAGCACACCCGGCCAGCCCGGTGTGCACAGCACCAAGTCTGCGCCCGAGAGCACCTCACCCAGGTGGGGGTCGTCGGCACCCTCCACCGCCACGACGGCCTTGCCGGCGTTCCAGGCCAGCTGGCGCAGGGAGCCGTCGGGCCCGTGGGGGGGGAGCTCGGCGAGTGGGTCCCCCGCGGCAGGGACCGCACGCACCACGGCGGCGCCCAGGTCGGCCAGGATGCGCCCCGACATCGCGGCCGGCTCGCCTGCCAGGTCGAGGACCCGGACCCCCTCGAGCAGCCGCTCGCTCATGGGCTCTTCAACGCCGGTCCCGAGGCGTCGCCCACCGGTGCTGCGGCCGTCGCCGGCGCTGCTCAGGCGGCGCCGCGCTCGAGGATGTGCACGCCGCAGGCCGATCCCAGCCCGATCACGTGGGTGAGCCCCACCCGAGCGCCCTCGATCTGGCGGTCGCCGGCCTCGCCGCGCAGGTGGGTGGCCACCTCGTAGACGTTGGCCACGCCGGTGGCGCCGATGGGATGGCCCTTGGAGATGAGCCCCCCTGAGACGTTGACCGGCGTGGTGCCGTCGCGCCAGGGTCCGCGCTTGTCGATGAAGTCGCCGGCCCCGCCCGGCTCGCACAGCGACAGGTTCTCGTAGTGGATGAGCTCGGCGGTGGCGAAGCAGTCGTGCAGCTCCACGAGGTCGAGGTCCTCTGGCCCCACACCTGCCGCCTCGTAGGCCTGGGCGGCGGCCAGCTTGGTGAGGGTGGAGACGTCGGGCTGGGCTGTATCGGACTCCACGTAGGGGTCGGAGGTGAGCACTGAGGCCGAGATCTTCACGGCCCGGCGCCGCACGTCGGGATCGAGCGTCTTCAACTTGGCGTCCGAGCACAGCACCACGGCCGCCGCCCCGTCGCCCGTGGGGCAGCACATGAGCAGCGTGTTGGGGTAGGCCACCATCTCGGCGCCCATGACCTGCTCCAGGGAGAAGGCCTTCTGGTACTGCGCCAGGGGGTTGAGCGTGGAGTGGGCGTGGTTCTTCTCGGCCACCTTGGCGAACTGCTCGAAGCCCACCCCGTCGTGGCGCGAGGCGTACTCCATGCCGGCCTGGGCGAACACGCCGGGCATGAGGCCGGTGCCCAGGATGCCCTCCACGGCCATGACCGAGCCGTAACGGCCGGAGGGGGCGAACCCGGTGGGCTTGCCCCTCGACTGGCCAGCGGGGCCCAACAGGCCCGCCTTGCCCATCTGCTCTACGCCCACGGCCAGTCCCATGTCCGCCTCGCCGGCTTTGATGGTGAGCAGCGCTGTGCGCACGGCGGTGGCGCCCGTGGCACAGGCGTTGGCCACGTTGTAGACGGGGATGCCGGTCTGGCCGATCTGCTTCTGGAGGCGCTGGCCCACCATGGCTGGGGCCTCCATGAGACATCCCACGGCCAGCACGCCCATGTCGGCTATGGCGCTCCCGGCGTCGCCCAGGGCGCCCAGGGCGGCGTCGGCGGCCAGGTCGATGGTGTCCTTGTCCGGGTAGCGCCCGAACCGGGTCATGGACGCCCCGATGATCCACACGTTCTCGGCCATGTGTCCTCCCTCTCTGCCGCTCGCTGCCTCTAGGCGGGGGCGAAGCCGAAGGCGATCGCCTCGGTGCCCTCTTCGTCGGTTCCGCAGGCGAAGGTGGTGAGCCTCACCGCCATGCCCAAGTCGATCTTGTCGGGCTCGGTCCCAGCGTCGATGAGATTGGCCTTCACCACACCACCGCCGTCGAGCTCCACCACGCTCGAGACATAGGGCACCGGCACGTTGGGCGCGGCGCGGTGGATGATGGTGAACGAGCGCACCACCCCGGTCGTGGCCAGGGGCTTCTTGTCGAACTCGAGCTTCCCGCAGCGGGCGCAGGCGTTGCGGCGGTCGAAGTACAGGGCCCCGCACGCCCGGCAGGCGTTGGCCACCAGATGGGGCTCGCCCTCGAGGACCAGGTAGTCCACCACCGGGATGCGCTTGTTCGTGGTCGTCGTCGCAGTCATCGGCGCCACAAGCTACTCCCGGCGCCGGTGAAAAGTGACATCGGCGTCAGGTCGATGCCATGCTGCTTGGCGCCCGGCGGTCCCCGCCCAGGCCGCCGCAGACGGGCCAGACAGGGAAGCCGAGAGACGAGGAGGAGACGTGTCGGACCCGCCCCTCGAGGAGCAGGTGCTGCACCGGGTGGAGAACCGGGTGTCCTGGATCACCTTGAACCGGCCCGAGGTCCGAAACGCCATCACCCCCGACCAGCGCGACCGGGTCATCACCCTCCTCGAGGAGGCCGGCGCCGACCTCGGGGTGGGGGCGGTGGTCCTCGGGGCTAGAGGCGAGGGCATCTGCACCGGTGCCGACCTGCGCGCCGGGCGCCGGGCGCCCGCCCCCAAGCCCGAGGGCGCCCCCGAGCGCGTCATGGGCGACGCGGCTCGCATGATCCGCCGCGGGGCCCAGCGGCTCGTGGCCGCCGTGCTCGACTGCGAGAAGCCGGTGGTGGCGGCGGTGAACGGGACGGCGGCGGGGATCGGGGCGCACCTCGCCCTGGCCTGCGACCTCGTGGTGGCCGCCCAAGAGGCGCGCTTCATCGAGGTGTTCGTGCGCCGGGGCATCTCGCCCGACGGGGGAGGCGCCTACCTGCTGCCCCGGCGCATCGGCTTGCAGAAGGCCAAGGAGCTCCTCTTCTTCGGCGACGACCTCTCGGCTGCCGAGGCCGAGCGCCTGGGCCTCGTGAACCGCGTCGTTCCCCGCCCCGAGCTCGAGCACGTCGCCGGGGAGCTCGCCGGGCGCCTGGCGGCGGGGCCCACCAAGGCCATCGCCATGGCCAAGTGGCTGCTCAACCGCTCCCTCGACTCGGACCGGGCCACCGCCTTCGACGAGGAGGCCTGGGCCCAGGAGCTCGTGGTGGGCACCGCCGACTCCCAAGAGGGCATCGCCGCCTTCGTCGAGCGCCGGGACCCGCACTTCAGGGGCTTCTGAGCGCCGGGCCAGAGTCCGGGCGGTCCGCTTCGCTTTCATTCCCCACGAATTCACGATGGCTCGCGGCCTTTGTCGAGCCGACCAGGTACCGGACTGCAGCGTGAGCTGATCACTCGCAAGGGGCCGCCGCATCTGCGGCCAGAAGGGATGCTGTGGATATCTTTCACCAAGACTGAGGATGCCGCTCGTCGGATCCCGGATCCACGCTGGGCCTGCCTCGACGGAGGCGAGAAAACGCAGGTACGTGCGGAGAGCAACGATTCGCAGGCCTTAGGTGGTCGCCTGGCCTGCGAGGAGCGAATGGCGAACCCCACCCGC
>JBJKRZ010000164.1:0-13928 GCA_046704365.1 Acidimicrobiales bacterium | reverse complement strand
CCTCGGTGGGCTCGAGCAAGAGCCGACGCAGAGCTCGGCCCAGGGCGGTGGCCCCCGGCTCGTGGGTGAGCTCCGCCCCCGTGCTCCGGGCCAGGAGCCGGGCCTGGGTGCTCTTGCCGCTGGCGTCGATGCCCTCGATGGCGATGAGCCGGCCCCGACCGCTCACGGGGCGGCGTCGCCTCCCGCCCCGTCGGCGGTCGCCTCGGCTGTGTTCGACGACTCCTCGTCGGCACCCTTGTCGTCGGGAGCGGTTCTCCTGGCGGCCGCCTTCTTGGTCCCGGCCGCCTTCTTGGTCCCGGCCGCCTTCTTGGCTGCGGTGGTCTTCTTGGCGGTGCGCTTGGCCGGCGGCCCCGCCGCCCGGCGGTCGGCCAGCAGCTCGGCCGCCCGCTCGATGGTGACGGTATCGGGGTCGTCGCCGCGACGCAGCGAGGCGTTGGTGGTGCCGTCGGTGACGTAGGGGCCGAAGCGCCCCGAGCGCAGAACCACCGGCGCACCGGTGTCGGGGTCCTGGCCCAGCTCCCGCAGCGGCTGGGCGGCGGCGCGTCCACGACGCTGCTTGGGCTGGGCGAAGAGGGCGGTGGCCTCCTCCAGGGTCACGGTGAAGAGCTGCTCCTCGCTCTCGAGGCTGCGGGTGTCGCTGCCCATCTTCAGGTACGGACCGAAGCGGCCGTTCAGGGCCTGGATCTCCTCGCCGCTTTGGGGGTGGGCGCCCACCACGCGGGGCAGCTCGAGCAGCCGCAGGGCCTGGTCGAGGTCGATCGTGTCCAGCGACATGGACTTGAACAGCGATGCGGTGCGGGGCTTGCTCCCCTCCTCGGGCTCCCCCAGTTGCACGTAGGGGCCGAAGCGTCCCGAGCGGGCCATGACCACGAGGCCCGTCTCGGGGTCGGCGCCCAGCTCGCGGTCGCCCGAGGGGGCCAAAAGCAACTCCTCGGCGCGCTCCACCGAGAGCTCGTCGGGAGCGAGGTCCTCGGGGATCGAGACCCGCTCCTCGCCGCGCAGGAGGTAGGGCCCGTAGCGGCCCACCCGGACCACGATGGGGCGCCCCTCGGCGTCGGCGCCGATGGGAATGGAGTTGACCTCCCGGGCGTCGATCTCCCCCAGGTGGGCGGCCACGTCCTCCTTGAGACCGCGGCGCATGTCCACCTGGCCGCCGTTGCCGGAGCGGCCGTCGCCCGGTTCTCCGAAGTAGAAGCGCGTCAACCAGGGGAGCGCCTCCTGCTCACCCTGGGCGATCTCGTCGAGCTCGTCCTCCATGGCGGCGGTGAAGTTGTAGTCGACGAGCTCGCCGAAGTAGCTCTCGAGCAGCTTCACCACGGCGAAGGCGGTGAAGGAGGGGACGAGGGCCGTGCCCTTCTTCCACACGTACCCGCGGTCCTGGATGGTGCCGATGATGCTGGCGTAGGTGGAGGGACGGCCCACGCCCATCTCCTCGAGGGCCTTCACCAGCGACGCCTCGGTGTAGCGGGGCGGCGGCTGTGTGGAGTGCGACTTGGCCTGCACCGACAGGGCCTGCAGCTCGTCGCCCTCCGCCAAGGGCGGCAGCTGCACGTCACGCTCGGCCAGCTCTGCATCGGGGTCGTCGGATCCCTCGACGTAGGCGCGCAGGAACCCCGGAAAGGAGATGACGGTCCCCGAGGCGGCGAACTCGGCTTCGGCCTCCTCGCCGGCACCGGCGGGGCGCCCCGCCAGGCGCACCTGGGCGCTCGTGCCGGTGGCGTCCACCATCTGCGAGGCGACGGTACGCATCCACACGAGCTCGTAGAGCCGCAGGTCGTCGCCGTGCAGCTGCCGGGCGGCCTCCTCTGGGGTGCGGAAGGCCTCCCCGGCGGGGCGGATGGCCTCGTGGGCCTCCTGAGCGTTCTTCACCTTTCGCTCGTAGCGCCGGGGGGCGGCGGGCACGAAGTCGGCGCCGTACAGCTCGGCAGCCTGGCGGCGGGCCGCCGCCAGCGCCTCGTCCGACAGCGTGGTGGAGTCGGTTCGCATGTAGGTGATCCAGCCCTGCTCGTAGAGGCGCTGGGCCACCTGCATGGCCCGCTGGGCGCTGAAGCGCAGCTTGCGGCCGGCCTCCTGCTGCAAGGTGGAGGTCATGAAGGGCGGAGCGGGCGAGCGCCGGTAAGGGCGCTCGTTCACCGACTTCACCACGAAGGGCCGGCCCTCGAGGCCCCGGGCCAGGGTGGTGGCCTCGGGCTCGCCCAGGAGCACCACCTCGGCGTCGGTGAGCTGTCCCGTCTCGGAGAAGTCGCGTCCGGTGGCCACCGGCGTCCCGCCCACGGCCACCAACGTGGCGCCGAAGCTCGGTGAGGCCTGCGCCGGCTGCTCTCCGTCACGCCCGTCGGCGCCGCTCGCCGAGAACATGCCTTCGAGGTCCCACCAGACCCCCGTCCGGAAGCGCATGCGCGCCCGCTCGCGTTCGACCACCATGCGGGTGGCGACGCTCTGCACGCGCCCCGCCGAGAGCCTCGGCATCACCTTCTTCCACAACACGGGCGAGACCTCGTAGCCGTAGAGGCGGTCGAGGATGCGCCGGGCCTCTTGGGCGTCCACCAGCCGGCGGTCGAGCTCGCGCCACTCCTGGACGGCCCGCTCGATGGCCTGTGCCGTGATCTCGTGGAAGACCATGCGCTTCACAGGGACCGTGGGCGAGAGCACCTCGGTCAGGTGCCAAGCGATCGACTCGCCTTCGCGGTCCTCGTCGGTGGCCAGGTACAGCTCGCTGGCCCGCTTGACGAGGGCCTTCAACCGCGAGACCACGTCCTTCTTCTCGGGCGCCACCACGTACAGCGGCTTGAAGCCGTTGTCCACGTCCACGCCCAGTCGCGCCCACCCCTCGCCCCGGTAGGCGGACGGCACCTCCTGGGCCCGCCGGGGCAGGTCCCGGATGTGACCCACCGAGGACTCCACCACGTAGTCGGGGCCAAGCAGGCCGGCGATGGTGCGCGCCTTGGCCGGCGACTCGACGATGACCAGCGCCTTGCCGGCGGCGTCGGCGGGGCTGGTGGTGGACCTGGACCGGGCTGGCATGGCTTACCTGTGGGCTCGAGCGGCTGGGCGGGTGCCCGTCGCCGGGGCCAGACGGTACCGGGGGACGGCTACCAGGTCCTCACGCCCCCGTGCCCACGGCGGCCGGCGGCGTGGCAGGGGGGCCGCTGACCTGGTCCAACGGCACCGGGGGCTGCTCCTCGCCGGCCCCGAAGCCCTCGGAACGGCGCTTGGAGAAGGCGATGGCGCCGATGAGGATCACGAGGGCCGCCGCTGCGATGGCGTAGCGCGCCCCGTTGTGGTGCTGCTGGGTGATGACCACGGGCAGGATGAGCAGCGACACCAGGTTCATCACCTTGATGAGCGGGTTGAGCGCCGGCCCGGCGGTGTCCTTGAAGGGGTCGCCCACGGTGTCGCCGATGACGGCCGCTTTGTGGGCCTCGGACCCCTTGCCGCCCTCGTGGCCGTCCTCGATGTACTTCTTGGCGTTGTCCCACGCCCCGCCCGAGTTGGACAGGAAGTTGGCCATGAGCTGGCCGGTGAGGATGGCGGCGGCCAGAAAGGCGCCCAGGGCCTGGTAGCTGATGCCGAAGCCCACGATCACCGGCGTGAGGATGGCCAGCAGCGCCGGGGTGATCAGCTCGCGCTGGGCGGCGGCCGTGCAGATGGCGATCACGCGGCCGTACTCCGGCTTCTCGCTGTAATCCATGATCCCGGGGTGTTCGCGGAACTGGCGCCGGACCTCCTGCACCACGGTGCCGGCGGAGCGGCCCACGGCCCGGATGGCGAGCCCCGAGAACAGAAAGGCCACCGAGCCGCCTATGAGCAAACCGATGAAGATGGTCGGCTCCGACACGTTGATCTGTGCCACCGTCTGGGTGAAGAGCTTGTTCCCCACGGCACCGGTGTGCAACTGCGAGCCGATGGTCTCCATGAACGACCCGAAGAGCGACACGGAGGCGATCACTGCGGAGCCGATGGCCACTCCCTTGGTGATGGCCTTGGTGGTGTTGCCCACGGCGTCGAGGCTCACCATGATGCGCTCGGCCTCGCCCGTGAACTCGCCGGACATCTCGGCCACGCCGGCGGCGTTGTCGGAGACGGGCCCGAAGCTGTCTTCGGACACCACCATGCCGGCCGTGGAGAGCAGGCCGATCCCCGTGAGCGAAACCAGGTAGAGCGTGAGTTCCAGGTTGCCGTGCGACATCGCCACCGAGATGCCGATGGCCACGGCGATGGCGATGATGGCCCACACCGTCGACTCGAGCCCGACGGAGATCCCCGACAGGGTGGTGGTGGCCGGACCGGTGCGGGCCGACTCGGCGATCTCACGGACGGGGTTGCGCTCGGTGGAGGTGAAGTGCTCGGTGATCTGGCTGAGGGCCAGAGCCAGCCCCACGCCCACCAGCACGGCGTAGAAGGCCTTCATGTAGTGCAGGTAGTAGCCGGACACGAGGCCGGCACCCAGGAGCGTGATGGCGGCGGCGGTCCAGAAACCGCGGTTGATGGGAGCCATGGCAGTGCGGTCCTTGTCCCTGGCCCGCACCATGTACACGCCCACGGCGGATGCCACGATCCCGATGGCCGGCACGATGAGGGGGAAGATCACGGCCCGGGAGCTGTGCAGCTTGTAGGCACCACCAAGGGAGTTGAAGGCGGCGAAGCCCAGGATGATGGCGGCGATGATGGTGATGACGTAGGACTCGAAGAGGTCCGCCGCCATGCCTGCGCAGTCGCCCACGTTGTCGCCCACGTTGTCGGCGATGGTGGCAGCGTTGCGGGGGTCGTCCTCGGGTATACCCGCCTCCACCTTGCCCACCAGGTCGGCCCCCACGTCGGCGGCCTTGGTGAAGATCCCGCCGCCGACACGCATGAACAACGCCAGCAGCGAGGCGCCGAAGCCGAACCCCACCAGCACGGCGGTGGCGGTGTTCTGGAAGGTGAAGACGATGATGGTGGCACCGAGCAGCCCCAGTCCCACGCACAGCATGCCGGTGATGGCCCCCGTGCGGAAGGCCACGCGCAGGGCGCCGGGCATCTTGCCCTCTCGGGCGGCGGCCGCCGTCCGAACGTTGCCGCGCACCGCCAGGCTCATGCCGATGAAGCCGGTGAGCCCCGAGCAGATGGCCCCGAAGACGAAGCACAGCACCCGGAACCCGCCCGCCGAGGCGAAAGACAGGGCCAAGCCGGTGGTGCCCCCCGGGCCGGGCTTGGTGACCTTGGTGGCGGTGAAGAAGATGAGCACCGCCAGCGGCACGATGACGATGAGGATGGCCCGGAACTGGCGGCGCAGGAAGGCGACGGCCCCCTCCTGGATGGCCGAGGCGATGGACCGCATGGTGTCGGTGCCGGTATCGGCCCGCAGCACCCCGCGCATGAGGACCAGGCCCACCCCGATGCCGGCCACGGCGACAACGAGGATGACGGCCAGCCACGCCTTCTCGGCGCCGGTCAGGACGAAGCTCTGGTACCCCCCTTCCGCGGCCAGGAGGTGGGTCATGGCGTGCTGCTCCCTTCAATCGATCGGGCGCCCTCGAGCGGGCCCTCACCGGGTGCGGGGCCGACAGCGCCGTTGCTCAGCCAGGGCGCGACGGGGCCGCGGCCGGGAAGAACGGGCGCCGACGATACCGACTGGCGCACCGCCCGGGCAACAAGCACCCTGGAGCGCAGCCCTTAGGTGGCCCCCCCCACCCCCTGGCGGTCGGGCCCGGCCAGCAGCTCGTAGGTGGGGTTCAAGATGGCCACCCGTCCCTTCCAGGCTCCCACCGTGCCCTCGGCGAGCAGGCGCGTCCCCTGCTGGATGCCCGCTATCTGCCGCCGGCCCTGGAACACGAGGAGGATGGCGCCGCTGCCGTCCACCAGCGTCACCTCCAGGTTGGGGCGGTCGGCCCGGGTGGGCACGCGCACCTGGCGGATGCGCCCCGCCACCCGCACCCGGGAACGCCAGGTGGCCTCGGTGATGGGCACCGTGCCGGGGACCGGGCCGGCCTCACGGGCCAGCTCGCGCTGGACGGTGATGCGCTCGGGTTCCTGACGGCGCTCACTCGGGCGGCGCGCCGGCCAGTGCCCCGACGGCGTGAGCTGGAAGGGGACGATGGTGGCGTTGACGTGGGGGAGGGTGCTCACGGCGGCGGCGATGCGGTCAGCGCTTCGGTCGTGCAGGAGCCGGCGCCACCCGCCGATGAAGCCGCGCCGGGGAAGCAGGATGCTGAGCTCGGTCGTCCCGTCGGCGGTGATCTCGGCCGACAGCTCGAGGGCGGCACGCCCCAGGCGGCGGTCGGGGAGCTCGATGATGTCCAGGGGCAGGCGGGAGAGCCCCAGGCGCATCCACTGCATCTCCAGCACCGCCGCTTCCTTGGGGTCGATGGCGAAGTGCACGGCGCGCAGGTCGTCGGGGCTCAAGGTCCGGGCGTACTGCACCGCTCGGGCCGTGGCCAGGTCGAGGCGGTCCACCATGACCACCACGACGTGGCGCCGCAGCACCGGGGCTTCGCACGCCTGGGCGGCGCCCACCTCCAGCTGCTCGTCCTCGCGCACGTATTGCCGGTGCAGGCGCAGCAGGACCAGCACCCCTACGGGGAGGACGATCACCACCACCCAGGCCCCCTCGGTGAACTTGGTGACGGCGAAGATGATGTCGACGACGAAGGAGAGCACCGCTGCGCTGGCGTTCACGACCAGACGGCGACGCCAATGAGGTTCGCGGTGGGTGAGGTGGTACTTGGCCATGCCCGCCCCCGCCATGGTGAAGCCCGTGAACACGCCGATGGCGTACAGCGGGATGAGGCTGTCCACCCGGGCACGGGTGGCCAAGAGCAGCAGCACCGAAGCCACGGTGAGGACGAGTATCCCGGTGGAGAACACCAGCCGGTGGCCGCGCTTGGTCAGCTGCCTGGGCAGGTAGGAATCCTCGGCCGTGAAGCTGGCCAGATAGGGGAAGCCCGTGAAGCTCGTGTTGGCCGCCAGGACGAGCACCAGCATGGTCCCGATCTGCAGGGCCCACAGCCCGACGTGACCCAGGGTCCCCGAGCCGTACACGTAGCCGGCCACCTGGGCCACCACGGTGGGCGAGCCGCTCATGCGGGGCACCGGATGGACGACCGCTGACAGGGAGGCCACGCCGAGCACCAGGCTCCCGAGCAGCACGGCCACGAGGCCCAGCGTGAGGCGGGCATTGCGCGACTCGGGCGGGCGGAACACGCTCACGCCGTTGGAGATGGCCTCGGTGCCGGTGAGGGCCGAGCCCCCCGAGGCGAAGGCCCGCAGCACGACGAAGAGCGAGGCGCCGTAGAGCAGGCCGTGGCCCGCCGATCCCACCGCAAAGGCGTCGGGTTGGTGCAGGGAGTGGGCGTGCAGCTGGCCCAGGACGGCCCGCACGGCTCCCACCCCCAGCATGAGCAGCATGTTCACGATGAAGAAGTAGGTGGGAACGGCGAACACCCGGCCCGCTTCGCGCACTCCCCGGAGGTTGCCGTAGGCGAGCAGGAGCACGAGGCCGATGGCGATCCACGTGGTGGCACCGATGAGCACCGGGAAGATGGAGGTGACGGCCGCCACGCCGGCGGCCACCGACACGGCCACGGTCAGCGTGTAGTCCACGAGCAGGGCCACAGCGGCGATCTGGGCCACTTTGGGACCGAAGTTCTCCCGCCCCACCACGTAGGCCCCGCCGGCCTTCGTGTAGACCTTCACCACCTCGAGGTACGACAGGGTGACCACGACCAGCACCACGAGCACCCCCAAGGTGATGGGGACCACCAGGCTGAAGGCGGCCACACCCACCACGGGGATGAGGGGGACGAGCAGCTCCTCGGTGGCGTAGGCCGAGGAGGAGATGACGTCGGAGGACAGCACGGCCAGGGCCGTGGGCTTGCCCAGGCGCTCGGTGGCCTGGCGCTCGGTGGCCAGGGGCGGACCGAGGAGCAGGTTCTTGAGCCGGTATCCCAAGGTCTCGGGCAGTGAACCTTGGTCGGGGGAGGGCAGGGGCGTGGGGGCCACCTGCCGCCCGCCGACCGGGGCCGCCGGCTCGTCGCTCATCTGGCTCAGCCTAGGAGAGGAAGAATTGTCAGCAGACCCCGGGGCCGTGTTGCATTGTCCGGGTGCACGTGGTCATCGTGGGGTGCGGCCGGGTGGGCGCGGGGCTGGCCGTCCGCCTGGTCGAGCAGGGCCACACGGTGAGCATCATCGACAAGATGGCCAAGGCCTTCCGGCGCCTTCCTCCCGACTGGCCCGGAGAGGCCATCGTGGGCTCGGGCTTCGATCGGGACGATCTCGACCGCGCCGGCGTACGCCGTGCCGGCGCCCTGGCCGCGGTGACGAGCGGCGACAACTCCAACATCCTCACCGCCCGCATCGCCCGCGAGAACTACGGCATCACCAACGTGGTGGCGCGCATCTACGACCCCCGCCGGGCCGAGATCTACCAGCGCGTGGGCATCCCCACCGTGGCCACCGTCCCCTGGACCACCGACCAGGTGATCCGCCGCCTCGTGCCGGCGCCCGTGGTGGAGTGGAGCGACGCCACCGGGCGGCTCGTGCTCGTGGAGCGCCTCGTCCCCGACCAGTGGGCGGGCAGGCAGCTGGCGGAGCTGGCCGTGGCCGGCAGCGCCACGCTGGTGGCCGTGTCGCGTGCCGGGACGCCGCGTCTGGACGTGGCCGACATGGTGGGCCAGGAAGGCGACATCCTCCACCTGGCCGTCATGTCCGACGCCCTGGAGGAGCTCGACCGGCGCCTGTCGGCCGTGGCGACGGACGGCGTTGTGGGCCGGCCATGAGGGTGGCCATCGCCGGCGCCGGAACCGTGGGAACGGCTATTGCCAAGGACCTCGACGCCAGCGGGCACGACGTGCTGCTCATCGAGAAGGACCTCGAGCTGCTGGAGCGCCTGCGCCCGTCCCTGGACGTGACCTGGGTGGCCGCCGACGCCTGCGAGGTGTCCTCTCTGGACGCAGCCGGCATGGGTACCGTCGACGTCGCCGTAGCGGCCACCGGCGACGACGAGGACAACCTCGTGATCTCGCTGCTGGCCAAGCAGGAGTTCGCCGTGCCCCGGGTGGTGGCCCGCGTCAACCATCCCAAGAACCAGTGGCTGTTCAACGAGTCCTGGGGCGTCGACGTCTCGGTGTCCACCCCGGCGCTCATGACGGCACTGGTGGAGGAGGCAGTGTCGGTGGGGACGCTGGTTCGCCTGCTGCAGTTCGAGGGAGGCAGCGCCCATCTCGTCGAGGTCACCTTGGCCGAGCACTCCCCCGCCGAGGGCAGCTCGCTGGCCGACCTGTCGCTGCCCCGCACCGCCACGGTGGTGGCCGTGGTGCGCCAGGACCATCTCGTGGTCCCCCGCGGCGACACGATGCTGAGCGCCGGCGACGAGGTGCTGCTTCTGGTGACCGGCGACTCGGAGGCGGCTGTCCAGGAGCTGCTGGTGGGCCCCGAGTCGGGAGGGGCCCGGCCGTAGAATCGACCCCGGTGGAGGCGGCCTTCTTCGACCTCGACAAGACGGTCATCGCCCGCGCCTCCATGGCCGCCTTCGGCAGCCACTTCTACCGGGGCGGGCTGGTGTCGCGCCGTACGGTGGTCCGGGCGCTGGTGTCGCAGTTCGTCTTTCTGCACCTGGGCGCCAGCGAGCAGAAGCTGGCCCGCATCCGCGAGCAGGTGCTGGTGATGACGAGGGGATGGGACCAGAGCGAAGTGGCCCGCATCGTGCGCGAGACCCTCGACGACGTGGTCGAGCCCATCATCTACGCCGAGGCGCTCGAGCTCATCGAGCAGCACCACGCCGAGGGGCGGCGCACCTACATCGTCTCGGCCTCACCGGAGGAGATCGTGGCGCCCCTGGCCGAGTACCTCGGTGTCGACGGCGCCATCGCCAGCCGGGCCGTGGTCGACCTCGACGGCCGCTACACCGGCGAGATGGCCTTTTACGCTTACGGGCCGTTCAAGGCCGAGGCCATCTCCCATCTCGCCGGGGCCGAGGGGATCGACCTGGCGGGCTCATTCGCCTACAGCGACTCCTACACCGACATGCCCATGCTGGAAGCTGTGGGTCATCCGGTGGCCGTCAACCCCGACCGCGTGCTGGCCCGCCTGGCGCGCGAACGGGGGTGGGAGATCCGCCAGTTCACGCGGCCGGTGCGCCTGCGCGACCGCGTGCCGGTGCCCAACCTTCCCACGGCCGCCGCTCTGGGCGGGGTGGCTCTGGCGGCGACGGGCGCGGCCTGGCTGGCCTGGCGCCTGGGGCGCCAGCGGTCGGCAGCCTGAAGGGCTGGGGCGCCGCCTCCTGGCGGCAGGTGATCAGGCCTCGCGCAGCCGGCGGACGGCGACGACGCCCAGGGTGACCAGGATGGCGAGGAGTATGAGCTTCTTCACGTCGCGCATGCTAGCCACGACCCGGGGCCCGCTGCTCGGGGAATTCGGCGCTCAGACGGTGAGCAGGTCCCGCGCCCCGGTGTCCGAGGAGGGGTGGCGCAGCTTGGACATGGCCCGCGCCTCGATCTGGCGGATGCGCTCACGGGTGAGGTTGAAATGCTCGCCCACCTCTTCGAGCGTGCGGGGCTCGCCGCGGTCCAGGCCGAAGCGCAGGCGCAGGATCTCCCGCTCACGCTCGTCGAGCGGCGAGAGGAGGCGGTTGATCTCGTCGGGCAGCAACGACGTGGCCGCCACCTCGAAGGGCGACTCGGCCGAGCGGTCCTCCACCACGTCGCCCAGCTCGGCGTCGCCGTCCTCGCGCAGTGGCTCGGACAGCGACAGCGGCTCGGCGCGGAAGCGCAGGGCCTCGATGAGCTTGTCCTCGGGCATCTCCACCTCGGCGCCCAGCTCGGCGAGGGTGGCCGGGCGGCCCAGCTTGAGCTCCAGGCGGGCCTGGGCCTTCTGTACCCGGGCCAGGGTGTCGCCTGCGTGCACGGGCAGGCGGATGGTGCGGCCCGTGTTGGCGATGCCACGGGTGATGGCCTGACGGATCCACCAGGTGGCGTAGGTGGAGAACTTGAAGCCCTTGCGCCAGTCGAACTTCTCCACGGCGTGCATGAGGCCGAGGTTGCCCTCTTGGATGAGGTCGAGCAGGGGCAGTCCCGACGCCTGGTACTTCTTGGCGATGGAGACCACCAGGCGCAGGTTCGACTGCACGAAGGTCTGCTGGGCCCCTTCGCCGGTCTGGACCTTGCGCTTGAGCTCACGGCGCTTGGCCGGGGTCAGCTCCTTGGCCGCCTTGGCGAGGTCACCCTCGGCGTCCCTGCCGGCCTCGATGGTCTGGGCCAGTCGGACCTCGTCGTCCTTGGTGAGCAGGGGGTACTGGCCGATGTCCGTCAGGTACAGCCGGACCAGGTCCTCTTCGTCGCGCTCGACGCGCTCCTTCGCCAACGTCATCCAACCCTTCGTCGAGCCGGTAGCCGCCGCCGGGGGCCGCTACTCACGTGTGTCCTCTCCGATGCCCTGGTCCCAACACCCGCCGCCGGGGTCGTCCGCTCCACCCCCGCCGGAACCTACGCGGGGCCGACCTGTGGATATCACTCTACCGGGAGCGTCAAGCCCCCTCGGCGCGCCGGAGGCGCCCCGAGAAGAGGCCCGGCGGCGGCTTCGAGCGGGCACTGAGGGAACGCCGCCGGCAGCGCCGAATCACGCCCCGGCCGTCCCCCGGGTGGCCGAGATCGCCCAGGGGACGAGCCCGGGACCCGAGCCGGCCAGCAGCCGCTCCACGTCGACCGCCGCCGCCAGCGACGACGCCGGGTCCCCGCTGGCGGCAGTCTCGGCCTCGAGCAGCGCCTCGGCCTCGAGCAGCGCCTCCACCTCGTCACGCACCACCAAGCGCAGCGCCCGCACCACTGGCCCGTCGGACCAGGGCCGGGCCCGGACCAGGTGACGGCGATAGCCCGTCACCAGCCGGGGCAACAAGACCCTGGCCAGGACGGCCAGGCGCGTGACGGTGGCCGGCTCGGCGGCCAGGCGGTCGAAGACCTCCGAGAGCGACTGCGAGGGGGGCTGGGTCAGGGCCTGGGCCGAGACTCCGGGGAGGGCCGGGAGCCGCTCGGCGAAGAGCGAGGCGTGCCAAGCGTGTTGCTGGCTCTGGGCGTCGAACAGCACGACGGCGGGCGGCCAGCTCTCGTCGCCGGCCATGGCGCCGAGAACCTCGAACATCCGGTTCTCGGTCCACGAGTAGGCGCCGAGCAGACGAGCGCCGTCCTCGATGCCGGTGCCCTCCTCAGCCAGCCCGGCGCCGGGGGCGTCATGTCCCTCAGGGTTCACCGGCAGTCCTCCCTCGGGCGCCCGGCGGCTGCGGTCGGCGCGAAGCGGTCGCGATATCTGTTGGTGATGGGCATGCGCCGGTCCTTGCCGAAGGCCTTGGCCGAGATGCGGATTCCCGGGGGCGATTGGCGACGCTTGTACTCGGCCGCGTCGACCAGGCGCGCCACGCGCATCACCACCTCGCCCGGATACCCCTCGGCCAGCACCTCGGAGACGGGACGGTCCTCGGTCACAAGCGCATGGAGCACAGGGTCGAGCACGTCGTAGGGCGGCAGGCTCTGGTCGTCGCGCTGGTCGGGACGGAGCTCGGCACTGGGGGGCTTTCGGAGGACGCTCTCGGGGACGACGGGGCCCCCGGCAAGGGTGTTGCGGTAGCGGCACAGCCGGTAGACGAGGGTCTTGGGCACGTCCTTGATCACGGCGAAGCCACCTGCGGAGTCCCCGTACAAGGTCGAGTAGCCGGTGGCCAGCTCGCTCTTGTTTCCGGTGGTGAGCACGATCCACCCCTCGGCGTTGGAGAGGGCCATGAGCAGCACGCCCCGGATGCGCGACTGCAGGTTCTCGTCGGTGAGACCGGGGAGCCCACCCCCGAGGGCCCGGCCCACCATGGCGTGGAGCACGCCGTGTGCCTCCTCGATGGGCACCACGCGCAGGTCGATGCCCAGGGCCTCGGCCAGCGCCTGGGCGTCGTCGAGCGAGCCCTGGCTCGAGTACCGAGAGGGCATGGCCAGCCCGTGCACGTGCTCGGCCCCCAAGGCGTCGACTGCCACGGCCGCCACCAGGGAGGAGTCGATGCCGCCCGACAACCCGATCACGGCGTCGGCGAAGCCGTTCTTTCGCAGGTAGTCGGCAGTGCCGAGCACGAGCGCCCCGTAGACCTCGGCCTCCTCGGAGAGGGGCCCGGGCACCGCCGGCGCCGGCAGCGCGCTCCGCCCGCGGCGGGGGCCGCTCACCTCGACGAGGGGCAGCGAGACGTCCACACCCACACCCTCGAGCTCGAGGTCGGCGACGACCATGGCCTCGCTGAACTGCGGGGCGCCGGCGAGCACCTGCCCCTCGGGGCCCACCAGGCGCGACCCGCCGTCGAAGACCAGCTCGTCCTGGCCTCCCACCTGGTTGACGTAGGCGATGGCGCTGCCCGCCTCCTTCGCCCGCTCGGCGAGCACGGCCACGCGCTCCTCCAGGCGCCCCAGCGAATACGGCGAGGCGTTCACGTTCACCACGAGGCGGGCACCGCCTCTGCCCTGAGCCGCCACCGGGCCGGCGGGGAACCACAGGTCCTCGCAGATCGTCACGCCCACCGGCACCCCGGCCACCACGAAGAGCCGGAAGGGCTCCGTCCCCGGTGCGAACCAGCGCTCCTCGTCGAACACCCCGTAGTTGGGCAACAGCCGCTTGTGGTACACGCCCAGCACGCGGCCGCCGGCGCACACGGCCAAGGCGTTGCGCAGGCGCCGCGGTGCCCCCCGCACGGCCGCCTCCCGGGACTGGGTACCGGCTCCCACGGCGCCGGCAGCCGCCTGTTCGATGCTTCCCGCCCCCACCACGTCCACGAACCCCACCACCGCCGCGCACGTCTGGGTGGCGGCGGCCACCTTGGCCAGGGCGGCCAGGTTGTCGGCCAGAAAGGCGGGCTTGAGCAGCAGGTCCTCGGGGGGGTAGCCGGTGAGGGCGAGCTCGGGGAAGGCAACGAGGTCGGCACCGTGCTC
>JBJKRZ010000163.1:0-2597 GCA_046704365.1 Acidimicrobiales bacterium | reverse complement strand
CGGCACCACGTCGGCGCCGGCTCCGGCCCCGGCCCCGGCCCCGGCGTCCCCGCCCAGCTCCAGGCGCAGGGCGCGCTCGACACCCACCAGCTTCCCCAGCCACTGGCGCAGCGCCGCCTCGTCGGTGAGCTCCACGAAGAGGGTGGCCGACAGCTCCCCGGGCTCGGGGATGAGCGGGTTGTAGACGTCGAGCTCACCTTGGATCTGCTCGTCGCTCGCCATCTTCTCGATGCGCGCCATCTCCTGGATCTGGAACAAGATGGTGTCGCGGTTCTCGAAGACGACGGTGACGATGGGACCGACGGACAGCCGCCGGCGACTTTTGAGCTCGATGACCTGCGCCCGGAACGCCTCACGATGGCGCTCGTAGGCGCGCAGGTCCTCGATGTCCTCCAAGGTGAGCTTGCGGCCGCTTCCGGCAGCCGTGCTCAGCCGCCCACCGCCTTGAGCCCCTCGCTGAAGCGGCCGGCGTGGCTCTTCTCGGCGCGGGCCAGGGTCTCCAGCCACTCGGCGATCTCGCTGAAGCCCTCGTCGCGCGCCGTGCGGGCGAAGCCGGGGTACATCTCGGTGTACTCGTAGGTCTCGCCCTCGATGGCCGAGCGCAGGTTGTCGGCGGTAGCCCCCACGGGGACGCCGGTCACGGGGTCGCCCACCTCGCGCAGGAAGTCGAAGTGCCCGAAGGCGTGCCCCGTCTCACCCTCCGCCACCGAGCGGAACAGGGCGGCCACGTCGGGATATCCCTCCACGTCGGCTTTCTGGGCGAAGTACAGGTAGCGGCGGTTGGCCTGGCTCTCGCCGGCGAACGCCTCTTTCAGATTCTGCTCGGTCTTGGAACCCTTCAGGTTGGCCACGGTGTCTGCTTCCTTCCTCTTTCTTCGAGATCGGTTCTCTGTTCGAAACTGGTTCTCTTCAACGCTCCACGGGTCGCCGGCCGGTCGCCGCCCGGCTCACGAGCGCCTCCCGGCGCCGCCGCGTGAGCGGTTTGCGGCGGCACTGCGAGCACAACCCGCGGAACACCACTTCCGCCTCGCCCACCTCGAAGCCTTCGTCGGCCCCGGCCGGCACGGCAAGTCGGCTGTAGTCGGCGTGCAGGTCCCGCACTTTGCCGCAGCGCCGGCACACCAGGTGGTGGTGGACGTCCTCCACGTTGGGGTCGAAGCGGGTGGTGCCCGTGCCCAGGTCCAAGGCGGCGATCTCGCCCAGGTCGGCCAGCTCGTGGAGGGTCTGGTAGACGGTCTTCAAGGAGATGGTCTCCATCTCCGCCCGGGCCGCCTCGTACACCTTGTCGGCGGTGGGATGGGTGACGTCGCCCTGGAGGACCCGGAAGATGCACTGGCGCTGGGCCGTGACCTTGCGCCCTTGGGCCCGGAACAGGTCGGTGAGCTCGTCGGGGGTGCGCACTGCGCCTCCATCTTATCGTCAACGATTGTTGGTTGACACCGGCTTTCGAATAACAGCTGGAGTCGAAATCGCCACGCGCGGAGGCCGTCCGCGCACAGATGGGGGCGGCGGGCGCTGTGGCAGGCTCTGGCCATGCCCACCCCGGCCGACGACGCCGCCGCCTTCGACCGGGCCCGGTCGCTTCGGCGCATGGAGGAGGAGACCTTCGACGTGCTCGTGGTGGGCGGCGGGATCACCGGCTGCGGGGTGGCCCTCGACGCCGCCTCCCGGGGGCTCTCGGTGGCGCTGGTGGAGCGCCACGACTTCGCCTCGGGGACCTCGTCGAAGTCGTCCAAGATGGTCCACGGGGGCATCCGCTACCTCCAGCAGCGCGACTTCCGCCTCGTCTACGAGTCGCTGCACGAGCGCCAGCGCCTGCTCGACAACGCGCCGCACCTGGTGAAGCCCCTGCCTTTCCTCATCCCCCTGTTCGGGCGGGCGGGGCTCGTGTCCAAGCAGGTGTCGCGCGCCTACTCGAGCGCACTGTGGCTCTACGACCTGACGGGGGGCATCCGCATCGGCAAGCGCCACAAGCGGGTGTCCAAGGCCGAGGCCATGGCGCAGCTGCCCACCTTGCGCACCGAGGCGCTCGTGGCGGGCTTCCTCTACTACGACGCCCAGGCCGACGACGCTCGGCTCACCTTGGCCCTGGCCCGCACGGCGGCCCTCGAGCATGGGGCGGTGCTGGCCAACTACGCGCCGGCGGTCGCCCTGCTCCACGACGGCACCGGGCGCCTGTGCGGGGCCCGGATCGCCCCCGCCGTCCCCGTCCCCGGCGCCGGCGCCGAGGCGGAGATCGAGGTGCGGGCCAAGGTGGTGGTGAATGCCACCGGGGTGTGGGCCGACGACGTGCGGGCCCTCGACGAAGGGCGCCATCCCCACTCCATCCGCCCCGCCAAGGGCATCCACGTCACGCTGCCCAGCCGGGTCCTCCCCGCCCGTGCCGCCGCCGTCGTCCCCGTCCCCGGCGACAAGCGCTCGATCTTCGTGGTGCCCTGGCCCGACGGTGAGGACGTGTACGTGGGCACCACCGACACCGACTTCGGCGGGCCCCTCGACAACCCGGTCTGCCTGCCCGAGGACGTCGGGTACCTGATCGACTCCGTGAACCGGGTGGTGACCGAGCCGCTCCGCCCCGAGGAGGTGACCGGGGTGTG
>JBJKRZ010000162.1:0-11334 GCA_046704365.1 Acidimicrobiales bacterium | reverse complement strand
GGCTCCGGCCTCCACCCAGCCGCGCAGGGGCGCCTGTCGGCGGGCGGCCATGAGCACGCCGAGACCCAGCGCCACATCACGCGCCCCCAGGGAGCGGGCGAGCACGCGCCGTGCCGGGCCCCGGCCGGCGTCGCCTACCCAGGGCCGCAGCGCCAACTCGGGGGCGGCCATGGCCACCACCCCGAGGGCCAGGCGCAGCCGGGCCACCAACAACGCCAGGGCGCGCCCGCTTCGGTCGTCCATTGCGAATGTCATAGCCTGCCGTTCTACCCGTCGGGGCGGCGGTTCGATCACCGCTCGGTCTCGGCCCAGCTCCAGGGGTAGTCGTCGTCGGCGATCCGGCGGGCCGCCTCGCTCGACCCGAGCGTTGCGAAGGTGTCGAGCATGACGGCGAGCTCCTCGGTGCGCTCGGCGTCGGCCGCCCGCTCGACGCTGCCGGGCTGGGGACCGTGGACGAAACCGGAGGGGTGCACCGACAGGGACCCCGCCCCGATCCCCGAGCCGGCCCTGCTCATGAAGTCGCCCGCCGAGTAGAAGATGACCTCGTCGCTGTCCACGTTGGCATGGTGGTAGGGGACCTTCAGGGCACCAGGGTGGAAGTCGTAGGGGCGGGGGACGAACGAGCACACCACCAGGTTGGGACCGGCGAAGGTCTGGTGCACCGGCGGCGGCTGGTGGATGGCGCCCACGAGCGGCTCGAAGTCGCCGATGGACAGGGCGAAGGGGTACAGGCAGCCGTCCCACCCGACAACGTCGAAGGGGTGGCGGGCGTGCAGGTAGCGGGTGAGCCCCGCCGGGCTGCGCACGAGCACGGGCACCTCGGCGCCTTCAGCCACGAGGGGCTCCTCGGGCGCCCGCAGATCGCGCTCGCAGAAGGGCGCCCCCTCCTTGAGCTGCCCCCCCGGTGACAGGTAGCGGGAGGGGAAGGAGAGATGGCCGGCCACCTCGAGCACGAGCGCCTCGAGCCGGCCGCCCGGGACCCGCCAGCGGTGGGTGGTGCCGGCCGGGACCACCACGTAGTCACCGGTCCCCACGGCCAGTGCGCCGAAGCTGCTCTCGAGGACGGCCTCGCCGCCGTGGACGAAGAAGAGCTGGTCGCCCGTAGCGTCTCGGTAGATGCTGCTGTCGGACGCCGACGACACCCACGACACCATCACGTCGGCGTTGCCGAGCAACCGCACGCGTCCCAGGACAGGGTCCCCTCCGGCGGGCAGCTCGCCGGTGCGCAGGTGGCGGGGGAGCACCGGGGCGCCGGTGCTGAACGAGCACGACCGCGGATCGTCGACGGCTTCGGCGCTCACGATGGCGCTCGGCGAGTAGCGGTGGTACAGCAACGCCGACTGGGCGGAGAACCCCTCTTCGCCCATGAGCTCCTCGTGGAGCAGGCGGGTGCCGCCGGCATCGAAGCTCCGCAGGTGGCGCTTGCGCGGCACCTGGCCGACCCGTCGGTAGTAGGGCATGTCTCCTCCTGTCGGGCTGCTCGCCGCCTTCGCCGTCTAATGCCCGCTGGAGCCTTCGGCGGGGAGAGCGGGGAGAACCGTACCGACCACCTCTCCCATGGACACGAGCTCCCCGGTGGAAGGGTCGCCGCAGTACCCCTGCATGAAGATCGTGTCGCCGTCCTCCAGGAACAAGCGCGATTCGCCGCCGGGAAGCATGACGGGCCGCGTGCCGCCCCACGACAGCTCGAGGAAGCTTCCACCCTCGGTGGAGGGGTCGGGGCCCGACGCCGTGCCGGAGCCGAAGAGGTCGCCCGGTCGCACCGGCGCGCCGTTGACCGTGGCGTGGGCCAGCTGCTGGGCCATGGACCAGTACATGGCGTCTGCGAAGCGCACTCGGCTCACCACTACCGCAGGTGCGCCGGCCTCCTCCATGGCTCGCGTCCTGAGGGCGAGCTCCAGGTGCAGATCGGGGATCCATGGCCGCAGGGTGCGCAGGTAAGCCGGTGGCTCGGGGTCCTGGGCCCCTGCCAAACCGGCCACCATGTACGGCGACAGGGCCTCGAGGCTCACCACCCACGCCGACATGGAGGTGGCGAAGGACTTGCCCAGGTACGGCCCCAGTGGCCGTGACTCGAAGGCCTGGATGTCGCGTGCCGACCAGTCGTTGAGCAGCACCAACCCGAAGATGTGCTCGGCGGCCTCGGCGATGTCGACCGGGGTCCCGGGGACCGAGGCCGTCCCCACGACGAACCCCACCTCGAGCTCCACGTCCAGACGGCCGCTGGGCCCGAATCCGGGACGGCCTTCCACCTCGATCGGTCCCAGCGGCCGGCGCACGGGCTGGCCGGACACCACCACGGAGCCGGCCCGCCCGTGGTAGGCGACGGGAATGTGGCGCCAATGGGCGGGGAGCGGCTCGGCACCAGGGCGGAACAACCGCCCGGCGTTGACGGCGTGGTGGATGCCGCCGTAGCCGTCCACGTAGTCGCCCACCTCCAGGGGCAGCTGCATGTGCAGGCCGGAACGGGGCACGAGCACCCCGGCGGAGAGGTCCCCGGGATGGCGCAGCGCCTGGCGCAGCGCCTGGCGCAGCGTGATCCACAGCGGGCGCCCGGCGGCCAGCATCGGGTTGAGGCTCGAAGCGGCGAAGAGCCCGGGGTCGAGGTCAATGCCGAGCGCCCCGGTGCGACAGGCGGCTTCCAGGTCCACGGCGTGGTCGCCGAAGGCGACGACCACGCGGGGACCCGGTGCCGCCGGGTGGGTGCCTACGCCGAAGGGAAGGTTGGCCATGCCGAAGCCGGCGCTGGTTGCGCCGTGCGCAGTCAGAGGTTCCCCCGCCGGGCCTGGTCCCGCTCGATGGCCTCGAACAACGCCTTGAAGTTGCCTTCACCGAAACCCCGGGCCCCGCGGCGCTCGATGATCTCGAAGAACAGCGCCGGGCGGTCGGTCACCGTCTCGGTGAAGATCTGCAGCAGGTGCCCCCAGGGGTCACGGTCCACGAGGATGCCCAGCCTGGCCAGGTCCGGCCATGGCAGCTCGACGCCGTGCAGACGCCGGCGCGCCTCGGCGTAGTAGGTGTCGGGCACTTCCATGAAGCGCACACCGCGCGCCCGGAGGGCGTCGACCGTGGACACGATGTCGTCGGTGCGAAGAGCGATGTGCTGGACGCCTGGGCCGTCGTATGCCTCCAGGTACTCCTGGATCTGGCTCTTGCGCCGGCCGGTGGCCGGCTCGTTCAAGGGCATGACCACGCGCTCGCCGTCCCACACCACCGTCGACGCCAGGGCCGAGTACTCGGTGGAGATCTGGTCGTCGGAGAAGTGCACCATGGGCTCGAGCCCGATCACCTCGGCGTAGAACCGCACCCAGTCGTCCAGCCGGCCCTGCTCGACGTTGCCCACCACATGGTCCACGGCCTCGAGGCCCACCCGCGGTCCCACCGGAGGGGGTGGAAGCCGATCGGTCCCGTACCCCGGCTCGAGGCGCGGCCCGCGGTAGCGGCTCCGGTCGACGAAGGTGTGCACCGTTTCCCCGTAGGTGGCGATCTGGGCCAGCACGAGCACACCCCGGTCGTCCGCCTCCTCCCACGGCGCCCGCACGGGAGTAGCGCCGCGCTCCAGCGCCGCCTCGAATGCGGCTCGGGCGTCGTCCACCAGCCAGGCCAGGTCGTGGACACCGTCGCCGTGGACGCGCACATGGGCGGCGATGGGGGAGCGGGCGCTCAGTGCGGCGGAGACCACCAGTCGGATGCCGCCCTGATCGAGGACGTAGCTGGCCTTGTGGCGCACGCCCGTCTCCGGCCCGGCGTAGGCACTGCAGGTGAAGCCGAAGGCAGCCATGAGGAAGCCGGCGGTGGTGCGGGCGTTGCCCACCCACAGCTCGATGCAGTCCCATCCGAGCAGCCGGGCGGCCGGCGTCTCGAGGGCGCTGGCGGCGCTGTCCTGTGCGCTCACGGTGCTCCTCCTCGGAGAGCTGTGGGGACGGCAACCCGCTCCTGGAACCAGGTCTCGTCGTAGCTGGCGAAGAACGCCCCCAGCTCGTCGACCATCCGGTCGAAGCTGCTCGCCTCGAAGAGCACCGGTTGGTAGTGCGTGATGTCATAGGGCTGGGTGCCCATGGACACGACGTCCCACGGGCGCAGCTCGGCCCGACGGAACTCGTCGAGCTCGCCGAAGCTGGAGAGCAACCCGGCCCCGTAGGCTCTGAGGGCGCCGCGCTGGCGGACCACACCGAACTCGAGGGTGAACCAGAACACCTTGGAGAAGAACTCGAGCGCCTGGTCCGACTCGGTGCGTCGCGACGCTTCTCCCGCCGCCTGGTAGAGATCGGCGAAGGTGGGAGAAGCCAGCATGTTGGCGTGCCCGATGATCTCGTGGACGATGTCGGGCTCCGGTGTGTAGAAGGGCACCGAGTGGTGACGCACGTACTGGGTGGACATGAAGGTCCGCTGGGCGAGCGACCCGTAGAAGTCCCGCACGGGGACCAACCCGGGCACGGGGCGGATGTGGAACCCGGTCAGGGCCTCGAGCGAGGCGTCGACCTCGCTGAGCTGGGGGACCCGCTGCTCGGGGAGCACGAGGCGGGCGCAGCCCCGCAGGTACTCGTCGCAGGCCAGGCGCCGGTGCTTGGCCCCCAGCTCCCGGGACACCACCCGCCACAGCTCGTCCTCTTCGGGGCTGTAGGCCACGTCGGGAACGGGGCGGCCGGGTTGCCAGGCGGCGGCGAGGGCGGCGATGTCGTGCCGCCGCCGGCGGTATGCGGGATCCGACAGCCCTGGATGGTCGGCCGCCAAGCTGGGGGTGACCGTTGCCATGTAGTGCCAATTCTGGCGCACCGGTGTCGAAACGTCCAATGACTCCCTTGGAAGCTAGACGATATGTCAGATTCTGGCATTCCAAGTGCAATGATGTCTCAGCAACCTCTGACCCGAAAGGAGCGCAGTGGACGAACTGCCGTCGCTGGACGACACGGACCGGCGCATCCTGGGCGCGCTGGTGGCCGACGGCCGCCTTTCGGTGAACGCCCTGGCTCATGGAGCGGGGGTCTCGCGCGCCACTGCCTACGCCCGCATGAAGCGCCTGGAGGAGAGCGGGGTGATCACCGGCTTCCGGGCTGAGGTGGACCCCGCCCGCCTCGGCTTGCCCATCGCCGCCCTCATCCTGGCCAGCGTCGAGCAGCACGCCTGGCAGGAGGCCCGGGACGAGCTGCTGCGGCTCCCGGGGCTCGAGTACCTGGCCTTCACGAGCGGCGCCTTCGACCTCGTGCTCCTCGTCAGGGTCCCCGACGTGGTCGCCCTGCGCGACGTGGTGCTCGTGCGCCTGCACGGCTCCGCCCACGTGCGCTCGACGCAGACCATCTTCGTGCTCGACGAGAGCCGACTACCGGGCCTCGCTGCGGCCGGCACCCTGCCCCCGGATCGCTGACTGGGGACCCGGGCCTAGCCGACGATCGTGGTGCTCAGGCCGCTCGTCGCCGCGCCGGACGCCGGGGAGGCGACGGCCGGTGCCACTCGGCCTCCGATGGATAGCCCAGCCCGGTCACGGCCTCCTGCCAGGCGGCCCCGTGCCGGGAGTTGGGAGCGAGCAGGTGGGCGTACTCGTGGACCATCACCCTGGTCGGCCGGCGCGAGGCCGTGAAGAGGGAACGCTCCGAGGCCACGCAGATCCACCCGAACCACGGGTCGTGATCCGAATTGTGGGCGTGCGCCTCGACGTCCCAATCACTCGGGCGCCGCCAGCGCCGCCCGGCCACACATCCGCCCACGTGGACGCCGCGACAGCGTCTCGGGTCGAATCCGAACTCCTGGGCCCGGTACCAGCCCACCGCGCTTGCCTCCTTGTCCTGTGTTCCACGGTCGTCGTGTGCTCCACGGTCGTTGTGCTCACGTATCGTCCACCTGACCTCGGAGGCTGAGGGTACATGGCTCAGGGGGCAGGTACATCGCCTCAGGCGGGGGGGGCGTCGGTGTCGCCGGTGAGACGGGCCACCTCGGCGGCCACCTGGCCACAGGCCTCGAAGTGGGCCCGGTCGCGCTCCCACGAGGCGCCGGCGAAGTAGAGCACCAGGCGGTCGGCCATCCCGCCCAGGCGGTCCACGAGGAGCTCCGGCAGCTGGCTGAAGCTGGCCTGGACCACGAAGTGGTCGAGGAGGTCGTCGTCCACCACCGCCGTCATGGCGGCCACGTCGCCCGCCTTCTGGTGCTTGCGGAGCGTGGCTGTCACCTCGGGGCGGTCAAGCAACTCGAAAATCAGGGCGTAGTTGGGCGTCGAGCCGTAGAAGGCCACCTGAGCCCGGGCCACCTCCCGCCAGCGCACCTGGTCCTCCTCGGTGTCGCCGGCGGCGGTGAACACGGGCACGGTGAGGCGCAGCGAACCGGGGTCCCGGCCGGCTTGCTGCGCACCGGAGGCCGACTGGGGGCGGACCACTTCGGCCAAATAGCGCCGGTGGTTCAAGGGGTGCACCTGCACCCCGTCGGCGACGGCGCCGGCCAGGCGCAGCATGAAGGGGTTCACGGCGGCCATGTCCACGGCGGGGTCGCCGACGGCGATGGGGCCGGGGGACCACATGTCGGGGAGCAAGCTGAGCCGGTAGAAGTCGCCGGCGAAGTCGAGCGGCGCCTCCCCCCGGAAGGCCCGGAAACAGGCGCGCACCGCCTGGACGTACTCAGCCAGGCGCCGGCCCGGGTGGTCGAAGGGGGCGTTGTAGCGGCGCTCGACGTGGGCGCGGACCTGGGCTCCCAAACCCAGTCGGAACCGTCCTCCGCTGGCCTCGCCCAGCTCCCAGGCGACCTGGGCGCTCACCATGGGGCTTCGAGGGAAGGCGACGGCGATCCCGGTGGACAGCTCGAGGCGGCTCGTGGCCAGGGCCATGGCAGCACAGGTGAGATAGGCGGTGCGGGCTCCCTCTGTCACCACCACACCGTGGTAGCCGGCGCGCTCGGCGTCGACGGCAAGCTCCCTGGCGCGCTGCAGGGGCATGCCGGGGGCCATGAGGTCGACGCGCACGTTCGCTAGCTTGGCGGCTCGTGCCACCTGCCGCCATTCGCTACGGGATGATCCTGCCCCAAGCCGAGCTGCCCGACCCCCGGGACATGGTGCGCGTGGCGCAGGCAGCCGAGCAGGCGGGCTTTCACTACGTGGTGGTCTACGACCACGTCGTGGGTGTCGACCGGGCCGCCCACGGGGGATTCGACGGCCCCTACGACGTGCACGACCCCTTCCAGGAGCCTTTGGTGTTCCTGGGCCACCTGGCGGCCCACACCTCCCTCGAGCTGTGGACGGGGGTCCTCGTCCTCCCCCAACGCCAGACCGTGCTCGTGGCCAAGCAGGCGGCCGAAGTGGACCTGCTGAGCGACGGCCGCCTGCGCCTCGGCGTCGGCATCGGTTGGAACCGAGCCGAGTACGAGGCACTGGGCCAGGGCTTCTCCGACCGGGGGGCCCGCTACGAGGAGCAGGTGGTCCTCTTGCGACGTCTGTGGTGCGAGGAGGTGGTGACCTTCGAGGGCCGCTACCACGCCCTGGACGCCGTGGGGATCCTCCCGCTTCCCGTCCAGCGCCCCATCCCCTTGTGGATGGGTGGCGCCGCGCTGACCCCGGTCCTCGAGCGCATCGGGCGCCTGGGGGACGGTTGGATCGCTCTCACCCCTCCTGGGCGCGGGCTGGAGGAGGCCTGGCGGACCGTGCAGGGTGCGGCAGTGGCGGCGGGCAGGGATCCCGAGGCCGTGGGCTTGACCGGGGTGATCCAACCCGGCCCCGAGCTCTCGGCCGAGCGCCTGGCGCGGCAGGTGGAGCGGTGGCGGGTCGCCGGCGCCAGCCACGTGTCGCTGAGCAGCCTGCGAGGCGGGCGCCACCTCGAGGCGCACCTGCAGTTCGTCGAGCAAGCCGCCGAGGTCCTCGTCGGCTGACCCGGCATTCGACACCACGACCGACCGTTCAGGAGCACGATGCGAATCACCCGATACGAGGACTTCCGGCACCTTTCCTTCGAGCGCCACGGGGCGGTGATGCTCGTCACCTTGGACCGTCCCGAGGTGCTCAACGCCGCCAATGTCCGCCTGCACCGCGAGATGTCCGAGGTGTGGAAAGTGGTCGACGACGACGATGCCGTGCGGGCCTCGGTTGTGACCGGTGCCGGGCGCGCTTTCAGCGCCGGAGGGGACCTCGAGATGGTCGAGGGTATGACGAACGACCACGACGCCGTGCTCGAACAGTGGCGGGATGCCGGCGCCATCGTGGAGCAGCTGCTCGCCGCCCGCAAACCCGTGGTGTCGGCCATCAACGGGGTGGCGGTGGGCGCCGGGCTGGCGGTGGCCCTGTTGGCGGACGTGAGCATCATGGCCACCTCGGCTCGCCTCTCCGACGGACATGCGCGCCTGGGGGTGGCGGCAGGGGACCACGCCGCGCTGATCTGGCCGCTTCTGTGCGGGATGGCCAAGGCCAAGTACTACTTGATGACGGCCGACTTCGTGGACGGGCCCGAAGCAGAGCGGATCGGGTTGGTCACGCGCTGTGTGCCGGACGACCGGGTGCTGCCCGAGGCCCTGGACATCGCCGAGCGGTTGGCCGCCGGCAGCGTCACGGCCGTGCAGTGGACCAAGCGCGTGATGAACCAGTGGCTGCGCCAGGCACTGCCCACCTTCGGCGAGTCCATGGCCCTCGAGATGCTGGGCTTTCTCGGTGCCGACGCCCGAGAAGGGTTGGCGGCCGTACGTGAGCGACGCCAGCCCCGGTTCCCCTCCGCCGGGGGCTGACCGCCTGCTGGGGACTGACCGCCTGCCGGGGACGGCCGGTGACCGAGCGCCCGCTGGTGAGGGGGCCCTGTGGAAGGGAGGTCAGCTGAAGGTGGTCGGCCCTGTGGGGTCGGGCGGGGCCCCGTTGGGCTCCACGGTGACCAGGGTGCCGAGGGGTGTGAGGGGATAGACCACAGCGGCGTTGGCCGGCGGCATCTCCACGCATCCCAAGCTCTGCGGTGTGCCGTAGCTGGCGCGCACGAAGCCGTGCAGGGCGTCGCCGCCGTGGAAGTAGCTGACCCAGGGAACGCCGGGATCGTCGTAATGGGTGCCGTTGGGGTTGGTGCCGCTCATGGTCGTGGACGTGAAACGTTCGTACACCGACCAGGTCCCTGGCTGGGTGGGAGCTGCCGCGATGCCGGTGTTGGCAGGTGTCGTGTACACCGCCGCCCCGTTGCGCCACACTGTCGCCGTCTCTGGAATCGTGCTGGAGACGTCGACCCAGTCGTAGTTGGGGTTGGTGTCGTGCTGACCGGCGGCCACGGCGTGCAACAGGGCTCCCCACACCTCAGGGCCGGCCACGCCGTCGGTGGCCAGACCGGCCTGCGCCTCGAAAGCCATCACGGCTCCGGTGGTGATGGGGTTCAGCTGCCCTTCCTGCCACAGCGCCGTGAAGGACCCCGGCAGGGTGCTCCACTTCCACGAGAAGTTGCCCGCTTGGTCGAGCGCCATCTGGTCAGCCGCCGGGCCGGTGCCGGCGGCCGGGGTGAAGGTGACGGGCATGTAGCCCAGTTCGGCCAGCAGCTGCTGCGTGCGCAGCACCGACATGGGCGCCACGGAGAAGGACACCGACACGCCGCTCGGGAGATACGCCCCGTCGGCGGCTTTCATTCCCGTCAGGCCACCAGGAATCTCCACGGTCTCTTTGGTGCCGGGGAGCAGGCCGGCCGAAGGTTCGAAGGTCAAGGAGTCGGGGCCCGACGGCGCCCAGGTGCCCTGCACGGCCGGGCTCAACGTCGGTTGCGGCGAGGAGAAGGCCAGGGGGCGGCTGAACGTCACGTCGAGGTTGGCGTCGGGTGCCACCTGCCCGCCGGCCACCGGGGTCGTGGAGGAGATCCTCAGCGAGGCACCCGGGGTCGACGCCAGCGAGGCCTGGTGCGGTGGGTGGCCACCCTGGGCCGTGGCCAAGCCGCCGATGGCGCTGGCGGCGGCGACGACGGCCAGCACCAGGGCCACCAGGAGCGGACGACGAAGAAGACGGCGCATGGGAGTTCGTGGCGAGGCTACCAGCGCCCATGGAAAACGGAACAGCGGGTCAGGCGGTGCCGGTCGCCGTCTCTCCCAGCCGCTGCCGGAGCAGGCCGACGACCCGCTGGAGCCGCTCCGGGGACACGATCTTGCCGCCCGTGGCGGGGTCGCGTACGTAGAAGGCGTCGACCACCTCGTCGCCCAACGTGGAGACTCGCGCCGCACTCACGTCGAAGCCCTCCGAGAACAGCGTGTCGGTGATGGCGTACAGCAGCCCGGCCCGGTCGGGGGCCCGGACCTCGAGGACCGTGGCCACCGCTGAGGCGGCGTCGTCCACGGTCACCGAGCACTCGGCAGGGTGCGCCGAAAGGGGGCGGTGGCGCCCGTAGAGCCGGTCGCGCTCTGCCAGCCTGTCGGCCAACGGCAGGGTGCCGCGCAGCACGGCGTCGATCTCGTCGCCCACCCGTTGCCAGTCGGGCCATCGGCCCCGGGCCGGCTCGACAGTGAAGAGGTCGACGGCGAAGTCCCCGTGGCCGAGCACGTCGGCAGAGCGGACGTCGAGTCCCTGCAGGGCGAGCACCCCGGTGACAGCCGCCAGCAGGCCGGGCCTGTCTCTGGCCACCACGGTGACAACGGGTGTGTCGGCCGCCACCACGGCGCGGCCCAGGCGCTCGGCCTGGGTGATGAGCTGATGGTGCCGCTCGGTGAGGGGCGACTCCGGAGGGGCGGCGGGTCCGGCACCGGCCAGCCGTTGCTCCACGCGCCGCACCAGGTCGGCTACCAGTCCCGCCTTCCAAGGGCCCCAGGCGGCCGGGCCGGTGGCCTGGCTGTCGGCTTCGGTGAGCGCCGCCAGCAGCACGAGCGTGGGCGTGTCGCCCACGGCGTCGGCGACGCGGTCGATGGTCACCGGGTCGTCGAGGTCGCGGCGGGTGGCCACGTCGGCGAGAAGCAGGTGGTTGCGCACCAGCGACTGCAACACCGCCACATCGCTCTCGTCGAAGCCCATGCGTCGGGCCACGCGCCCGACGATCTCCACGCCGGCGTCCGTGTGGTCGCCAGGGAAGCCCTTGCCGATGTCGTGCAACAGGGTGCCCACGAGCAGCAGGTCCGGACGCGACACGCCACCCGCCAGCGGGGCGGCTTTGGCGGCCGCCTCGAGCAGGTGCCGGTCGACGGTGAAGCGGTGGTAGGCGTTGCGCTGGGGACGGTTGCGAACAGCAGCCCACTCGGGTAGCAGGCGCACGAGCAATCGGTAGTGGTCCAGCGCCTCTAGGGCCGCTATGGCGGGCGGACCGGAGGCGAGGACGCGCACGAGGGCCGAGCGCAGCCCCTCGGGCCACGGCTCGGGAGGCGGCGCCGCCCGGCGCTCGAGGGTCTCGAGGGCGCTGCGCCCGAGCGGGAGGCCGCGTTCGGCAG
>JBJKRZ010000161.1:0-11531 GCA_046704365.1 Acidimicrobiales bacterium | reverse complement strand
TGAAGCGGTGGATGCCGGGGTGTCGCCCAGCTACCGGAGCCAGTGTCGCCCAGGTGCCGGAGCCGCGTCCGGAAAGTGTCGTGTACGTACCGGAGCCAGTGTGTAGCCCACCTACCGGAACTTCACAACATCGTCATGGCACGCCAATGGCACGACCGCTGGCGACGGCCCCCCGAACGTGAATCAGGGACCCCCGAAGAGGCCCCTGACAAGGTGGTTCGCTTGGAGCGGACGACGGGATTCGAACCCGCGACCCCAACCTTGGCAAGGTTGTGCTCTACCAACTGAGCCACGTCCGCGTGCGTCGGTCAGTCTAACCCTTGGTCACCGCCCTCGCCCGCCCTGGGGACAGAGGCCGATGGCCGGCGCTGATCAGCCCCAATGTTTGCCCTGGCGGACGGCAGCCTTGGTCAGCTCCGCGAAGCTCTCGCCCACGAGGCCGGCCAGGTGCTCCACCTCGGGGACGAGCTCGCGGCAGCCGACCACACCAGCGTGCAGGGTCTCCATGTAGCTCACGACGGTCACGTTGAGCCCCACCCCTTCGACGATGGGCCCCACGGGGTAGAGGGCGGCCAGCCGTGCGCCGGCCCACCACAGCGCCATCTCCGGGCCGGGGATGTTCGACACGACGACGTTGAAGAGCGGGGGCAGGCGGTCGAACACCCGGAGGTTGCTGCTCAGGCGGGCGAGGCGGGCGGAGAAGGCCGGGAAGGCCAGTTGCGCCCAGCCGCGGACGAGCTCCTCCGACAGCACGTGGGACTGCTCCTTGGCCAGCCGGGTCCCCTCGGCCACCAGCCGCAGGCGCTCCACGGGATCGGCCACGGTGCTGGCCAACGACACCAACATCGCCGAGAGCTTGTTGCCCTGCGTTCCACGATCCGCCGGCGAGCGCACCGAGATGGGCACGAGGGCCACCAGAGGGTCCCTGGGCGTCTCCCCCCTGGCCGCCAACATCCGCCGCAGGGCGCCCGACACGGCAGCCAGCACGACGTCGTTGACGGTGCCGCCGAAGACCCGGCGCACCAGCCGGACGTCTTCCAGCGACACCTCGGCGAAGGCCACTCGCCGCTGAGCCGAGATCGAGCCGTTGAGCGAGGTCCGCGGAGCCCGGAACGGCGCCGGGGGCGGTGTCAGCTCTTGCTCCTCCTTCAACCGACGATTGCGCTCGGCCAGGTCGTACACGGCACCGAAGGTCCGCCGCAGGGCGCCCACGGCGCGTTCGGGCTGACGGGTCAGGGCCGACAACGAGTAACTCAGCACTTCGAGATCTCCGGGAACCGGCTCCGGGCGCCAACGCCCCGGTGGCGGCTCGAACACCCGCGGTTCGGGACCGAGGTCCAAGAACGCGGCCAGGGTTTCGGCTCCCGACACACCGTCGATGGCGGCATGGTGCAGCTTTACGACGACGGCGATGTGACCGGATTCGAGCCCTTCCACCACGTGCATCTCCCACAAAGGGCGGTTGGGATCGAGCGGGCGCCCTGCCACGGCCGACACGAAGGCGGCCAGCTCGGCCGGCCCCCCCGGCGCCGGCAAGGAAGCACGCTGGAGGTGGTAGTCGACGTCGAAGGTCGGGTCGTCGACCCAGACCGGATGGTGCAGGCCGAAGGGGACCCGCAGCGCCCGGCGCCGGAACAGCGGGACCAGGTGTAGGCGCTCCTCCACCACACGGCGCATGCGCTCGGCCTGCACTGCGGGCGGCTCCCCGCTGGCATGCTCGGGTGCCTCGAAGACGAGCACACCAACCATGTGCATGTGCATGCTCGGGGTCTCCATGGCCAAAAAGGCGGCATCGAGGCCACGGAGCCGCTCCATCGCCGTCACCGTCCGCTGTGGCCGAAGCCGCCCGTGCCGCGACTGCTCGAGGAAAGCTCGTCCTCGGTGAAAACCACCCTCTCGACCTTCTGGACCACGAGCTGGGCGATGCGGTCACCGCGGCGCACTTCATAGGGGGTATGGGGATCGGTGTTCACCAGCAGCACCCGCAATTCGTCCCGGTAACCCGAGTCGATGAGACCGGGCGTGTTCAGGCAGGTGACACCGTGGGCGAGGGCCAGGCCGCTGCGCGGTTGGACGAAACCGGCGTAGCCCTCGGGAATGGCCAGCGCCACCCCGGTGGGCACGAGGGCCCGCCCCCCGCCGGCAGCGAGGGTCACGTCGCTTCGGGCGTACAGGTCCGCCCCGGCGTCACCGGGATGGGCGTAGGACGGGACCGGCAGCTCGGGGTCCAAGCGGACCATGGCCACCTCGAGCACCGCCTGACCCTAGCCCGGCTGCCGGCGACCTCCCCCGGGCGTCCCCGGCTCCGGACTCCGGCCACCGTCGGGCCTCGGGTAGCGTGCCCCGACGTGCTCGTCGAGGTGCCCGCCGAGGTCCTCGAGGAGGCGCGCGTCTACAACCGGCACCTCGAGGAGTGGCTCGAGTCCCTGCCACCGGCTCAGAGCGTGCCCATCGAAACGACCCGTCGTGCTCGCGCCGAGGGCCGCGGGGTCTTCGGGCCCGTCGTCCGCTCCGAGCGAGCCGTCGGACGCATGGTTCCCGGTCCTGGAGACGGCGTGCCGGTGCGCATCGTGCTCCCCGAGCAGGCACCGCGGGCCGTGTTCCTCCACATCCACGGCGGGGGTTGGACTTTCGGGGCCCCCGACGAGCAGGATCCGCTGTTCGAAGCACTGGCCGACCGGATCGGCGTGGCCGTCGTGAGCGTGGACTATCGGCTGGCACCAGAGCACCCCTACCCGGCGGCGCCCGACGACTGCGAGGCCGTCGCGTTGTGGCTGCTCGAGGCGGCGCCCCGGGAATTCGGCACCGACCGGCTCCTCATCGGCGGCGAATCGGCCGGTGCGCACCTGAGCGTTGTCACGCTCCTGCGACTGCGGGATCGCCACGGGTTGAACGGTCGCTTCGTTGGCGCCAACCTCGTGTTCGGCTGCTACGACCTCTCCCTCACACCGAGCGCCCGCAATTGGGGTGACCGCAACTTCGTCCTCTCCACGCCCGTCGTGGAGTGGTTCACCGGGAACTTCCTGCCCGGCCGCTCCCCCGAGGAGCGCCGAGACCCCGACGTGTCGCCCCTGTACGCCGAGCTCCACGACATGCCCCCGGCGCTGTTCACCGTGGGGGCGCTCGACACCATCGTGGACGACACGCTGTTCATGGCCGCCCGGTGGCAGCTGGCCGGAAGTCACTGCCGCCTGCGTGTGTTCCCCGAGGCACCCCACGCCTTCACTGCTTTTCCCACCGCCATCGGGCGCCTGGGCAACAAGGAGCAATTCCGGTTCCTGGCCGACATCCTCTCAGGGTGAGAGCTGGCCAACATCCTCTCTCAGAGGGAGAGCTGGCCAACACGGTCTCGGGGTGAGCGACCGTGGCCGGCGGTGGTGGGTCGCCACCTGGGCCGCCTGAGAAGGCGCCGATAGCATCCCGAGGGTGCTCGTGTGGATGGACCTCGAGATGACCGGCCTCGACCCGGCACGCCACGCCATCGTTGAGATCGCCACCCTGGTCACCGACGATGACCTCGCCGTGGTTGCCGAGGGTCCCGACCTGGTGATCCACGCCGCGCCCGAGCAGCTCGAGGCCATGGAGGACGTGGTCCGGACCATGCACACAGCCTCGGGCCTGCTCACCGAGATAGAGACCTCGACCATGTCGCTCGAGGAGGCTGGACGTCGCACGCTCGAGTTCCTGCAGACCCACGTGCCCAAGCCCGGGACGGTCCCGTTGTGCGGAAATTCCATCGGCACCGACCGCCGCTTCCTGGCCGCCCATCTGCCCGAGGTCGAAGCGTGGCTCCACTACCGCAGCATCGACGTCTCCACCGTCAAGGAGCTGGCCCGGCGCTGGTATCCCGAGGCCCTCGCCGGCGCCCCGCCCAAGCAGACCGCCCACCGGGCCATGGGCGACATCAAGGAGTCGGTGGCGGAGCTGGCGTACTACCGGCGCGCCGTCTTCGCCCTCCCCCGCAAGCCGCCGTCCACCCCCCCGCTCGTGGGCGGAAAGGAGTAACCGTGGATCTGCGAGTCCTGGGACGCACCGGAATGCGGGTCTCCCCGCTGTGCCTGGGAGCCATGATGCTCGGCTCCTGGGGCAACCCCGATCACGAGGACTGCGTACGCATCGTCCACGCCGCCCTGGACGCCGGGGTCAACTTCGTCGACACGGCCGACGTGTACTCGGCAGGCGAGTCCGAGGAGATCGTGGGCAAGGCCCTGAGCGGAGGCCGGCGAGACTCGGTGATCCTGGCCACCAAGTTCCACGCCCCGATGGGCGCCGACGCCAACATGGCCGGCAATTCGCGTCGCTGGATCATGCGGGCGGTGGAAGGGAGCCTGCGGCGGCTCAAGACAGAGTGGATCGACCTCTACCAGGTCCACCGTCCCGACCCCACCTGCGACGTCGACGACACCCTGGGCGCCTTGTCGGACCTCGTGCACCAGGGCAAGGTGCGTGCCATCGGCTCCTCGACCTTTCCGGCCGAGCTCGTCGTGGAGGCGCAGTGGGTGGCCGAGCGGCGCAGCCACCAACGCTTCGAGTGCGAGCAACCCCCCTACTCGATCCTGGCCCGGGCCGCCGAGCAGGGCGTCCTGCCCACCTGCGAGCGCTACAGAATGGGCGTCATAGCCTGGAGCCCCCTCAACGGTGGCTGGCTCACAGGTCGCTATCGGCGCGGGCAGCCCATCGCCACAGAGACGGGACGACCCAGCCGGGTGCCCGACCGCTTCGACCCCGCCCGTCCGTCCGTGGCGGCCAAGCTGGACGCCGTCGAGGCGCTGGTCCCCGTGGCCGCCGCAGCAGGGGTCCCGCTCACCCACCTGGCGCTGGCCTTCGTGCTCACCCACCGGGCCGTCACCTCGGCCATCGTCGGGCCACGCACCATGGACCAGCTCACCAGCCTCCTCGGGGCTGCCGAGGTGGCGCTCGATGACGACGTCCTCGACCAGATCGACGACGTGGTGGCGCCTGGGTGCACCGTCGACACCACCGACCGGGGATGGACCCCACCGGAGCTGGCCGAGTCGTGGCGCCGGCGGCGGCCCGTCGCCTCCCGGGGCAAGGCGTCGACCGACAGCACCCAGTGGCGCCGAGGACCGGCGCCGGAAAGGGCGGCACGATGACAGAGGGTATGTCGTTGGCTGAGGCGGAGCGGACGCTCACCGCCGCAGGCCAGATGTTCGAGATGGAGGAGGTCGACATCCGAGGCGTGCCCACCCGGGTGTGGAAGCACGCCCCTGCCTCGCTGCGCGACATCCTCGAGCTGTCGCGCCCGCACGGGGACAAGACCTACCTCGTCTACGAGGACGAGCGCACCACCTTCGAGCAGCTCTACCGGATCGCCGCCACTTTGGGGTGCGACCTGGCCGACCGCTTGGGCGTCACCAAAGGCGACCGCGTGTCCATCGCCATGCGCAACCTCCCCGAGTGGGCGATGAGCTTCTGGGCGGCAGCGGCCGCCGGCGCAGTGGTGGTGCCCCTCAACGCCTGGTGGACAGGACCCGAGCTCACCTATGGCCTGGCCGACTCGGGGACGACGGTGGTCTTCGTCGACGTGGCCCGCCTCGAGCAGCTCCTGCCCCACCTGGGCGAGCTTCCCGATTTGCGGGCCGTGGTGGTCACGAGCGAGGACCGCTCCCCCTTTACTGCGCCCTCGGGCACGCCGGTCCCCGTGCTGTCCTTCGCCGACATGGTGGGCGAGCCGGCCGCCGGCGCCACACTCCCCGACGCGAGCCTCGACCCCGAGGACGACGCCACCATCTTCTACACCTCGGGTACCACGGGCAGGCCCAAGGGCGCCGTGGGCACCCAGCGCAACATGTGCACCAACTTGATGAGCCTCTTCTTCATCAACTCACGCCAGGCATTGCGCGGCTCGAGTGGCATGGGCGACGCCCCCCCGGGGACCGACCAGAGCGCCTTTCTCCTGTCGGTCCCCTTGTTCCACGCCACCGGGTGCCATTCCAGCTTGGTGGCCAACACGGCGGCCGGGAACAAGCTCGTGATGATGCACCACTGGGATCCCGAACGGGCCTTGGAACTGATCGAACGGGAGAGCGTCACCACATTCGGAGGCGTTCCGGCCATGGTCATGCAGGTGATCGACTCGCCGAGCTTCGCCTCCCGCGACACCTCCTCGGTGCGGGCTGTGGCCTACGGCGGCGCCCCTGCCCCGCCCGAGCTGGTGCGCCGCATCAAGGAGCACTTTCCCGTGGGCGCTCCTTCCAACGGTTACGGGCTCACCGAGACCTCCTCGGTCACCACCATGAACTCGGGCGACGACTACCTGCGCAAGCCCGACAGCGTGGGGCCGGCCGTTCCGGTGTGTGACGTGGCCGTGGTGCCGGAGGGTTTCGAAGGCGAAGAGCCCACCTCCGACCTGCCGACGGGGCCCGAAGTGCTGGGCGAGCTGTGGATCAAGGGACCCAACGTCGTACGGGGCTACTGGAACAAGCCGGAGGACAGTTCTGCCAGCTTCACCCTGGGATGGCTCCATTCAGGAGACGTGGCCCGCATCGACGAGGAGGGTTTCGTCTACATCGTGGACCGAGCCAAGGACATGGTGATCCGCGGAGGGGAGAACGTCTACTCCGTCGAGGTGGAGGCCGCCCTGTTCGAGCACCCTGCGGTGTCCGACGCCGCCGTCATCGGCGTGCCTCACGAGGTGCTGGGCGAGGAGGTGGGGGCTGCCGTCGTGCTCAGACCGGGAACGAGGGTCACCGCCGAGGAGCTGGCCCGTCACGTGCGCGACCGCCTGGCAGGTTTCAAGGTGCCCACCCACTTCTGGTTCCGCTCCGAACCGCTGCCCCGCAATCCGCAGGGGAAGGTGCTCAAGCGCGAATTGCGCCTCCTCTTGGTGAAGGCGGGGGCGGAGCCTCCCGATGACCGGCTGACCGCCGAGGAGGCCGGCTGAGGCAAAGCCACGGTTCGGGCTCTGGGGGGACCGGCATGCGCCAGGCCCGGGATCAGAGCAGGCGGCGCTCGGTGGCCCAGCGGGTGAGTTGGTGACGGCTCGACAGCTGGAGCTTGCGCAAGACGGCAGACACGTGGCTCTCCACCGTCTTGACCGAGATCGCCAGTTCGGCTGCCACTTCCTTGTAGGCGTAGCCGCGGGCGATGAGCCGCAGGACCTCCCGCTCGCGCTGGGTGAGTTGGTCGAGCTCGGGGTCGAAACTGGGTGGCGTGCCCGCTGTGACGGCCGGCTCGGCGGCGAAGGCGTCGAGCACAAAACCGGCCAGGCGAGGCGAGAACACGGCGTCGCCGGCCGCCACCCGCTGCACGGCGTCCACCAGCTCCGGTCCCGAGATGGTCTTCGTGACATAGCCGCGGGCACCGGCCCGGATCACGGCGATCACGTCCTCGGGGGCGTCCGACACCGACAGAGCCAGGAAGCGCACGCCGGCGTGGTCCGCCTTCACGGCTTCGAGGACCGCCTGTCCGCCACCCCCGGGCAGGTGCACGTCGAGGAGCACCACGTCGGGCTGGCGCTCACCGATGAGCTCGACGGCAGGCTCCACGTCGTCGGCCTCCCCCACCACCTCGACGGCGTCGCCGAGCTCGGCGCGCACCCCGGCGCGGAACAGGGCGTGGTCGTCCACCAGGAACACCCGGCATCGGGTCACCGCCATGGCGTCACAGGCGCCCGGTCGGGTCGGCGGCGGGCACGCGCCGCGGCATGCGCAGCACCACCTCGGTGCCTGTGCCCGGCGAGCTGCGCACCTCGGCCGAGCCCCCGTGGCGGGCCATGCGCCCCCGGATCGACTCGGCCAGCCCCCGTCGGTCCTCGGCCACGGCGTCGGGTTCGAAGCCCACCCCGCGGTCGCGCACGTACAACGAGACCTGGGCCGGCTCCACCTCGACGAAGACCGAGACAGCGGGGGCGCCCGACCACTTCGCGGCGTTGACAGCGGCCTCACGGCCGGCACCCACCAGCGCCTCCAGGTCGTCGTCGAGCGGGCAATCGCCGACGACCACGGTCTCGACGGCCACCTCGTGGCGGTCCTCCACCTCCCGTTCCAGGCGGGCAACTGCCGCCGCCATCGTCCGGTCGCCCTCGTCGCCACCCGGCCGCTGGCCTTCGAAGAGCCAGGCCCGCAGCTCCCGTTCCTGGGCCCGGGCCAGCTTGGTCACTTGATGGGGGTCCTCGGCCCGTCGCTGGATGAGGGCGAGGGTCTGCAGCACCGAGTCGTGCACCCGCGCTGCCAGGTCCGCCCGTTCCTCGGCCAGGGCACGAGCCTGGCGCTCGTCGAAGAGGTCGCGCACGAGGTGCAGCCACCCCGGCCCGAAGACGACGACGACACCCGCCAACACGAGCAAGGCGCCGCCGAGCGGGCGCACCACAACCTGGTCGGAGCCCATGAGCAGCAGGCTCACCCCTCCGAGGGCGATGGCCAGCCCCAGAACGCCGCGTATGAGCACCCCCCGCCACGAGGCCCGTTCGGTCAACCCCAGCAGGGCCAGGGGCCGCAGGACGGGGTCCACGCGGCGACGCTCGTCCTCGCTGGCGTTGCGCCACACCAGCACGACGCCGGCGCCGCCCACGGCGACGGGCGCCGCGAACGAGCCCACCCAGCCGACACCCAAGGCGGCAGCCAGGACCAGCACCACCACCAGGGCCGGCAGGACGGCCAGGGCGAGCGCCAGCCCCCGGCCATCGCGCGCGGCGCGAGCAGCGATGCTCGACCGCTCCCCTTCGGCGGGGATGAGCAGCCAGCCCAGCACGTAGAGCGGCACACCGAAGCCGCTGACCAAGGAGGCGAGGACGAAGCCCAGGCGCACCACGGTGGGGTCGAAGCCGAGCCGGCCGGCCAGGCCCTGTGCCACGCCACCGACGATCCGGTCGTCCACGCTCCGCCGCAGCCTCCCGCTGCGGCGAGGCCCGTACCACCAGCGGCGGTGGCGCCTACGCCGGGGCCCCTGGTAGAGCCACGGCGGCCCCGCTGGTTCGGTGGCGGTGCCCGGGTCGATGCACCCATGATCGCACCTGGCCCCTGCCCTGCCCATCGGGGCACTTCCCTAGCCGTCGACGTCGGGTCAGGGACGAATCAGGGTCCTTCCCCATTGGCAGGGCACCAGGTGGAGCCCACCATGGGACCATGAACGCACACGGCCCCGCTGCCCCTTTCGACATCGCCACCGGCGACGCGGCGCCCGCCGTCGCCCTCGTGCGCCCTTCGTGCGGGCGCATGGTGGCGGGGGTGGCCGCCGGCCTGGCGCGCTACCTCGACCTGGATCCGGTCCTGGTCCGCATGGCCCTGGTGGTACTGGCTCTCTTCGGCGGCGCCGGCGTGGTCGTGTACGCCGCCGGTTGGCTGCTCATCCCCGACGAGGGCGAGCCTGCCTGCGTCGGCGAGCAGTGGATCGCCCATCTCGGGGAGCCCTGGACATGACGACGTGGACCCCGCCCTCGGGCTCGGTACCGGGCGCCAACCTGCGCGTCTCGGACGCCGAGCGGGCCCAGGTGGCCGACGCCCTCTCCAAGCACTTCGCCGACGGCCGCCTGGACCAGGCCGAGTTCGACGACCGCATCCAGCAGGCCATGTCGGCCAAGACCCGGGTCCAGCTGGCCGGGCTGTTCGACGACCTGCCGCCCCTGGCAGGGACGCCCCTCGCCGCCCCCGAGACAAGGCGCCGCCGCGGTGGCTTCTCGTTCATGGTGGTGACCATGGTCATCTTCCTGGCCGCCTTCTGGGCGGCGGCCTGGAGCTGGCACTTCCCGTGGCTGCTGTTCGGCGTGATCTTCCTCGTGTTCTGGGCCCGCTCACGCCGCTGCCGGCACCGTCACGGTCCGTGGGCGTGGCACGGCCACTCCCCTGCCCCCGGCGAAACGCCCCACGGCAGTGTTCCGCTCTGGGTCCACGGGCGCAGGCAGCGCCGGTGGATGTGAGGGCGCCTCGGCGCAGGCGACGAAGCTGAAGGCTCGACGAAGAGTCGTCGAGCCCGGCGACGCCAGGTTTTCGACGTCCCGCCAGCGGTCACAACATGGTTGTGGATTGCCGCGCCGCCGATAGCCGGCGCCGCCCGAGGCAGCACCCACCGAGAGGAGACGTCGATGCCCCAGAGCGCCGGACTGCACGAGCCGAGCGAGAAGCTCGGTCCCGAGGTGATCGACCGCCACCGAGCCCTCGCCTCCCTGGGCGAGGAGCTGGAGGCCATCGACTGGTACGACCAACGGGTGGCCGCCAGCGGCGACGAGAGCCTGCGGGCCCTGCTGGCCCACAATCGCGACGAGGAGAAGGAGCATGCCGCCATGACCCTGGAGTGGCTCCGGCGCCACGACGAGGCGCTCGACCGTCACCTCCGCAAGTACCTCTTCACCTCGGCGCCCATCCTCGCCGTCGAGAGCGGGGACGCCGCCTGAGCGGCGCCCCCGCTGCCGGGCGGGGCGAACCGTTCAGCGGTTCAGCGGTTCGGTTGCGGCGTGATACGCAGGTAGGGCTTGAGCGTCTTGAACCCCTTGGGGAACTTCTGCTTGGCCTCCTCGTCCGGAATGGCAGGGGCGATGATCACGTCTTCACCGTCCTTCCAGTCCACCGGGGTCGACACCTGGTAGTCGGCGGTGAGCTGCAACGAGTCGAGGACACGGATGACCTCGTCGACGTTGCGCCCCGTGGAGGCCGGGTAGGTGAGGGTCAGCTTGACCTTCTTGTCGGGGCCGATGATGAACACCGAGCGCACGGTGAAGGTGTCGCTGGCGTTGGGGTGGATCATGTCGTAGAGGTCGGCCACCTTGCGGTCAGGGTCGCCGATGATGGGGAAATTCACCCCTTGACCCTGGGTCTCCTCGATGTCCTTGTTCCATCCCTTGTGCGAATCGACGGGGTCCACCGACAAGCCGATGAGCTTCGTGTTGCGCTTGTCGAACTCGGCCTTGCGCTTCGAGAAGGCTCCCAGTTCGGTGGTGCACACCGGCGTGAAGTCCTTGGGGTGCGAGAAGAGGATCCCCCACGAGTCGCCCAGCCACTCGTGGAAGTTGACGGTGCCATCGGTGGTGTCGGCGCTGAAATCGGGGGCGGTGTCGCCCAGTCGTACGGCCATGGTGGTCCTCCTGCCTGCCCGGGGGCCCCACAGGGTCGGGCGGAACGTCAGTCGGTCGGTAGGCGGCAGACTCTACCGGTTCCGTTGCCAATTGTCGACTAGCCAGGTCGGGTTTTTTCCGACCCGGCGCCGGGCACGCGATGTCGGCGCGGCGGCGGTCGCCGAGGGGCGCCAGGAGCCCTCTGCGAAGATGGTCGGCGTGCCCGGTCCGGTGGAGGTCCAAAGAGACGGCGCGCTGCGCGTGGTCAGCATCTGCCGCCCCGAACGACGCAACGCCGTCGACTCGCAGACCGCCGCCGCCCTGCTCGATGCCTTCTCGGAGTTCGAGGCAGACGGCGGCGCCTCGGTGGCGGTGCTCACCGGACAGGGCGGCACTTTCTGCGCCGGCGCCGACCTGAAGGCGCTGGCGCAGGGCGACCGGCGCCCCGTGCCCGATGACGGCCCCGGCCCCATGGGACCCACACGCCTGGCCCTCTCCAAGCCGGTGGTGGCCGCCATCGAGG
>JBJKRZ010000160.1:0-12792 GCA_046704365.1 Acidimicrobiales bacterium | reverse complement strand
GGGCTCGAGGGCGGCATCGAGGCGGTCCGCCGTTTGGGACAGGCCGTCGACCAACGGGGCGTCGCCCTCGGCCACCTGGCCGCGCGCCGAGGCGGCGGCGGCTCGCAAGCGGCCGGGGGTGACCTCGATGCCCAGTCCCTCGGTCATGACGTCCTCCAGGGCATGGGCCTCGTCGAAAACCACCACGTCGTGGTCGGGGAGCACGGCCCCTTGGGCAGCCAGATGGGCGGCGTAGAGGTGCGTGTTCACGACCACCACGTCGGCGGCCGCCGCCCGGTGCCTGGCCAGCTCGGCGAAGCAGTCGGGGCCCGACGGGCAGTGGAAGGCGCCGGGGCACTCACGGGCGCTCACCGACAGCGCCGCCCAGGCTCGCAGATCGGGCTCGAAGGGGAGCGACGAGCGCTCGCCGCTGTCGGTCACCCCCGCCCACGCCACCAGGCGACGGACCTGGTCGGCCAGCCGCCCCGGCTCGGGCGCCACGCCACGGCGCCCCCGGGGAGCTGCTCGGGCGTTGCCGGGCTCCTCCTCGAAAGCCGTCGCCTCGAACAGCACGGCATCCGGTGGGGCCTCCTGGTGGGGATCGTCGTCCCCCCCTTCGACGCCGACGGGTCCCGGGCGCGACAGTTCGGCCACCCGTTGGCGGCAGATGTAGTTGGCGCGGCCTTTGAGCACGGCGAAGGCGAAGGGCTGCCCCTCACCCAGGGCTGCGGCCAGTTGCGGCAGGTCCTTGCCGGCCAGCTGGTCCTGGAGGTGCTTGGTGGCTGTGGCCACCACGGCCTTACGGCCCGCCAGCACGAGGGGCAGCAGGTAGGCGAGGGACTTGCCCGTCCCGGTGCCCGCCTGGACCACGAGGTGTCGTTCCAGGGCCAGTGCCCTGGCCACTGCCCGTGCCATGGCCACCTGCCCGGGACGCTCCTCCCCGCCACCCGGTAGCGACGCCGCCACGGCGCGCAGCAGCGAAGCCAGTTCGTCGGCCGGGCCGGATGCCCCGGAGCTCCCCACCTTCCGACGCTACCCCGGGGGTCCCGCCGCCTTGGGCTCTTCCCGCCCTCGTCGTGGGCCTCTGCGCTACTCTCTCGCCCAGCGTTCGGTTGGATCACGCAGGCCGGTCGCCGTTGTCGGTTGACGCTTCGTCTCCCGCAAGTTCGATTCATGCGTGGGAGAGAGGCATCATCATGGCCGAAGGCACCGTGAAGTGGTTCAACTCGACCAAGGGCTACGGCTTCGTCACGCCCGACGACGGCTCGCCCGACGTCTTCGTCCACTTCTCGGCGATCGAGGGCACCGGGTACCGCGAGCTCACCGAGGGCGAGCGAGTGGAATTCGACGCCACCGCCGGACAGAAGGGACCGCAGGCGACCAAGGTCCGCCGCCTCTGACAGGGGCGGCCAGGCATTGAGCCACGCGGGCGGCCTCCGGGCCGCCCGCGTCTCGCGTCCGGGGCCGGCCTCCAGCCGGTGGGTAGCGAGTCGGCGTTGGCGCAGCGAGTCATTAGCGTGGACCGACGTGCCCAGCTTCCCTGTCGCTTCCGGCGTCGATCCGTCACACGTGCCGGCACACGTCGCCTGCGTGATGGACGGCAACGGTCGCTGGGCCAACCGGCGGGGGCTCCCCCGCACCGAGGGCCATGCCGCCGGCGAGGCCGCCCTCTTCGACGTCGTGGAGGGAGCCCTCGAGATCGGCATCCAGTGGCTCACCATGTTCGCCTTCTCAACCGAGAACTGGCGGCGCCCACCCGACGAGGTGCGCTATCTCATGGGCTTCAACGAGTCGCTGCTCGTGCGTCGGCGTGACGAGCTCAACGACAAGGGTGTGCGCATCCGCTTCGCCGGGCGCCGTGACTGGCGCGTGCCCCGTCGTGTGATCCGGCGCATCGACGAGTCCGCCGAGCTCACCAGGGGCAACCGCCGGATGACGCTCACCATGGCATTCAACTACGGCGGCCGGGCCGAGATCGTAGATGCCGTGCGCGCCCTGGTGGCCGACGGCGTGCGCGCCGAGCGCATCGACGAGCGCGCCATCCGCTCTCGTCTCTACTTTCCCGACCAACCCGATCCCGACCTGGTGATCCGCACGTCGGGCGAGTACCGGATCTCGAACTTCCTTCTGTGGGAGCTGGCCTACAGCGAGCTCGTGTTCACCGACGTGCTGTGGCCCGACTTCTCTCGCCAGGACCTCTTCGCCGCCGTGGCGGAGTACCAGAGTCGCGATCGCCGCTACGGAGGCCTGCGGCGGTGACGGCCTTCACCCGGGTGCTGGCCTACGGCCTAGGGGCGTTGCTGTTCGCCCTGGTGGTCGTCCTCGCCGTCGCCGGGGTCACCGCTGCCGTGGCCTTGGTGGTGACGGTCGTCGCCGTGCTCGTCATGATCGTCCTGGGAGGTGTGTTCGGGGGGCGGCGGGCGCCCCGTGGCGAGCCCCGGCCCTGGCCCCCAGCGCCGGCTCCCTCCCAACCCCGGGTCGGCGCTGCTGGGCCGGCACCCGAGGGAGTCGAGGAGCCGGGGGAGCCGACAGCGGCCACGGAGGAGGCCGGGGGGCGGGCCGAAGCCGGGGAGGAGGGCGCCGCCGGCGGGACAATGGAGCGGTGAGCCTCTACCGCGACGAGGGCGTGGTCCTGCGCACCATGCGCCTGGGGGAGGCCGACCGCATCGTGGCCCTGCTCACCCGGGCGCACGGCAAGGTGCGGGCGGTGGCCAAGGGAGTGCGGCGCACCACATCCAAGTTCGGTGGCCGTCTCGAGCCCCTGTCGCACGTGGCGATGCTGTGCTGGAAGGGCCGCGAGCTCGACATCGTCAACCAGGCCGAGGTGCTCGACGCCTTTCGGGTGGTGCGCGAGGACCTGAGCAGGGTGACCAAGGCGTTCACGGTCCTCGAGGTGGCCGACCAGCTCGCCCAGGAGCACCATCCCGCCCCCCGCCTCTACGACATGGTGGTGGGGGCGCTGCGGTCGCTCGAACGGACCGACTCAGCGTTGCTCGTCCCCGGATTCCTGCTCAAGGCGCTGGCGCTCGAGGGATCGGCCCCTGTGGTCGAGGCGTGCGCCTCGTGCGGGGCGGAGGGCGAGCTGGTGGCCTTCGACCTCCTCCAGGGCGGCGCCCTGTGCCGGGACTGCCGTCGGGGGCGGCCCATGTCGCCGGCGGCGCTGGAACTGGTGCGCCGAACCTTGGGCGGCGGACTGGCCGGGGTGCTGGCCGAGCCCGCCTCGGCGGTCACCGACGAGGTGGCGGAGCTGGCCGGCGCTGCCATGGAGGTGCATCTCGACCGCCGCTTGCGCAGCCTGCGCTCGGCCTCGCTGTGAGCACCGGGGCGCCGACGCCGGGGCCCTTCGGCGTGTACCTGCACGTGCCCTTCTGCGCGGCGCGCTGTGACTACTGCGCCTTCGCCACCTGGACCGACCGGGACCACCTGATGGCTCGCTACGCCCGGGCTTGTGTGGCCGAGGCCCGCCGGGCGCGCCACGAGGAGGGTATGGCCGAGGCCACGAGCGTCTTCGTGGGAGGTGGCACGCCTTCGCGCCTGCCCGGTGAGCTGTTGGCGGAGATGCTGGACGCCATCGCCGTGGCGCCCGGCGCCGAGGTGACCGCCGAGTGCAACCCCGAAGGCGCCTGCGACGAGGTCTTCGGCCACTGGCGGGCCGCCGGGGTCAACCGGGTGTCCTTCGGCGTGCAGTCGATGGTGCCACGCGTCCTGGCCGGCCTGGGCCGCCGCCACGATCCTGCCAGCGTGGGCCGGGCTCTGGCGTTGGCGGCGTCGTACGGCTTCGAGGTCAACGTCGACCTCATCTTCGGCGGGGCCGGCGAGGAGGACGCCGACTGGGAGGTGACGCTCGCGGCCGTGCTCGCCTTCGAGCCCCGCCCTGCGCACCTGAGTGCCTATGCCCTCACGGTGGAGCCGGGCACGGCCCTGGCGCGCCACCCCGAACGCCATCCCGCCGAGGACGACTTGGCGCGCCGCTACCACGTGGCCGATCGGCTGCTGTCGGCCGCCGGCTACCGCTGGTACGAGGTGTCCAATTGGGCCGTTCCAGGGCACGAGTGCCGGCACAACCAGCTCTACTGGCGCCAGGGCGACTACCGCGGGATCGGTTGCGCAGCTCACTCGCACGAAGGCGGGCGGCGATGGTGGAACGTCCGTACCCCCGAGCGCTATGTGGCGGCCATCGACGCCGGCCGCTCGCCTGTCGCCGGCCAAGAGGTGCTCGACGAGCACCAGCGCGCTTTCGAGGCCCTGGCGCTCTCGCTGCGGACGTCCGAGGGCGTGCCGGACGGAGTCGTGCCCGACGACGCCGATCTCGAGGGCCTGGTGCGGCGCCGAGAGGGCCGGGCCGTGCTCACCGTCGAGGGGCGCTTGGTGGCCGACGAGGTGACGAGACGCCTACGGGTGCCAACTATCCTTCCCCTATGACCGAGCAGGACGCGCCCGGGGCCGCTTCCGGCAGCCTCATGGAGACGATCGTCAATCTGTGCAAGCGCCGGGGCTTCATCTTCCCCTCGGCCGAGATCTACGGCGGGTTCCGCTCCACGTACGACTTCGGCCCGCTGGGTGTCAACATGTTGCGCAACGTGAAGGACGCCTGGTGGCGCTCCATGGTCACCGAGCGCGACGACATCGTGGGCATCGACGCCGCCATCCTGTCCTCGCCCAAGATCTGGGAGGCCTCGGGCCACCTGGCCACCTTCACCGACCCCCTGGTGGACTGCCGCAACTGCCACGAGCGCTGGCGGGCCGACAAGATCGGCGACAGCTGCCCCAACTGCGGGTCCACGGACCTCACCGAGCCCCGGGCGTTCAACCTCATGTTCAAGACCCACGCAGGCCCGGTGGAGGACGAGTCCACCGTCGCCTATCTCCGGCCCGAGACTGCGCAAGGCATGTTCGTCAACTTCTTCAACGTGCTCACCACCACGCGCAAGAAGCCGCCCTTCGGCATCGCCCAGGTGGGAAAGTCCTTCCGTAACGAGATCACGCCACAGAACTTCGTGTTCAGGACCCGAGAGTTCGAGCAGATGGAGATGGAGTACTTCGTGCCTCCCGATGAGGCCGACAAGTGGTTCGAGTACTGGCTCGAGGTGCGCATGGCCTGGTACCAGGATCTCGGTATCGCCGCCGACAAGCTGCGCTTGCGCCACCACAGCGCCGAGGAGCTGTCGCACTACTCATCAGGCACCGCCGACGTCGAATTCCTCTTCCCCTGGGGCTGGGACGAGCTCGAGGGCATCGCCAATCGGACCGACTACGACTTGAAGGCCCACACGGCGCTCTCGGGGGAGCGCCTCGAGTACTTCGACCAGGCCACCGGCGAGCGCTACACCCCGTACGTGATCGAGCCGGCCGCGGGAGCGACCCGCACCCTGATGGCCTTCCTTTTGGCCGCCTACGACGAGGATGAGGTGGGGGGCGAGAAGCGCGCTGTGCTGCGCCTCGACAGCCGCCTCGCTCCCTACCAGGTGGCGGTGCTCCCGCTCTCCAAGAACGACGCCCTGGTGCCGCTGTCGCGCCAGGTGCTGGGCCTGCTCCAGCCCGTCGCCACGTGCGACTTCGACGTGACGCAGTCCATCGGGCGCCGCTACCGGCGCCAGGACGAGGTGGGCACCCCCTACTGCGTCACGGTGGACTTCGACTCGCTCGAGGACCAAGCCGTGACCATCCGCGACCGCGACAGCACCGAGCAGGTGCGGGTTCCCATCGCTTCGCTGACCGAGGAGATGGCCGGGCGCCTCCGCCGCTGAGGCACGGCGGAACGCCCGAATGCCGGTCGGTCAGACCTCGGCGCCGGCCGGAGTGGCGTCGAGGGCGCAGTGGTAGGGCTGGGCCGGAGGAGGGGGCCCTCCCGGCACCGGCGCCGGGTTGCGGATGCCTACGGCAGCCAGCAACCCGCCCGCAGCGCACCAGACGGCGGCGACGTACAGCGCGGTGCGGAAACCGTGCTCCATCGACTGGGCGTGGAGATAGGCGCTTCCTGTCAGGCCGGCCAGGGCTGGAAGCACCGCCACGGCGATGAGGCTGCCGATCCGGGCCACGTCGTTGTTGACCGCTGACGCCAGACCGGCGTGATCGCCCGGAACGGACGACATGGCGGTGGCGGTGAGCGGCGCCACCGTCGTCGCCAGCCCGAGGCCGATCACGACGACCGCAGGCAGCGCGGTCGTAAGGTACGCGGTGTCTGATGTCGTGCGGACGAGCAGCGCCAGGCCGATACCGACCATGACCGGACCGGTGCTCATCTGCAGGCGCGGTCCGATGCGCGCCGCCAGGCGGCCCGAGCGGGCCGACAGCAGGAGCATGATCACCGTGAGCGGAAGGAGGGCCAGTCCCGATTGGAGGGGGCTGTAGTGGTCTGCCACCTGCAGCTCGATGGGGAGGAGGAAGAGGGCGCCGCCCAGGGCGGCGTAGACGAGGAACGTGCAGGCGTTGGTGACGCTCAACTGCCGGGCCCGGAAGACCGCCAGCGGCACCATGGGGTCACGTCGGCGTCCCTCCAGGGCGAAGAAGGCCGTTCCCGCCACTAACCCCACCGCCAGCATGCCCGTCACCGGAGGCGATCCCCACCCCTCGCCCGGGCCCTCGACCAGTGCATAGGTCACGCCGGCCAAAAAGAGCACGGCCAGTGCGGCACCGGGTCGGTCCAGCTTCGGCGGTGCGTCCTGGTGCGATTCGGGGACGTGACGACGGGTGATGGCCAGGGCGGCACCGGCGACGGGCAAGTTGATGAAGAAGATCCAGCGCCAGGAGGCGGCGCTGATCAGGTACCCGCCCAGGAGCGGGCCGGCGGCGGTGGCCACGCCCCCCAAGCCGGACCAGGCGCCGATGGCCCGGCCCCTGTCGTCGTCGGCGAATGACGCCTCGAGGATTGCCAGGCTCCCCGGTGTCAGCAACGCCGCCCCCACTCCTTGGAGGATCCGGGTGGCCACCAGCACGGTGGCGTCGGGGGCGAAGGCGCAGGCGGCAGAGGACAGTGCGAACCACGCCATCCCCACGCTGAAGACGCGCCGGCGTCCGAGCAGGTCCCCCAGGGTGCCGCCCACAAGCAGCAGTGCCCCGAGCGCCAGCATGTAGCCGTTGACCGCCCACTGCATGGTCGTGATGGAAGCGTGGAACTGGCGCCCGATGGTGGGGAGGGCGATTCCCACGACCGTGCCGTCGATGGCTGCCATCGACGAGCCCAGCACGGTGGCGGCGACCGTCCAGCGCCCGGGCGGGGTTCCCAGGCGCAGGCCCGGAGACCGCGCCGTCGTCACCGACGAGCGGGCCTTGGCGCCCCGGGCCGTCCAGCCCCTTCCCCGGGTGGCGCCGGTGGCGTCACGTCGCTGCGGCGTTGGCCATGCCGGCGAGGAGGAACCGAGCGCAGTCGTGTCGCGGACCGGACGGGTCGAGCTCGGAGCGCCTGAGCACAGCACCGAAGGACGCGTTCCAGAAAGCGGGGTTCCCGCCTCGTGCGCTCGACCAGGGGCCCACGTAGGCGTACGGCTCGTCGCATGTGGCGTCGCCGGGGGAGAAGCCCAGGTTCACCCGCTCCCCGTTGGCCAGCACCAAGTTGGTGCCGGCGTCGAAGTGCTCGGGCCACAGCTGGATGGTGGCGGGCTCGGCAGTGGCCGGCGCAGCGGTGACCAGCTCGTCGAGCACCTCCCACGCCAGGGCGAACCAGGAGGCCAGCTCGTGGAGCGCGGCGGGATCGACGTGAAGCGCTTCATCCACCTCGCCGGGCGCCGGCGTGTCGTCCCCTGCGGAGAACGGTGCCTCGACGTCCGCACCGGCGAAGGTGGCGAGGGCGCGCAGCGTGGTTCCCGGGAGTGCCAGTCGGCTCATGGAGCCGGCTCGTTCGCGTACCAACCAGGTTCCGGTGATCCGAAGGACTTCGGGCTCGTCGCCGAACGCCGGCGTGGCGATGCCGTCCGGGCTCGCTCGCAGCCCGAAACGACCGCTCACCTCGTAACGGCGCCGCCCCAGGACGTGAGCGGCAACCCGGTGCAACGCTGTCCGTGTCCGGACGAGCTCCCCGCCGGCGCTCGGATCTCCTGGTGTTCCCGGCCCGGCCATGCCACGGGCAACCTCGCTGCAATGGCTGGTATTCCGCGGGCTCCGGGCCCGGCGCCCGGCACTAGGCTCGAACGGTCCCCCACCCCGCCAGGAGGCGAGATGCCTTTCGTCTACGACTTCGACCACAGCCATCGACGGCCCCCCATGGAGCTCAAGGATCTCCTGGGCGGCAAGGGGGCGAACCTGGCGGAGATGACGTCGGTGCTCGGGCTCCCGGTCCCCCACGGCTTCACCATCTCCACCGACGCCTGTCGGGCCTACATGCACGGGGGCTGGCCGGAGCGCCTGAGTGGTGAGGTGAAGCGGGCTCGTGCCCGCCTCGAGCGCAAGATGGGCAAGCGCCTGGGCGACTCCGTCGATCCCTTGCTCGTCTCGGTGCGCTCGGGTGCCAAGTTCTCGATGCCGGGGATGATGGACACCGTCCTCAACCTGGGGTTGAACGACGAGTCTGTGGAGGGACTGGCCAAGCAGACCGACGACGAGCGATTCGCCTACGACTCCTACCGCCGCTTCGTTTCCATGTACGCCCGCATCGTCCTCGGGCTGAGCGGTGAGCCCTTCGACGGCCTCCTCGAAGGAGCCAAGGCCCGTTCGGGGGCCCGCTCCGACGCCGAGATCCCCGTCGGGGAGCTGCGCAGTCTCGTCGAGTCCTACCAGGGCATCGTCCACCGGGAGTCGGGGAGGGCTTTCCCGCAGGACCCCGACGTGCAGCTGCGCGGCGCCATAGAGGCCGTGTTCCGGTCGTGGAACGGTCCACGGGCCATCGCCTACCGCGAGCACGAGGGCATCTCCCACGAGCTCGGTACCGCAGTGAACGTCCAGGCCATGGTCTTCGGCAACCGCGACGACGATTCGGGAACCGGCGTGGGCTTCACCCGCGACCCCGCCACGGGGGACAAGGGCGAGTACGGCGACTTCCTGGTGAACGCCCAGGGAGAGGACGTCGTCGCAGGCATTCGCAACACCGAGCCGCTTTCGGCGCTCAAGGACCGTTTTCCCAAGATCCACCGCCAGCTCCTCGACATCTTCGCCCGGCTCGAACGCCATTACCGCGACATGTGCGACACCGAGTTCACCATCGAGCAGGGCAAACTGTGGATGCTCCAGACCCGGGTGGGAAAGCGCACCGGGCGCGCCGCGTTGCGCATGGCGGTGGACATGACCAAGGACCGTGCCATCCGCCTCACCAGGGACGAGGCGGTGTCGCGCATCACCGCCGAGCACCTCGAGCAGGTGCTGCATCCCCAGTTCGCCGGCTCGGGCCACAAGGTCCTCACCAGCGCACTGGGGGCGTCGCCAGGGGCCGCCGTGGGCCGGGCCTACTTCACCGCCGACGAGGCGGCGGCGGCGGCCGCCCGGGGTGAGCAGGTCATCCTGGTGCGCACCGAGACCTCGCCCGAGGACGTCCACGGCATGCTGGCCTCCCAGGGCATCCTCACCTCCCGGGGAGGGTTGGTCTCCCACGCCGCCGTGGTGGCCCGGGGATGGGGCAAGCCGGCCGTGGTGGGTGCAGAGAAGCTCCGCATCGAGGGCAAGACCTTCCGGGTGGCCGACACCGTGGTCCACGAGGGGGAGTGGATCTCCATCGACGGTACCGCCGGGTCTCTGGTGCTCGGCCAGGTTCCCCTCACCGCTGCTGAGCCCCCGGCCGAGTTCGACGTGGTCCTCGGCTGGGCCGACGCCATCCGCAAGGGCAAGCTCGGGGTGCGGGCCAATGCCGACACCGGCGCCGACGCCGCCAACGCCCGACGTCTGGGGGCAGAGGGCATCGGCTTGTGTCGCACCGAGCACATGTTCATTGCCGAGGACCGCCTTCCCATCGTGCGCCGCATGATCCTGGCCGAGAGCCCCGAGGAGGAGGCGGCCGCCCTGGAGGAGTTGCGGGTGGCTCAGCGGGCGGACTTCGTCGACATCCTCGATGCCATGGACGGCCTGCCTGTGACCGTGCGCCTGCTCGATCCGCCGCTGCACGAGTTCCTTCCCGATGTCGAGGAGCTGGCCATAAAGGAGGCCACCGGCGGGCTCGACCCCGAAGAGCGTCGGCTCTACGAGGCGGCCAAACAGTGGCAGGAGTTCAACCCCATGCTGGGCACGCGAGGTGTGCGCCTCGGGGTGATCAAGCCCGGCCTCTACTCCATGCAGGTTCGGGCACTCATGGAAGCCGCCCTCGACCGACTGTCAGCGGGTGGCAAGCCGGTGGTGGAGATCATGATCCCGCTCACCGTGACGCGCCAGGAGATGGCCCTGGCGCGCTCGTGGGTCGAGGATGCAGTCGCCGGGGAGCTGGCCGGCGCCGGGAAGCCCGGGGCGGGCGGTGGACGTCGCCGGCGCATGGAGGTGCTCATCGGCACGATGATCGAGACACCGAGGGCGGCACTGCGCGCTGCTGAGATCGCCGAGTACGCGGAGTTCTTCTCCTTCGGGACCAACGACCTGACCCAGATGACGTTCGGCTTCAGCCGCGACGACGTGGAAGGGCGCATGATGTCCGCCTACCTGGAGAAGGGGCTGCTCGCCCACAACCCCTTCGAGGTGGTCGACGCCGACGGCGTGGGCGAGCTGGTGCGCCTGGCCGTGGTGCGGGGCAAGCAGACGCGGCCGGCGCTCAAGGTGGGAGTGTGCGCAGAGCACGGCGGCGACCCGGAGTCCATCTCGGTGTTCGCCGCTGCCGGGCTCGACTACGTGAGCTGCTCGCCGTTCCGGGTGCCCATCGCACGCCTCGCTGCCGCCCATGCCGCGTTGGCCGCCGCTCCCGTCCGGCCTGCTTCGACGAGATCCGCCAAGGCCACCAGGGCCGCCAAGTCCACCAAGTCCACCAAGTCCACCAAGGCCACGAGGGCCGCCAAGTCCGCCAAGTCCGCCAAGTCCGCCAAGGCCACCAGGGCCTCCAAGGCCACCAAGTCCACCAGGGCCGCCAAGGCCGCCAAGGCCAGCCGTCCCGCCGCCAGGGCCAGCCGCCCCGCCGCCAAGGGCGCTGTCAAACGGGCTGGTGGCCGCAAGACGAGGGGCAGGGCGCCGGCCCGCAAGGGTCCGTCCAAGAGGAGCGCACGGGGCCGCTGAGTGGCGGGCGGCGAGTACCGTCCGGGGCCATGGCCATCCCCGACGAGGACGTGGCCCGGGTCCGGGCCGCCACCGACATGGTGGCGCTCGTCTCCGAGCACTCGGCGCTCAGGCGCCAGGGGAGCCGCTGGGTCGGTCTGTGCCCGTTCCACCAGGAGAAGACGCCTTCGTTCTCGGTGAACGCCGAGATGGGCGTCTTCTACTGCTTCGGCTGTCTGCGCTCGGGTGACGCCATCACCTTCGTACGCGACGTGGAGCACGTTGACTTCGTGGAGGCGGTACGCCGTCTAGCAGACCGTGCCGGGATCACCATCACCGAGGATGCCGCCGTCAGCGCCGAACGCCTTCGCCGGGCGCCGCTGTACGAAGCGCTGCAGCGGGCCGTCGACTTCTACCACGAGCGGCTGCTCTCGGCCCCCGACGGCGGACCCGCTCGCGACTACCTGCGCTCGCGCGGCTACGACGGCGAGGTGGTGCGCCGGTTCAGGCTGGGCTGGGCACCTGACGAATGGGACGCCCTGGCCCGCCACCTGGGCGTGCCGGCGCGCCTGCTGTCCGACGCCGGGCTGGGTTTCGTGAACCGACGGGGCCGCCAGCAGGACGCCTTCAGGGCCCGGGTCGTGTTCCCCATCTTCGACCCTTCGGACCGTCCCATCGCCCTGGGGGGCCGCCTCCTGCCTCCACCGCCGGGGACGACCGTGGCCGAAGGGGCGGGGCCCAAGTACAAGAACTCGCCGGAAGGGCCTGTTTACAGCAAGCGCCGGACCTTGTACGGGCTCAACTGGGCCAAGAAGGACGTGATCGAGAAAGGCGAGGTCATTGTCTGCGAGGGCTACACCGACGTGATCGGTTGTTTCCAGGCGGGTCTACCCCGAGCGGTGGCCACATGTGGCACGGCGCTGGGTGAGGAGCACTTCCGACTTCTGCGCAACTTCGCCAAGCGGGTCGTGCTGGCCTACGACGCCGACCCCGCTGGGCAGGCGGGAGCGGGGCGGGTCTACGAATGGGAGCGCTTGCACGAGGTCGAGCTGGCCGTGGCCGACCTGCCCGCCGGCAAGGACCCCGCTGATCTGGCTGTCGCTGACCCCGCCGCCCTGCGCCGCGCCGTCGCCGAGGCCAAACCGTTCCTGCAGTTCCGGGTGGAACGCGTCCTGGGGGCGGCGGACCTGTCCAGCGCCGAAGGCCGGGCCAGGGCCGCCGAAGCGGCCCTCGGGGCGGTGGTGGAGCACCCCAACGATCTCGTACGCGACCAGTACCTCATGATGGTGGCCGACCGCTGCCGGCTCGATCCCACCGCCTTGCGACCCGTGGCCGAGCGCCTGTGGCGCGCCCCCCGGGCCCCCCGCACGCCTCCGGGGCCGACTCGTGGTCCGGCCGAGCGAGCGAGCACGGACGCTCCCCGGCGGGCAACTCCTGCCGGGCGCCCGCTGCCGGGCGGCGAAGCGCAGCGCCCCGGGCTGGAGGCCCTGCGCCTGGCCGTGCACCGGCCCGAGTCGGTGGCCGAGCGCCTGGAGCCGTTCCTCTTCTCCGATCCCCTCCAGCGGCGTGCTCTGGAGTCGCTTCTCACCAGTGACAGCCTGCAGCAAGCGCTCGACGCCGCTGACGGTGCGGACGCCGAAGTGGCCGCGCTGTTGCGCCGGCTGGTGGTCGAGGAACCCACCGCCGATGCCGATGATGTCGTTGTGCATCTTGTGCGCG
>JBJKRZ010000159.1:0-7624 GCA_046704365.1 Acidimicrobiales bacterium | reverse complement strand
GGGAGGGTGCCCCCGTGCACCGGGCCGCCGTGTACAGCGCCACGTCGTGCCTGCGGGTGGCCACCATGGCCGCCCGGCGCTACGAGCTGCGCTTCAGATACGAGTCGTGGGTCCGCCTGGCCAGCTTCCGCCCCCGCCGTCGCGTCGACCTGGGGCCGCTGGCGCTGGCGCTGAGCGAAGCGGAGTCAGACGGGGGCCGTTGGGAGTTCGACGGCGCCGGGGCCATACTCCCCGCACTTCGTCGCGCCGACGGCGCCCCCAGTACCCTGGCGCCCGCACGGTTCCTGGCCCAGGTGGCCGAGACCCTGGAGCGGCTCGACCAGGGACCGGCGGCGTGGGACCCCTATGGCGCGGCGGGCGGGCGGTGAGGGCTCGGGGGTGAGGGCTCGGCAACGAGGGCTCGGGGGTGAGGGCTCGGCAACGAGGGCTGAGGCCCAACGTCCCATCGGCCCGGGACTGGCTTCCCTGGAAAAGCGGGGGGATCGAAGAGGAGAGTGAGACGCGTGGCGGACCCGGCCTTCTGGCTGCAGTGGCGAACCATCGACCTGGACGGGCGTGCCGTGTCCTACGGCGAGGCCGGGCAGGGGCCGCCTGTGCTGTTCCTCCACGGATGGGGCCTCGACCACCGGGCCTACAAGGCGGCACTGGCGCGCCTGGTGGCCGCAGGCATGCACGTGGTGGCCCCGGCCCTGCCCGGGTTCGGGGGGAGCGCGCCGCTGCCCGAGGAGCGCTGCACGGTGGCCGGACTGGGGGCGTGGACGAGCGAGCTGGTCGATGCCCTGGGGCTCGGCCCGGTGGTGGTGGTGGGCCACAGCTTCGGTGGGGCGGTGGCCATCGCCTGCGCCCACGATCACCGGCGCCAGGTCCGCGCCCTGGTGCTCGTCAACTCGATCGGTGCCTCGGCCTGGGCCCGTCGTGGTGGGGCGCTGCGCTCCATGTCCGAACGGCCACTGTGGGACTGGGGCCTGCACCTGCCCGACGTCCTGTGGCCCCTGCGCCATGTCCGGCGCGTGCTGCCCGTGGTGGTGTCGGAGGCGGGCGCCAACCTGGTGCGCCAGCCGGGAGCCTTCTGGCGCATGGCCCGTCTGGCCCGCATGGCCGATCTCACCGTCGAGCTCCAGGCCCTGCGCGACCGCGGGCTGCCGGTGGTGGTGCTGTGGGGCAGCCGCGACCGGCTGGTCACGCGTCAGGCCTTCGAGGAGATGTGCCGGCTTCTGGGTGACCCGCCGGCACTGACGGTGGAGGGCGGCCATGCCTGGCTGATCGCCGATCCGGCCGCTTTCGGCGAGGTCATGACCGACGTGGCCGGCATCACCGGGATGTTCGACCGGAGGCGGCGGTGGTCGCTTCGCCACCACGGCCTGCGCCAGGAGCAGCGGTTGGGGCTATTTCGCCGGAGCGCCGCCCGGGCCGTCGAGGGGTAGGTCCCACATCGGGAACCACCGTGACAGGTCGGCCTCGACCGGCAGGTCCGATCCCACCAGGCTGCGGATGCGCAACTCGAGCTCGCTGTCGCGCTGCTCCTCGCCGCTCGGGGCGAAGGGGTAGAAGGTGCCGCGTTTGGCCAGGTACACGATGTACAGGGCCCGGGAGACGGCATCGGCCACGTCACCGGAGTCGCCGGGGACGAAGCCGAACACCGAGCACAGGAGCTGGGTGCCCCACCCCGCCTCCTCCAGGGAGGAGTGCACCACGTGCGCCCTGGTGACGAGGTCGTCCATGCCGGGCGCCTCCACCACGATCCAGCGGTAGCCGAAGCGGTCGCCCACGTGGCGCACGGCGGGAGCCGCAGGCTGCGACGGGTCGTCGTGCACCGCCAGGACCTGCTCGAGCTCCTTCTGCACGTCCTCGAAGGGCTGGCCGGCCGGGGGCTTGAAGCAGACACCGGCCTTGCCGCTCGTCACCAGCCCGGCCGACGCCTGCAGGGTCACGGCGGCGGTGGGAAGGGCGAACAGGGCGTCGAGGTTGGCGCGGACCGGTTTGGTGCGTCCGAGAATGGTGTCGAGCAGTCCCATGGGAGGAAGGTCGGAGCCTCTGGGCGTGGGGCCGGGCGTCCCGAGGGCCGATCAGGCGGCGGGCCCGCTCATCTCGGCTTCGAGACGTGCCAGCTGGTCCAGGCGCTTTTGCAGCGGCGGGTGAGTGGAGAACAGCGACGACAGACTCGCTCCGCGAGCCAGGGCGGGGGTGAAGTAGAAGGCGTTGAAGTGCTCGGCCGAGCGCAGGTCACGCGTGGGGATGCGGCCCATCTCGCCCGTCACCTTGACCAGTGCCGAGGCGAGCAGTGAGGGCCGTCCGATGAGGATGGCCCCAGAGCGGTCGGCCGCCAGCTCGCGATATCGCGACAGAGCCATGGTGAGCAGGTAGCTGATGGCGTAGACGACGGCGGACACCACGAGCACGGCCATCTCGACCAGGACGATCTGGTTGCCGGCGTTGTTGTTGTTCCCGCCCCGCCCGCCGTAGCCGCCCCCGAAGCCCCCGAAGAGCCCGGCGTACATCATCATCCGGGTGAGCAGGCCGGCCACCATGCCCAGGAAGCTGGCGATGGTCATCACCGCCACGTCGCGGTGGGCCACGTGGGAGAGCTCGTGGGCCAGGACGGCCTCGAGCTCGGGCTCCTCCAAGCGGCGCATGATGCCCCGGGTGGCGCACACGACGGCGCTGTTGGGGCTCCGGCCGGTGGCAAAGGCGTTGGGCATGTCCACCTCGGCCACCGCCACCTTGGGCTTCTTCATGTCGGCCAGGGCGCACAGGCGGTCGATCACGGCATGCAGCTCCGGTTCCTGCTCGGCCGTGACCAGGTGCCCGTGCATGCCGAACAGAGCGATCTTGTCGGAGAACCAGTACTGGCAGAAGAGCAGACCGCCGGCGATGACCACGATGACGATGATGCTCTTCAAGAAGGCGAACAGGATGCCGATGAAGGCGGCGTAGAGGATGACCATGAACAGCCCGGTCAGGAACATGCGGGCGTTCAGCCCATGGTCGGGCGGGATGCGGCGGGATATCGCCATCAGGAGCTCACCTCGGGGTGCTCTTCTCGTGCGTCGGCATGCGACGCTTCGTTACCGTCGGGCCCGACCCGCCCGGCACCCAGCTGGGCGGCAGACCCGCCTCCCAGCTCGGCCTTGAGCTGGGCCAGCTCGAGATCCACCTGGCTCGTGGAGGCTGCTCTGTTGAGCTGGGCCTGGATGTCGTCGGTATCGGTGGTGAGGTCGGTGAGCGCGCCCGAGCTCAACAGCTCGTCGAGGGCGCCGGCACGCGCCTGCATGTCGGTGATCTTGTCCTGTGCGCGTTGCATGGCCATGCCGGCGTCGTCCATGGAACGCCCGATTCCGGCGGTGGCCTCGCCGATCTTGGACTGCGCCTCGGCTGCCGTGTAGGTCGCCTTCAGGGTCTCCTTGCGGGTGCGGAACTGCTCGACCTGTCCCTGGATCCGCTGGAGGGTCTCCACCAGCTTCTCCTGCTGCTCGGCGATCTGGGTGTGCTGGGTCTCGAGCTGGCCCAGCTCGGCGGCTACCGAGGCCCGCCGCGAAAGGGCTTCGCGGGCCAGGTCCTCGTTACCCTGGGTGAGCGCCTGGCGGGCCTGGTCCTGGAGCTTGGTGCCCTGGCCCTGGAGCTGGGTGGCCTGCATCTCGATCCGCTTCTTGGCGGTGGCCACCTCGGCCACCGAGCGGCGCACCTTCTGGAGGTTCTCGAGCTGCTTCTCGTAGGAGAGGTCGAGGGTGTCGCGCGGGTCCTCGGCGCGGTCGAGCAGTTTGTTGAACTTGGCCCGGATGATGTTGCTCAAGCGTTGGAACGCGCCCATGGGGGGCAGCCCCCTTCGTCCTGCGGTGTGCCACAGCCGCGCCCCAGGCGCGGTGCTCCGCCCATGAGCATAGGGGAGCGGGCCCTCTTCGACGACGCGCCAGGGGCTCCGTAGCGCCTGCGTCCAGGCACTTCGCCGCCCTCGGCCCGGCCGCCGCCCGCCGGGGGGCCGGTACGCTTCGCCCGGTGAGCGAGCCGCTGTGCCTGCTGACCGTGCACGCCCATCCCGACGACGAGGCCTCCAAGGGGGCGGCCACCGTCGCCAAGTACCACGACCAGGGCGTACGCACGGTCCTCGTGTGCTGCACAGGGGGTGAGCAGGGCGACATCCTGAACCCGGCCATGGACCGTCCCGAGATCCGCGCCGAGCTGCCTGCCGTGCGCCGGCGCGAGCTCCAGGAGGCCACCGCCGCCATCGGCTACGACGAGGTGGTCATGCTCGGCTACCGCGATTCGGGCATGCCCGGGACGCCGGCCAACGAGGACCCCGCCTCTTTCGCCCGTGCCCCCCTGGAGGAGGCGGTGGGGCGGCTGGTGGCCGTCGTGCGCAGCGAGCGGCCCCAGGTGGTCGTCACCTACGACGAGGACCAGCGGGGATATCCCCACCCGGACCACCTGCGCGTGCACGAGGTCTCGGTGGCGGCCTTCGACGCCGCCGCCGACCCCGCTGCCTACCCCGAGGTGGGGCCGGCCTGGCAGCCGCTCAAGCTGTACTACGTCGGCTTCTCGGGCGAGCGGGTGCTGGCCATGCACGCCAAGTTCACCGAGTTGGGCCTGGAGTCCCCCTTCGACGACGCTTGGCTGGAGCGCGCCCGTTCCCAGGGTCGGACCTACAGCACCCGCATCGACGTGTCCGGATACGCCGACGTGCGGCGCCGGGCCCTGCTGGCGCACGCCACCCAGATCGACCCCGAGTCGCCCTTCTGGTTCGGCCTGCCCCCCGAGGTCATGCGCAGCGTCCACCCCGTCGACGAGTACGTGCTGGCCCGCCGGGCAGGGGCGTCGGACGTGGTCGGGCCCGGTTCCGCTGAGCAGGGCTCCCCGCTCCCGCCGTCCGACGACGGCGGTCTCGAGGACGACCTGTTCGCCGGTGTGCGGGAGACGGCGACTCGCTAACATGCGCGCTGCCGGGAGGCCGGAACGCCGGAGGAGCACCCGGGCCACGCTGCGAACCAGGGAGGGCGACCATGTCGAAGTATCTGAGCCAGGAGTGGTTGGACGAGACCAGGAAGATGGCCGAGGGCCAGCCCGAGCGCCCCGGCGCCTCGGCTCGGATGCAGTACGTGGTGACGGGCACCCCCGACGGTGACGTCGAGTACTACTGGATCCTCGAGAACGGCAAGCTCGTCGAAAGCAAGCGGGCTCACCTCGACGACGCCGAAGTGACCTTGACCACCGGCTACGACGACGCCGTGAAGATCCAGAAGGGCGAGCTCGACGCCAACGCCGCTTTCATGCAGGGCAAGGTCAAGGTCACCGGCAACATGGCCAAGGTGATGTCGTTGCTTCCCATCACCAACGCGCCGGAGTACAAGCAGCTCCAAGCCGACATCGCCGCCGTCACGGAGTACTGAGCGGCGGGTCAGCTCTCCCGCATGAGCTGACGCAGCGCCCGGTAGCCCACCCGCTGGGCGCCGGCCGCCTCGATGGCCGAGGCCAAGGCGCCGTCGCCCACGAGCAGCTCGTGGTCGTCCACGCGTGCCTCCCAGTCGGGGGCCAGGGCCACGAGCTCGGGGGTGGACAGGGCCGGGTGCAGGTAGATCTCGGTCACACCGGGGCGCAGCCCGCTCAGGGCTTCCAGCACGGCCGTGCGGGTGCCCACCCCGCCGGGCATCACGAGTTCGTCGGGGAACACCACCCCCGCTTCGGCGGCCAGTGCCCGGAAGGGGAATCCGGCCAAGGACTCGCTCTGGGCGCCCGAGAGGCGGATGGGCAGGCGGAACTCCAAAGCCAGCTCCAGGTACACGTCGAAGAACTCGGGGCGGTTCTGCAAGGTGCCCAGGTGGGCGTCGAGGTGGCTCACGTCGAAGCCCCACAGGATGGCCCGCTCGACCTGGGCCCGGCACTCACGGCGGACCTCGTCCAGATCGGCGTGGTCCCATACGTCGGCCACGGTCCGGGGGAAGCCGCCGTCGCCGTCGAGCAGCGACGGGGCCTGGGTGATGGGCCCCCAACGGTAGAGGTCGAGCTCGGCGTTGAGCGTGAGATGGACGCCCACGTCCTCGCCCCGGTACTGGGCGGCGGCCCCCCGCGCCCAGGGACAGGGGACCATGAGCCCGGCGCTCGTGGCCAGCCCCTGGCGCAACGCCTGGTAGATGCCTTCGTTGGCGGCGTGGCACAGGCCCAGGTCGTCGCAGCTGACGACGAGCAGCTTCGCCTGCGAGCCGTAGCCCAGACGTTCGGCCAGCGTGGATCCCGACACCGCGATGGACGGTACACCGGCCCGTGGTGTCGTCCGCCGGGATCAGGCGGCGTCAGGCTGGCCGTCGCCGCCGGGGTGTCCGCCGGTGGCCTCGAGGACGGCCCGGGCCCGGGCCACCCCTCGCAGACCGGTCCGGCGGGTTCGGGTGTCGATGCGCCATTCCCCGCCCCGGCGGTCGGGGCGGGCTGGAGGTGCCCCGGCCGACGGCGTCCTGGTCGCCGGTGCCCCGGGCTGCTCGATGGCCATGGGTAGCCGCTCCTGCATGTGGCCATCGTGGGCCAGGGGTGTAACACTCGCTGCGTGGAGCGCTACGGCATCACCGTCCCCTTCGACGACATCCCCCTGTCCGAGCACCCGCTGTGGTTCGCCCGCCTGGCCGAGCTGGGCTACAGCGAGGTGTGGACAGGGGAGGCCAACTCCGCCGACGGCTTCACGCCACTGGCGGTGGCGGCCGTCTCGGCCCCGAGCCTGCGCCTGGGCACCTCGGTGGTGCCCGTGTACACCAGGGGACCGGGTCTGCTGGCCATGCAGGCGGCCACCATGGCCGAGCTGGCGCCCGGCCGCTTCGCCATGGGCATCGGGTCGTCCTCGGACGTGATCGTGGAGCGCTGGAACGCCACTGCCTTCGAGGAGCCCTACAAGAAGGTGCGTGACACCGTGCGTTTCCTGCGCCTGGCGCTCAGTGGCGAGAAAGTGGACGCCGAGTTCGAGACCTTCACGGTGCGCGGCTTCCGCTTGGGTCGACCGGTGCAGACACCGCCCCCCATCTACGTGGGCGCCTTGCGGCCGGGCATGCTCCGCCTGGCCGGCCGCGAGGCCGACGGCGCCATCGTCAACTGGCTCTCGGCCGAGGACGTGCGCCAGGTCGTCCCCGAGATCGGGCCCGGCAAGGAGGTGGTGGCCCGCATCTTCGTGTGCCCCACCGAAGACGCCGACCGGGCCCGCTTCATCGGGCGCATGGGCATCGCCGCCTATCTCAACGTGGCCGTGTACGCCGCCTTCCACGAGTGGCTTGGTCGTGGACCGCTGCTCAAGGCCATGTGGGAGGCCTGGAAGGCAGGCGACCGCAAAGCGGCCGTGGCCGCCATCCCCGACGAGGTGGTCGACGCCCTGATCGTCCACGGCGCGCCGGAGCAGTGCCGGGCGCACGTCCAGCGCTACGTGGACAACGGGGTGACGGTCCCCGTGCTGGCCGTGCTGCCCGGGGCGGACGATCTGGGGCGAGCCGTGGCCGACCTGAGCCCGAGCGCAGGCGCCTGAGGCACCAGGGCGCCCGAGGCACCAGGGCGCCCGAGGCGCCCGGGGTGCGAGGAGTCAGCCCCGCGACACGACAGCGGCCAGGGCGCCGTCGATGCCGGGGTGGGTGAAGCGGTAGCCGCTGCTCTCGAGCACGGC
>JBJKRZ010000158.1:0-3548 GCA_046704365.1 Acidimicrobiales bacterium | reverse complement strand
CGACATCCACACCGTGCAGGTGCTCGCCTACGACGTGGCGCACGCCGCCGCCGCCGTGCGCGCCGCCGAGGCCGTGCTCGACTACGGCAGCCAAGGGGACACCGAGGCCCGTATCGCCTGCGTCTTCGTGGCCGACGCCCTGGCCGAGATGGCCGGACGGGCCGTGGGGCGCGAGTCGGCGTGGGGCGTCGGTCCCGGGTGGCTGGAGCCGGCGGCGGACTTCGTACGGGCCTGGCGCCGGCCCGAGACCCTCGCCGCCCTGGCCGGAGTGCAGGGCCCTCGACATCTCGACCCCGACTTCGAGCTCGTGCGCGAGACGTTCCACCGCTTCGCCGAGGAGCAATTGCGCCCGCGGGCCGAACACATCCACCGTGCCAACGCCGATGTCCCCGAGGAGATCATCAGCGGACTGGCGGAGATGGGCGCCCTCGGGTTGTCGATCCCCGAGGAGTACGGCGGGTTCGCCTCGGGTGCCGACAGCGACTACCTGGGGATGGTGGTGGCCACCGAGGAGCTGTCGTGGGGATCGCTGGGCGCCGGAGGCTCGCTCATCACCCGTCCCGAGATCCTCTCGCGGGCGCTGCTGTCCGGTGGCACCGAGGAGCAGAAGCGGCGTTGGCTGCCCGCCCTGGCCTCGGGCGAGGTGATGAACGCCGTGGCCGTGACCGAGCCCGACTACGGCTCCGACGTGGCCAACATCGTGACCAGCGCCAGCCCGACCGAGGGCGGGTGGCTGGTCAACGGGGTGAAGACCTGGTGCACGTTCGCCGCCCGGGCCGACGTGCTCATGCTCCTGGCGCGCACCGACCCCGACCGGACCAAGGCGCACCGTGGCCTGTCGCTGTTCGTGGTGGAGAAAGCGCCGGCGGACGGCACGGGTTTCCTCCTCACCCAGGACCCGGAGGCCGAGGGGCGCAGCGGCCCGCCGGGGCGCATGGAGGGCCGGCCCATCGACACCCTGGGGTACCGGGGCATGCACTCCTATGAGATCGCCTTCGAGAACTGGTTCGTGCCCGATACGAACCTGCTGGGCGGCGAGGAGGGGCTGGGCAGGGGCTTCTACCTGCAGATGGCCGGCTTCGAGAACGGCCGGTTGCAGACCGCAGCACGGGCGCTCGGGGTCATGCAGGCCTCCTACGAGGCAGCCGCCCGCTATGCCGAGGAACGGGTCGTCTTCGGCCAGCCCATCGCCCATTACCAGCTGACCCGGGCCAAGCTGGCCCGCATGGCGGTCCTCATCCAGGCGACCCGGCAATTCGCCTACCAAGTCGCCAGGCTCATGGCCAAGGGCGAGGGCACGCTCGAGGCGTCCATGCTCAAGGCCTACGTGTGCCGGGCAGCCGAATGGGTGACGCGCGAGGCCATGCAGATCCACGGTGGCATGGGCTACGCCGAGGAGTTCGCCGTGAGCCGCTACTTCGTCGACGCCCGGGTGCTGTCGATCTTCGAGGGTGCCGACGAGACCCTGGCGCTCAAGGTCGTGGTTCGTCGCCTGGTCGAGCAGGCAGCGGGCTGAGGTAGGGGAGCTGCTGCCGCTCAGCCCGAGGAGCGCTGCAGGCCGGCGCGCTCGCCGCGCACGACGAACTTGGTCGCCATCTTGCGGCTGGCCTCGTCGATCATCTCGTCGCCGAACATGACGGCCCCTCTGCGCTCGTCCTCGGTGGCCTTGCGGTAGGCCTCGAGGATGTCGCAGGCCCGGTCGAACTGCTCCTGGGTGGGCGAGTACAGCTCGTTGCACACGGTGACCTGGTCAGGGGTGAGCGCCCACTTCCCGTCATAGCCCAGCACACGGGTGCGCTGGGAGAAGTCGCGCAGGCCCTCCATGTCCTTCACCTTCAGGTACGGCCCGTCGATCACCTGCAGCCCGTTGGCCCGGCCGGCCATGAGGATGCGGGCGAACACGTAGTGGAAGTGGTCTCCGGGGTATTCAGGGACCTGCACGCCACCGGTCAGTACGGGCATCTCCATGGAAGCAGCGAAGTCGGCGGGGCCGAAGATGATGGTCTCCAGGCGCTTCGAGGCGGCGCAGATCTCGTCCACGTGGATGAGGCCCAGGGTGTTCTCGATCTGCGCCTCGATCCCGATGTGACCCACGGGCAGCCCGCTGCGCTTCTCCACCTGGGTGAGCAGGAGGTCCAGGGCCACCACCTCGGTGGCCGACTGCACCTTGGGCAGCATGACCTCGTCCAGGCGCTCCCCGGCGTTGCCCACCACCTCGATGACGTCGCCATAGGTCCATTCGGTGTCCCAGGCGTTGATCCGGACGCACAGGACCCGGTCGTCCCAGGACTGCTTGCGGATGGCCTCCACCACCTTGACGCGGGCGGCGTCCTTCTCGAGAGGGGCGACGGAATCCTCCAGGTCGAGGAACGACATGTCGGCGGGGACGGTGGGCGCCTTCTCCAGGAAGCGCTCGTTGGAGCCCGGGGTGGAGAAACACGAACGGCGGGGAAGGCTGCGGCTGCGCTCGGACATGGTGGCGATGCTACCGGTGGCCCCCCTCAGCCAGCCAGGTCGGCCGGCGCCAGCTGCTCGGTCACCAACCGGCGGAAACGCTGCGGGTCGCCGTTCACGAATCGCCGGCACAGGCGCAAGCCCTCGATGTAGCAGAAGATGTACGCCCTCCAGGTGGGGTGCAGCTGGAACTCGATGGCCTTGGCGGCGCGTGGACGGGGCAGCAGCGCCCAGCGGGCCAACTCGTCGATCACGGTGTCGGGGTCGGCGCCCTCGGCATGCAGGCGTAGGGCTGCGTTGCCCCGCACGGCGGACAGGACCTCGCCTGCCTCCGCCACGGCGGCCACCACCTCCGGGTCGTAGCGGATGCCAAGGGGGCGGAGGTGCTCGGCCACCATGGCCTCGGGCCGATGACCGACCACCACTTCGAGGCCGAGGTCGGCCAGCCCCTCGGAGACGGTGGCGGCCGGGGTGCCCACGAGGAAGATGGTCTCCTCCAGGTGGTGGCGGCGGCGGACGAGGCCCGCCTCCTTGCGGGTGTGCTCGGTGTGATGCCCCGGATAGGTCTCGTGCGCCACCAGGTGGGCCAGCGAGGTGGACAGCACGGGCAGGTCGGTGTTCACCTCGACACGAGACCGCAGGTCTCCCAGGTACCAGTTGAAGCCCGACCAGGGGCGGTCGCTCACCAGCTCGAAGTCGACCCGCTCGCCCTCGGGCAGGCCGATGAGGCGGCCGGTGCGCTGGCGCAGGTCCTCGGCCAGTGACGAGATGGCCGAGGGCAGGAGATCGAGGGCGACGGCCTGCTCCTCGCGCCAGGAGATGAGACGCTCGGCCAAGGGACCTTGACCGGGGAGAGCCTCGGCCAGCTTCTCGTGGGCGTCGGCCACGGCCTCCTCGGGCACGGGCGTGGGGCGCACCCCGTAGCAGGCCTCGACCTCCTCCACATAGGCGACGTGCTCGCCCGACAGGCGCCGGGCGGTGGTGAGCTGGCCGCGCACCTGCGCCGCCATCCAGGCACGCCGAGCCGGATCGTCGGCCTCGTCCCCCTCGCCGAGCGGGGCGCCGGCGTCGAGGTCGGCGAGCAGCGACCGGGC
>JBJKRZ010000157.1:0-10532 GCA_046704365.1 Acidimicrobiales bacterium | reverse complement strand
TTCACTGAAAGTGCCTCCCGTGGTCGGGGTGATGACGACGTCGAACACCGTCATTCTCCCAGCCCAGGAGGCGCTTTCCGCGAATACGCGAGCTTCAATTCAGGTCGTTACGCGGTGGATCGAGGCTTAGGCTGACTCGTCAGGTGGCCAAGCTCGGCGTGGGCGCCCTGGCTCTGGCCGTCGTCGCCGCCGCCTGCCGGCGCCGTCGCCAGGGCGGCACGACCATCCCCAGCACGAGGCCGGCGAAGGCTCCCGACACGGGAGCAGTGGTGGCCCACGCCGGCCTACCCGACTGGACAGAGCTGTCGGGCACCACTTTGGGGTAACGCAGTCGCTCGAAGCCGCCCAGGGCCCGGCGCGCCTCGCCGGTCACAGCCCGGGGGCTGGGCCCCGCTACCTCCACCAGCACCTGGGCCTGCCAAGCCGACCGCTCGAAGTCACCTGGTCGCGAGCAGTTGAGGGCGGTGCCGGGCAGGACGGGCTGGGCTTCGAGATACCCGCATGTGGTGGTGTCGAGCTCGAGCGCCGTCCAGCTGTACAGGGACTCCGACTGCGTGGCCAGCTGGGCCGGCGACACCAAGTACACCGAGTACGAGCGGGCGAAGCTCACCGGGGCCATGACGAGCACGACGGCGCCGGCTGCCGCTCCAGCCACTGGCCACAGCATTCGGGCCACGGGGCGGACGGAGCGGGCCCGGGCCGGGACTTGCTCGGCGAGCACCGTGGCGAGCGCTCCGAGAAGGACGAAGGTCCACATCGACTGCTCGGTGAAGGTGAGGTCGTAGGCCGCGCAGGCCACAACCACAGCTGCGATGCCCACGGCACACGCTGCTCCCAGTTGACGCAAGCCCGACGAGCGCGGGGCGCGCAGCGCCCGCACCGCCACGCTGCCCGCTGCCAGCAGTACCCCCAGCCACGCCAGTAGCCCGAGGATGCCCATCTGGCCGTAGGTGATGGCATATCCGTCGTCGAGGCCGATCAGCCCGGTAAGGCCCGTGTAGCCGACCCCGAGGAACGGATGGTGGGCGACCAGGGAGAAGAGGATGTGAAGCCGAGCCACCCGACTGTGGATGGAGTTCGGGTTGGCGGTGTTGAAGGAGTGCAGAAAGACTGACGGGACCGCCACGAGCACTGCCACGACGATGGCGGCCGCCGCACCGACGGCTGCCGCCAGGCGCTTGGACGTCCCGGCCGCCACGACGAGCAGCACCAACCCGGCGGCTGCGGCGATCTCGGCGCTGCGCGATTGCGTCATCACCACGTCGGCGAGGGCGCCGACAGGGAGCAGGACGAGAAGCAGCCTGGGCCAGCTGTGGGCGTGGCGCCGGTACCGCCCCACCCACGTGACGACGGCGACGGCCATAAGGGGCAGGAGCATGGCCAGGACCCAGCCGTACTCGAGGGCGAATTCCGAAGCGGCCTGCACCCTGACGGCGCCGCCCCTCGTTCCCAGCCCGAAGACGAACGTCGAGAGGTATTGGGCCGGGATGTGTTCGGAGAGGTAGGCGGCCCAGCCCCGCCCGGTGATGCGCTCCACCACCCCGATTCCGACGGCCACACCGGCCACCAGGGACAAAAAGCGTAGCACGCGCCAGACACCGACGGTGCGCAGCACGGCCAGGGACACGACAAACAGGACGGCGCAGTCGACCAAGGTCAGCCACCACAGGACGATGCTGTTGTGCATCGAGCCCGAGGGCAGCAGGACCCCGTCGAGGAAGCTGACCAGGAGCAACACCGCCCAGGCGGCGTGCAGCACCGTGGGTCGGTAGGCCGCCGCTGTCGGCTCGCCAGGTTGTCGGTGCCGGAGGACGAGGCGGAGGGCGAAGGCGCCCAGGACCACCCGGTCGAGGAGGAAGATGTGGAGGACGCCGGGAACGATGAGCCCGGCAGGGATGATCAGCCAGGCACCGAGCACCGCTGCGAAGGCAATCTCGAGCGGGGCCAGCAGGGCGAGCAGCACCCCGGTTGCCGTCAGCGCATAGATACCGATGAGGGGCATGGGCGCCGCTCAGCGCCGAGGGCTCAACGCCGCCGGCGACGCCCGGCGGGCTCGGCCGAGACCAGCAGCTGGTACCCGACGAAGACGACGACGCCAACCACGAGGAAGATCACGGCGCCGGCGGCCAGCGCCCGCGTCTTGGACGGGTGGGAGGCGACGGCGGGGCTGGTAGGCGTGACCGTGGTCGCCTCGAAGCGGTCCGGGGAGGGGATGCTGTAGGTCGTGTTCTCCGTCTTGATGTAGTTGGCGATGCCCTGGGCCATGGCCCCCGACAGCTCTTGGGCGAACCCCGGGGTGCTGGCTCTACCGCTCACGTCCATGAGGAGCGAGTTGGCCGGGACCGCCACGGAGGTGGAGGCGAGAACGGTCGAGACCGGCACGTGGAGATCACTGGCCACGGGACCGGCGATGGCGTAGGTGCCGGCCAAGCTGGCGTACTTGAACCGCAGCTCGTCGAGTTTGGCCAGGGGCCCAGGGTCACCGGAGGTGGCGATCCCGAGAGGGTCGTCGAGCATCAGCACGGTCTGGCTGCTGTAGGTCGTCTTCCCGTGAGCGTTGATGGCCGCCCCCGGTATGGCGGCTAACAACCCGACGGCGATGGCGGCGAGCAGGGCGCGCGCCGGGCGCCGCAGGACGCGGCGCCACAGCTCCTCCTGCCAGCGGGGTTCCTGTGGCGGTGCAGATCCGTTTCCGCCGGAAGGCTCCTCGCTGGGGGGGAGCGCCGACGTCTGTTCCAACAGCGGAGACCGCGACGGCGCCGTACCCCCGCTGTGGACGGGTACCGAAGGGTCGTCAGGCATGCTCATGCGGTCTCAGACGGTAGTGGAGGGTGTGCATCGTTCCGGGCGCGGGTCCTTCGAAGCCAGCGAGGCCGATGCCTCGGAGCACCACGGGTGCACAAGGACCGACTTCCGGGCAGGAGCACCTGCCGTATAGGGAACGTCGCTGGGGTCGGGGTCCTTGCGGTCGGTCTCGGACGATCCGCCACGATCGGTAGCTCTCGCCGACGTGGGATACTCGGTGGCCAGTCGAGACGCCCGGCGCCTTCCGGCCCGGCAGGATCGGAGCCGCCATGGCCAGGAGAGCTGCGTGGACCGGCCGGCTCGCCACAGCGGCGGCCGGCGCCGGCGTAGCCAAGCCCGCAGGAAGGTGGGCCAGATGAGCGTCCCCGCCTCCCGTCCCGGGGCGTCCGTGGCCGTGGTCGGCGCCGGGTACGTGGGGCTCACCACGGCCGTGTGCCTCGCCCACCTCGGCCATCGCGTGTGTTGTGGCGAGGCTGATGCCGCCAAGGTGGCCCAACTCAGCACCGGGCGGCCGACCATCTTGGAGGACGGTCTCGAGCCTCTGCTGATCGAGGGCCTTCTCTCGGGGCAGCTGCGCTTCGTACAGGGAGCCGCGCCGGCCGTGGGCGGCGCAGAGTTCGTCTTCCTTTGTGTGCCCACCCCGCAGGGCCCCGACGGCTCGGCCGACGTCTCCATGCTGGAGGCAGCGTCACGGGAGATCGCTCCACACCTCGTGCGCGACGCGGTCGTCGTGAACAAATCGACCGTGCCGGTCGGCTCGGCCGCCCTGGTGGAGCGATGGATCGGCCGCAGCGACGTGGCGGTAGTCTCCAACCCCGAGTTCCTACGGGAGGGGACCTCGGTGCACGACTTCCTCCATCCCGACCGTGTCGTGGTCGGCTCGGAGAGCCAGGAGGCGGCGGCCCGGGTTGGCCGGCTGTTCGCCGGCACCCAGGCTCCGCTGGTCATCACCGACGCCGCCACCGCCGAGATGATCAAGTACGCCTGTAACGCGTTCCTGGCAAGCAAGTTGAGCTTCGTGAACGCCGTCGCCACCCTTTGCGAGAGAGTGGGGGCGGACATGCGAGACGTTCTGTTGGGCATGGGGTACGACCACCGGATCGGGTTCGACTACCTGCGGCCCGGCCCCGGGTGGGGCGGCTCGTGCCTGCCCAAGGACACGAGCGCCCTACTGCACATCGCCGCCGGCGTCGACTACGACTTCGGTATCCTGCGGAGCGCCATCGAGGCCAACGAGGTGCAGCTCTCCTCTGTCGTGGACAAGGTTCGCACGGCTGTGGGCGGCGACTTGAGCGGCCGAGTCGTCGGCGCCTGGGGGCTCACCTTCAAGGCTGAGACCGACGACCGTCGTCAATCACCAGCCGTCGATGTGATCCGGCGCCTCGCCGATGAGGGTGCAGCCGTGCGGGCGTACGACCCCACAGTGAACGAACCGTGCCCGGACGTCCCCTCGGGCGTGGAAATCTGCTCAGACCCCTATGGGGCGTGTGATGGCGCCCAGGCCCTCGTGATCCTGACCGAGTGGGACGAGCTTCGCTGGCTGGACCACGACAAGGTTCGCGCCCTGATGGCCACTCCTGCCATCGTCGACGCCCGCAACCTGCTCGACCCCGCCGCCCTTAAGCAGATGGGCTTCTCCTACATCGGTGTCGGGCGGACGTGACCAGCTGTCTGGTCGTCACCGGGGGCGCCGGCTTCCTTGGCTCGCACCTGTGCGATGCCTTGGTGGAGCGCGGCGACAAGGTTCTGTGCGTGGACGATCTGTCCACCGGAGCGCGTGCCAACGTCGCACACTTACTCGGCCACCCGCGCTTCGAGCTGCGCGTCGCCGATGTGAGCGCCGGGCTGGAGGTGGACGGGAAGGTCCACGGCGTCTTCCACCTGGCCAGCCCGGCGTCGCCGCCGGCTTACTTGGCTCGGCCGCTCGAGACGCTTGCGGTGGGCAGTGACGGGACCCGCAACGCCTTGGCCCTCGCCCATCGCCAAGGCGCCCGCTTCCTGCTCGCCTCGACCAGCGAGGTGTACGGCGACCCCAAGGTGCATCCGCAGCCCGAGAGCTACTGGGGTCACGTCAACCCCGTGGGCCCCCGCAGCGTGTACGACGAAGCGAAACGCTTCGCCGAGGCGCTCACCTTCGGATGGCACCGGGCCAGGGGCACCGATGTTGCCGTGGTGCGGATCTTCAACACCTATGGTCCCCGCCTGTCGCCTGGAGACGGGCGAGTGGTGTCGAACTTCTTGACCCAGGCCATCGAGGGCCGTCCGCTCACCGTGTACGGGGACGGGACCCAAACCAGGAGCCTGTGCTACGTGTCGGACGAGGTGGCTGGCATCCTTGCCCTCTTCGACTCCGACGTCACCGGTCCGCTCAACATCGGCAACCCCGAGGAGATCTCCATCGGCGACCTGGCCAAGCGTGTCCTGGCACTCACCGGCTCCTCGTCGTCGGTGGTCGAGCGGCCCTTGCCCACCGACGACCCGGTATGCCGGTGCCCGGACATCTCCCTGGCTCGCCGTCTTCTCGGCTGGGAGCCCACGACCGGGCTCGACGAGGGGCTGGCGCTCACGGCCGATTACCTGCGCGTCCAGCTCGAGGCCCAGCCCCGTCCCGGTCGTGCGCCCCAGGCGTCGACAGAGGAAAGGAGCTGAGCGTGCCTGAGTGGCCCGAACGCAGCCCGGAGCGGCTCCTTTCGGTCATCGTCCCTGTGTACAACGAACGAAACACGGTGGTGGAGGTCCTTCGCAGGATACGCGCTGCCCGCCTTCCGGTGGCTGTCGAGATCATCGTGGTCGACGACGGGTCAACCGACGGCACCGGGAAGATCCTGTCCACGCTGGAAGACTCGACGCTGCGGGTCCTGCGCCATTCCCAGAACCAGGGCAAGGGTGCCGCCATCCGCACGGGCCTGGACAAGGCAAGCGGTGACCTCGTGCTCATCCAGGACGCCGATTTGGAGTATGACCCCGAGGACTGGCCCCGACTCCTCGACCCGGTGCTGAAGGGAAAGGCCCAGGTGGTGTTCGGCAGCCGGTTCACTGGCGAGCGCAAGAACATGCGCTTGTCCAGCTGGGTGGGGAGCCGGCTGCTGGTGCTGGCCACCGACCTGCTGTTCGGGACGACCCTGTCGGACATGGAGACGTGCTCGAAGCTCTTCGATCGGCGCGCGCTGCAGGGCGTGGTCATCGAGTCCGACCGGTTCGAGTTCGAGCCGGAGATCACGGCCAAGCTGCTGCGCCGGGGCGTTCGGATCTACGAAGTCCCGATTTCCTACACGGGACGCGAGCTGTCTGAGGGACAGAAATTCCATTGGCGGGACGGCGTGCGTGCTCTTCTCACCCTGGTGCGCTACAGGGTCGGTGGGTGACGTGGTCTCGAAGCCAGAGTGATCTGGTTCGGCTCGCGGAGCGACGATGCTGCCAACCTTCATGGTGATCGGCGCGCAGAAGGCCGGCACGTCCAGCTTGTGGAGCTACCTGGACGGCCACCCCGAGGTGTTCGTCACCGCCGACAAGGAGCCGAAATTCTTCGTCGCAGAGCGTGAATTCGGGCGGGGAACCACCTGGTACGAGAGCCTCTTCGAAGGTGCCGAAGGAGCTCAGGCCCGCGGCGAATGCTCCACCGACTACTCCGTCTTCCCGCTCTATGGAGGAGTCCCCGAACGCATCGCCTCTGTGGTTCCTGACATTCGGCTCGTCTACCTCATGCGCGATCCGATCGACCGGATTCGATCGGCCTATGCCTATGCGCTGTGGTCGGGAGTGGAGAGCCGGCCCATCGAGGAGGCATTGGTCTATGACGCCCGGTACCTCTACCAGAGCCAATATGCCTTGCAGATCGAGCAGTACCTCGCCTATTTCTCGCTTTCGAAGATCCTCCTCGTGAAGTCGGAGGACCTCCGCACCCGACGGGCCGACACCCTGCGCCGGATCTTCTCCTTCATCGGAGTGGACCCCGAGCTCATGCCGGCCAACATCCGCACCGAGCTCAATACGGCCGAGGGAAGGACCAAGCCCCGGGCCTGGACCAGGAAGGTCGGCGACGTGCTGGTCCGCCACGAGCAGGCGCTCAGGAGGCCGATGCGGAGGGTAGGGCCGTACATCGAGCGCATCGCCGGCCACCGCATCGCCAGGCAGCCGATCGCCCCCGAGGAGCTGGAGATGAGCGCCGAGCTGGTGGGACGCCTGACTGCCTACCTGCGCCGGGACCTTGCCGCCCTCCGGCGTCTCGCCGGCCCGGGTTTCGACTGCTGGGGACGCATCGGTCCCGATGACGTCGGCTGAGATCGTCTGCCATGCTCCGTGCCAATAGGACCACTGAGCGCGTCTATTGGACTACCCCCCAACACCGCCACAATGCCGGCGAATTGGGACTTTCGGACCTACAGACGGACGGGGAGAAGTTCGAAAGTAATTGGAGGCGGGTCGGCGGCCGACTCCCGTAGGAGGGCGGCGATGGACGAATGTGGTGGGACCCTCGTGGTGCATCTGGACCTCTCGGCGGCGGCGTGTACCGAGGAGCTCGAAGGCCGTTGTTGTCCCGGTCCTGACGTGGCCCACCACGGCGGCAGGGTGTCCTGCGATGATGCGCTGGGTCCTGGGGGCTGCGAGTTGTGCGCTGTGGACGGCTGGTCCGGCAGGGACTGGCGACACATCGCCCACCTGGGTCACCTCCTGCGTCCTCGTCACTGCTCGGCGCACATGAGCCGGCCGGCGGCTCATGTCCCAAAGGTGCCCGTCATCGTGGTGCCCGCCAGGGGTCGCTCGGCCTGTGCCGAAGTCCCCGTTTCTCATGCCGAGGGTCGGCGGCAATCGGCGGCCGGCCACTGCGCCTGAGGCGCGATCACTCGGTCGACAGGGCGCTGAGTCGGTCCACCGCCTCCACGTACTCCGCCACCATTCCCAGGACCACGTCGCGAGCCTTGCGCACGGTGGTGGCCCGGCCCACGATCTGACCGCAGGGATTGAAGGCCACCGGCGGCGCCTTGTCCGGGTATCGGTGTGACGCACCCACGGCCTCGATGGCCACCATCATCTGCAGCGGCATGGACAGCGGGTCCGGCGTGTCGTCGCGTGCCCACGCCTCAGTCCAGGCGTTCTTGAGCATCCGGCACGGCTTGCCGGTATAGGAGCGGGAGCGCACCGTGTCGGCGCTGGTGGCGGCCAGGTAGGCGGCTGTCTGGTTGGAGGCAACGTCGGCCTCTTCCACCGTGAGCCACAAGGTGCCGGTCCACACCCCCTGGGCGCCCATGGCCAGGGCGGCGGCCATCTGGCGCCCGGTGCCGACGCCCCCGGCGGCCAGAACAGGCAACGGGGCCACGGCGTCGATCACCTCGGGCCACAGCACCAGGCTGCCGATCTCGCCCGTGTGGCCGCCGCCTTCGGTGCCCTGGCACACCACGAAGTCCAGCCCCGCCTCCTTGTGGCCCTGGGCGTGCTTGACCGAGCCGGCCAGGGCACCGATGAGCCGGCCCGATTCCTGGACCAGGTCCACAACATCCTTGGGCGGCGTCCCCAGGGCGTTGGCGATAAGCCGCACTTTCTCGTGGCGCAAGGCCTCTTCGAGCAGGGGGGTGCCGGTGGCCGCCGTCCAGCCCATGAGCCCCGATCGGCGTTCCCCGGGGGGCGGCTCGGGGATCCCCGCATCGTCCAGGAGCCGGCGGGCGAAGCGGCGGTGGTCGTCGGGGATCATGGCCTGGAGCTGCGCCTCGAGCCTCACCGGGTCGAGCTCGCCCATACCCTCGTACTTGCCGGGGATGACGATGTCGACACCGTAGGGATGCTCGCCCACGTGCTCGTCGATCCAAGCCAGCTCGACGGCCAGTTCCTCAGGCGAGAAGCCGATGGCCCCCAGCACGCCGAAGCCGCCGGCGTTGGACACCGCCGCCGCAACGTCGCGGCAGTGGGTGAAGGCGAAGATCGGGAATTCGATCCCCAGCCGGTCGCAGATGTCGGTGTGCATGGTGCTGGCCCTCCTTGGTCCTGTCCGATCCGTTGCCTCAGCCGCCAGCCAAGAGCGCTGCCAGGGCGGCGGCCACCTGCTCCACGTCCAGGTCGCCTTGCTGGCGCTGGCGCGCCTCCAGTCCCACCACCAGCGCCTGCAAGGCGACGGCCAGGGTGGCGGGGTCGGCCACGGTGGCGATGCGTCCCTCGGCCATCCAGGCGGCCAGGCCGCTGGTCATGCGGGCATGGCCCTCGGCGGCACGCTCGCGCAAGGCGGCCGCCATCTCGCCATGGCCGGCGGCCAGGCGCCACAGCTCTCGCTCGAGGGCGAGCATGCGCTTCGTATCGTCGTTGGGATGCACGACCACTTCGGCCGCCACGGCCCGGAGGCGCGAGCCCAGGTCCTCGCTGTGCTCGATGGCGTCGGCCACGATGCCGAGCAGGCTCTGGCGCCACCCATCGAGCAATGCAAGGAGGAGCCCTTGCTTGGATCCGAAATGGGAGTACACGGCCCCCGACGTGCGCCCGGCGACGGCGGCCACGGCATCCACCGACAGCCCTTCCACGCCGGCCTCGGCGAGCACCTGGCTGGCCGCCGCCACCAGGCGCGCCCTGGTGTCGGCCTTGCGCTGTGCCTGAGTCCGCCGGGCGCGGGGGCGGGGCGGGGCGGGCTGGGATGCCTGCCCGGCGCGGGGTGGCAATCTGCGGGACATGGTGGTAGCCGCCGTCATTTAGATAACGAATACTACCGAAATGCCCCCGGGACGGGCGAGCCGGGCCGCGGTCATACTTCGCCGTGCCCTTTTCCACGTCGCCCGTGGTGGCCGAGAAGGACTGGATGCTGCGCCTGGAGGTGGAAGGCCCCGTGGCCGTGCTCACCTTGGACAACCCCGGGAAGCTCAACGCCTGGAGCTGGGAGGCCACCCGGCAGCTCGGGGCGCGGGCCAACCAGATCCGCTTCGACGAGGGCGTGCGGGTTGTCGCTCTGCGGGGCGAGGGGCGGGCGTTCTGCGCCGGCATCGATCTGGGCATGCCCGAGGACCGGGTCACGGGCCGCTCGCCGGCCGAGAAGGCGCGCAATTACTACGAAGGCATCCGCTGGGCCCACGACCAGTTCCGGGCCTTCGCCGAGCTCCCCCAGCCCGTCGTGGCCGCCGTGCAGGGGTACTGCCTGGGGTTCGGCTTCGAGCTCGTGCTCATGGCCGACATCCGCCTGGCTGCCGACGACGCCGTCTTCGCCCTGCCCGAGGCCCAGGTGGGGGTGGGCATCGACGGGGGTGGCGACCTGCGCCTGGCCCACGAGCTGGGCGCCGGATGGGCCAAGCTGCTCGCCATGACCGGGCGGCGCATCGACGCCGCCACGGCCGAGCGCCTGGGACTGGTCCAGCAGGTGACCGCACCAGGGGAGCTACGGGGCGCCGCCATGGGCCTGGCCGGGGAGATCGCCGCCAACGCCCCACTGGCCGTCCAGAGCATCAAGCGCACCATCGACCACTTCACCTACCGAGGCCTGCCCGAGTCGCTTCGGTTCGAGGCCATGAGCGCTGCCATCGAGTTCGTGTCCGAGGACATGCCGGCCGGCTACGCCGCCAAGGCGGCGAAGAAGCCTGTGGCCTTCGAGGGCAAGTAGCCAGCGGGTGCCCCTGCCCGAGCCTCCTGCCGCCGGCCGGCCCATGCTGGCGGCCGACACCTTCGCCGGCTGCACCGTCATGGTCACCGGCGGCGGCACCGGCCTGGGACGGGCCATCGCCGTGGAGTTCGCCCGGGCGGGTGCAGCGGTGGGAGTC
>JBJKRZ010000156.1:0-6314 GCA_046704365.1 Acidimicrobiales bacterium | reverse complement strand
CGGCCCGGAAGTCCTCCGCGTAGTCGAGGTCGAGCATGCACACGGCATCCACCACGCCGACCGACACCGCCGCGCATGCGTCGGTGAGCGGGTGCGAGCGCAGCTGGCCCTTGTGGGCCAGCCTGGTGAAGCAGTCGTGCAGGGCCACGTAGGCGCCGCAGATGGAGGCTGTCCGGGTGCCGCCGTCTGCTTGGAGCACGTCGCAGTCCACGGTGACCTGCATCTCCCCCATGGACACCAGGTCGGTCACGGCGCGCAGTGAGCGGCCGATGAGGCGCTGGATCTCCTGGGTGCGCCCCGACTGCCGGCCCTTGGCCGCCTCGCGGCCCACCCGCTCGGCCGAGGAGCCGGGCAAGAGCGAGTACTCAGCCGTGACCCACCCTTTTCCGCCCCCCCGCAACCAGGGCGGGACGCGCTCCTCCACCGAGGCCGTGCACAGCACCTTGGTGCGGCCCATGGAGACCAGCACCGACCCGGCGGCGAATTCGGTGAAGTCGCGCTCGAAGGCCACGGGTCGCAGCTGGTCGACTTGGCGCCCGTCGGGCCGGAGCTGGCGGGAATCGGCGGCGGCTTGGCTCACAGCGAGAACCCCAGGCCGATCTCCGCCGCGTCAACCCGGCCGCCGAAGGCGTCGGCCGCCTCGGCCAGCACGGCGGCGGCGGGGAGCATGGGCCAGCGGTGGGTGACGACCAGGCGACGAGCCCTGGCCTGCTGGGCCGACCGGCCGGCTTGCCGCCCGCTCATGTGGATGCTCCCCTCGGACTCGAATTGCCGTGTGTAGGTGGCCTCGCACAGCACGAGGTCGAGGCCGGCGCCGAGCGCCTCGAGCGACCACGCCGGCCCCGAGTCGGCAGAGTAGCCCAGCACCCCTGAAGGCCCCTCGATGCGCACACCCAGGGTGATCGGCGGGTGGTCCGTGCGCGAGAAACGCAGGCGCAGTCCCGCCACCTCCGCCTCCGATCCGTCGCCCACCTCCACCCAGTCGAAGATGCCGTCGACGTCCTGGCCCAGACGAGGCGCGATACCGGGGGCGGCCAGCACCAAGATGGGGTCCCGGTCGAAGCCGAGGGTCCAGCGGGCGGCGGTGGCGAACCCCTCGATGTCGAGCCAGTGGTCGCCGTGCTGGTGGCTGAGCACGACGGCGCTCAGAGACAGCGGGTCGGCGAAGCGCTGGAGCGAGGCGAAGGTGCCGGGTCCGGCGTCGAGCCAGATGGCGGTGCCCAGGCCCCAGTCGCGCACCAGGTAACCGCTGCCGGCGCCCCCGGGCCCGGCATGGCTGCCGTCGCAGCCGAGGACGGTGAGCGTGAGCGGGCTCACCGAGAGCCGTGGCCCGCCGGCGCAGAGCAGGCCTGGCGGCGGCTCATCCGCTCAGCGCGCCGTGATCGAGGTGCGGGGCCAAACGGCCGTCCACCTGCGGCGGGTCGGGCCAGGCCACCTGGCCCACCTCGCCCAGCTCCTCGCCGAAGAGCCGCCCACCCACGGCCCGGAACCACTCCACGTCGCCCGAGGAGAAGAACCGCAGCGACCCCGGACCGTGCAGGCGCGCCAGGCGCCGGTGGGCCAGGATGTCGCGCACCTCGAAAGCGGTCTCGTCGGCCGAGGAGACGAGAACCACGTCGCGGCCGACGACATCGGCGATAGTCCGGGCCAGGAACGGATAGTGCGTGCAGCCCAGCAACAAGGTGTCGATGTCCTTCTCGCGCAGGGGTGCCAGCAGGCGCTCGGCCAGGACCGTGACCTGGTCAGAGGTCGTGTCGCCGCGCTCGACGAACTCGACGAAGCCGGGACAGGCAGCGCACACCAGCTCCACGGGGACCGGAAGGGCGGCGATGGCCTGTTGGTAGGCCCCTGAGGAGACGGTGCCAACGGTGCCGATCACGCCCACCCGGCGGTTGCGGGTGGCCTTGGCCGCCGCTCGGGCGCCGGGGTCGATGACACCCACCACAGGCACCGGGACGAGGCAGCGCAACACGTCGAGGGCGGCCGCCGACGCCGTGTTGCAGGCCACCACGACGAGCTTCACGTCGTGCTCGTCCACCAGCCACCGCGAGATCTGGACGGCGAAGGCCCGGACCTCGCTCAGGTCCCTCGGCCCGTACGGATAGCGCCCCGTGTCGCCGACGTAGACGACGTCCTCGTGGGGAGTGAGGTCGATGAGGGCCCGGGCCACGGTGAGGCCGCCGAAACCGCTGTCGAACATGCCGATGGGCCGCTCGTCCACCCCGTGCAGGCTAGGCCACGGCGGCCCCCGCCCGGACGGTGGTCGCCACCAGGGGCCACGACTCCCACAGCGGGCTCACTGCAGCGGCAGCTGGGGCGCCTCGGCCAGCGAAGGCATCCCCCGGCGCCGCCCTCCCAGGGGGAACACCTGGTCGGGAAGGAAGGAGCGCACGTGGTGCTCACCGGGCGGACCGCCCACCACCTCCACCGATTCGGCGCCGTTGCGGGTGTTGCGCACGTACGCCTGGAACCGCCAGGAGGCGCCGCGAACAGGTGGCCCGACGATCTCCACCGGGTCGCCAGGCCGCAAGCCGTTCCAGGACTCGCTGCGCAGGAGGTGCTCGGGCAACGCCCGGACCTCGACGCGTCGACGGCGGGGCACGAGGATGTCGTCGGGGCTGGTGGTGGGCCGGGCGGGACGGAGGAGCCGGTGGAGGGGTCGCTCAGGCCCTGGCGGTCGTCTCGCCCATGCCGCTCAACAGGGTGAGCAGGTCGTCGGCGTGCTCCTCCTCCACCGCCAGGATCCCCTCCACCATGCGCCGTGTGGTGGGGTCCTTGTCACCCAGCCAGCGGACGATCTCCTGGTAGGAGGCGATGGCCACCCGCTCAGCCACGAGGTCCTCGCGGATCATGTCGGCGAGCTCCTCGCTGGCGTCGTACTCGGCGTGGCTCCGGGCGACGAGGGTGGAGGGGTTGAAGTCGGGCTCGCCCTGGAGCTGCACGATCCGGGCAGCCACCTCGTCGGCATGGCCCTGCTCGTCGTTGGCGTGCTGGAGGAATTCGGCGGCCACAGGACCGGCGTCGATGCCCTTGGCCATGTAGTAGTGCCGCTTGTAGCGGAGCACGCACACGAGCTCGGTGGCCAGCACCTCGTTGAGCACACTGATCACCCGGGGCCGATCGGCACCGTAGGCCTCGGTGATGGGGCCCAGGTCCATGTGGGCCCGGGCGTTGGCTCGCAGCGTCTGCACGTCGGTGAGAAAGTCGGCCATGGGTGCACCATAGCCAGGGCGTTCGTGCCGGGCGGCCGGTTCCCGGCGGGACGGGCCCTCAGAAGTAGATGGTGTGCCGGGCCCGCTCGGTGACGGCGTCGATGTCGTCGGTCCACGCGCCCGTGGACAGGTACTTCCAGCCGCCGTCGGCGGAGACCACCACGATCACCCCCCGGTCGATCTGCTGGGCGCACTTGGCGGCCCCGGCCATGGCGGCGCCTGACGAGATGCCGGCGAAGATGCCCGCCTCGCCCAGACGCCGTGTCCACTCGATGGACAGACGGGGTCCCACGACGGTCTTGCGATCGAGGAGCTCGGCCCCGCCCAGCTCGGTGAAGATGGGCGGGATGTAGCCCTCGTCCAAGCTGCGCAGGCCGTCCACCAGCTCCCCCGCCGGCGGCTCCACCGCCCACACCTCGACATCGGGGTTCTGCTCCTTCAGGTACCGGCCCACCCCGAGGAGGGTCCCCGAGGTGCCCAGGCCGGCCACGAAGTGCGTCACGTCGGGACAGTCGCGCCAGATCTCGGGGCCGGTGCCCTCGTAGTGGGCCCGGGGATTGGCGTGGTTGGCGTACTGGTACAGGAACACCCAGTCGGGATGCTCGGCGGCGATGCGCACGGCCATGCGCACGGCGCCGTTGGACCCCTCCGAGCCCGGGGACTCGATGATCTCGGCCCCCCACACGTCGAGGAGCTGTCGCCGTTCCACCGAGACGTTGGCCGGCAGCACGACCTTCAGGTGGTAACCCTTGAGACGAGCCACCATGGCCATGCCGATGCCGGTGTTGCCCGACGACGGCTCGAGGAGCACGGTGCCGGGGTCGAGGTGGCCTTCCTTTTCGGCGGCCTCCACCATGGCCAGGGCGATGCGGTCCTTGACCGAGCCGCCGGGGTTCTGCCCCTCGAGCTTCACCACGATACGGACGTCGGGGTTGGGGCTGAGCGAGCTCACGTCGACCATGGGCGTGTTGCCGATCAGGTCGAGGACGCTCTGGGCGACGGCCATGGGGCGATCCCTGCCTCTCCTATTGCGACGTGTGGCGCTCTGTCCCGTCAGCTCCGGCCGGCTGGCGCTTCAGCCGCCGGCCACGGCCGGGAGGATGGACACGGTGGCCCCCTCAGGGACCTTGGTCTCCAGGCCTTGGAGGTAACGGACGTCGTCGTCGTCCACGTAGACGTTCACGAACCGGTGCAGGGAACCGTCGTCGGTGAGCACCTGGCTCGCCATTCCCGGGTACTGGGCGACCAGCGTTCGCAGCACCTCTCCGACGGTCCCGGCGGGGACGTCCACGCTGGTACGGCCCTGGGCGTGGGTGCGCAGGACGGTGGGTAGTCGCACTTCGATGGGCAATGTGGTGGTCCTCCCTCGTCCCTGGCCGCCCTCGCCTCGCAGGCCTCCGGGCTCACGGCGCCGACGGCGCCGAACCGGGGGCACCCCGAATGTTGACGGATATGGTCAATATTCTACCGGCCGTGAGCGGCGCCCCTGTCTGAGGGACCCTGCGCCTCGAGCAGCGGCTCCTCGGTGACCGTGCCTCCCACGATCCGGTAGGAGCGGACCGAGGGCACGCCCAGGCGCAGCGACACGATCACGTAGTGCCAGTCGGGGTCGGGGGCCTGGGCGACGTCGGTGGGCGAGGGATAGGGGTCGGTGTGGGTGTGGGAGTGGAACACGCCCACGATCTGCAGCCCTGCCGACTCGGCGTCCCGGTCGGCGCGCAGGTGGTCCTTGGGGTCGACGGTGTAGAGCTTGGCCGAGGCGGCGGCGTTGCGGGTCGGGTAGCACCGGAGCACGGTGTCTCCCCCGGGCTCCCCCGCCAGCAGCCCGCACGCCTCCTCCGGGAGGCCGCCCAGGCAGTGGGCCACCATCTGGGCGTGGATCTCGGCGGGGAGCCTCAGCACGGGCACCGAGGGTACCCGCCGTCCTGCCGCTACCCTCGGCCCGATGGCCAAGGGACCGGGTCGGCGGGCTCCGCGGCCGAAGGAAGCCGATGACGGGCGCTACCGCCAGGTGGCGCGCAACCGCCGGGCCCGCCACGACTACGACATCCTCGAGACCTACGAATGCGGCCTCGCCCTGGTGGGCAGCGAGGTGAAATCGCTGCGCGCCGGGCGGGTCTCGCTTCAGGACGCCTACGCCCGGGTCGAGCGGGGGGAGGCGTGGCTCCTCGGGGTGCACATCCCCCCCTACGAGCACGCCAGCGGGTTCGGCGCCCACGACCCCGACCGCCCCCGCAAGCTCCTCCTGCACCGGGAGCAGATCGACGAGCTCTACGGCCGGACCCAGCAGCAGTCGCTGACCCTGGTCCCGCTGTCGGTCTACTTCAAGGAGGGCAAGGCCAAGGTGGAGCTGGCCCTGGCCAGGGGCCGGCGGCTCTACGACAAGCGCCACGCCATCGCCACCCGGGACGCCGAACGCGAAGCGGCCCGGGAGGCGGCGCGAGCCGGCGGGCGGGCGCTGCCCAGGGGCAGCCGGAGGGAGCTGGAGTGAGACACGGTAGGATGGGGCTCGACCCAAGGGGGTGATCGGTTTCGACTCCGGTCGTCGATGCGGGAGAAGCGAGCCGTGGTCCCCGGAGCCACGTTAAAGAGCCGGGAACAAACACAAACGCCGAGCCTCAGCTCGCGCTGGCTGCTTAACAAGTAGCCCGTCCGTCCGGTTTCAGCCCTGCGGGCCGGTCACGGGCGTCATCTAGTAGGGCTCACCCGGGAGGCTTGGTCGGCCGGTCCCCGGGGACAACAAAGGTCGGCTGGGGACCTGCGAGACCGCCGGCGGCGCCGCTGGTCCCGAGACTGAGCTGCCGGCTGCGCTCGGAGAAGGCCCGTTGAGAAGCCGGAGGACGCGGGTTCGATTCCCGCCACCTCCACTAACGAGTAGCGCCCTGACCTGGGAGAACGTTTCCCGGCCGACCTCGCAGGACGCGGAAAGGACGCGGCAGGACGCGAGAAGAGCGGTCAGAGGTGGCCAACAACGGTGTGAAGTTCCGGTAGGTGGGCTACACACTGGCTCCGGTACGTACACGACACTTTCCGGACGCGGCTCCGGCACCTGGGCGACACTGGCTCCGGTAGCTGGGCGACACCCCGGCATCCACCGCTTCA
>JBJKRZ010000155.1:0-7260 GCA_046704365.1 Acidimicrobiales bacterium | reverse complement strand
TCTCAAGGGCAGAGACGGCCTCGCCGATCGAGCTCTTGGCGATCGACGACAGCCAGAACGCCGCGTTCGAGAACCCGGCGTCGGTCACCGCCGACGAGGACGAGGCCCGAGCGGCGTAGAGGAGCTTGCCCGCCGCCCCGAGACGCTCGACCTCGACGAAGAGCTCGACCAGCTCGGCCGCCTCGTTCGAGGTCACCCGCTCGGGGTCGGCACCCGCCAGCAGCTGACGCAGCTCGGCGATGGTGCCTCGCAGGACCGCTCTGGACATGGGGCCATGATCGCAGGAGGGTGTGACACTCAACCGGCACGCCGCCAGAGGGCGGTGAGGGCGTCAGATGTCCAGCGACCTGCCGTCGACCCTGAGGCTCCCGCCCTCGACCGAGATCTCGATGCCGAGAGCGTCGAGACGGAGCGAGCCGTCAGAACCCGATGCGCGGCGCCCTGTGTTGTCGAAGAGCTCCAGCTCCAACGAGTCCCGGTCGACGACGAGCACGGCACCGGCACCGCGGGCCAGGTACCACGGCACCTTGTCGTCAGTCTCGTCGTGCGGTGATCGGATCTCGACGACGAGCAATGGCGGCCCGTTCACGCCGCGTTCACTTCCGGCGGCCTCGTCGAACAACACGATGTCGGGGACCCGGTAGTCGTCGTCAGAAGCGAATACGCCCGTCTCGACCTGGAGTTCGAGCTGGCGGGCATCGGCGGCAGGCAACAAGGCGGCGGCCAGCCTGGTCTCGAGCTTTTGGTGCCGGGTGCTGGCGGGGGGAACCACGTGCAGCACGCCCTTCCACATCTCGTCCCTCTTATCCCGGCCGAGACGGTGGCGTTCGGCGATAGTGCGATCGTCCATGTCGAGGACCAGAGCTCGCATGCTCACATCGTAGGTTCGGGGTGTGACCCTGCCACCACGGGCAGGCGACTCTCGGCAGGTGCCAGCGCCGAACGCCTCCTGTCGCCGACGCTCGGGCCCTTGCCCGTGGTGGACGTCAACGGCTCAGAGAGCCCCCACCGAGCCCGGCTGCCGGCTCGGTGGGGGCCGTCTGCGACCTCAGGAGCTCGAGCCCGCCTTCCTCGTCCGGTACTGCCGGCGGCGCAGGAGCCCCAGGGCGACGAGGGCCATGCCCATGAGCCCCACGAGCAGCTCGAGCGGACGCGAGCCGGCCCAGGGCTTGCCGGTGTGGACCGTGGTGGCCGCCGTGATGGGCTTGGGGTTGCTCGCCGGCTGGGTGACCACCACGGGCGCCGACACGGTCAGGGTGACCGTGTTGGTGGGACAGGTGGGGTCCGTGCATCCCGGCGTGTTGGCGTTGGTGAACAGGGCGTGGTTGGGGATCACCTGGGTGTCGGTGTCGTTCGAGTCGACCGTCACCTGGAAGCTGAGCGACACCGTCCCCGCCGACCCGCCACTGAAGGCGGGCACCACGATGCCAGCCCAGGTGATGAGCCCGTTCACCACCGTGACCGTGCAGGTGGGCACCCCGCCGCAGGTGGCCGAGCCCGCCACGTAAGTGGTGCCGGCGGGCACGGTGTCGGTCTCGGTGATGGCCGAAGCCACGGCGCTACCCACGTTGGTCAGCAGCAGGCCGTAGGTCACCGTCTGCCCGGGTGACACCGTCGAGCCGGTGGGCGGCGACGAGGTCTTCGATCCCGAGAGGTAGGGCGACGCCGCCGTGGTGGGAGGCGGCGTGGCCGTGAACTCCTCGCCGGGGTCACCGCAGTTGGTGGTGAACCCGCTGTTGTTGGCGTCGCCTGGGTAGGAGGCGAGCCAGTAGTAGACGCCCGGTGCTGGCGGCGCCCAAGTGCTCGCCGACCAGCTGGCCGTGGACGTCCCCCCGCTGGTGGAGATGGCGCCCGAGCCCGACATGCCGGGAACGGGCACCGTGCAGGCGCTGTCAGAGTACAGGGTGAAGGTCACCGAGCCGGTGATGCCGTTGGCGGACACGTTGTGCAGGGTCGCCGTGTCACCCACGTTGGACAGGGCCACCCCTGCCACGCCCGTGTTCGGGATAGCCACCGTCGTGATGCTCGGGTCGGCCTTGACCGGGCCCGGGGGGGGCGGAGGCGGTATGGCTGTGTCCCGGACGGTAACTGCCACCGTGGTCCCTGCGTTCTTGGCGTCGAACGTGTAGGGGCCGAAGGTCGTGGTGGTGGGCAACGAGTAGCCGGGCGGCGGCGTCTCCTCGACCACGAAGTAGGTGCCGAAGGCCAGTCCGGTGAACTTGCACACGCCGCCTACCGGCGTCGTGCACTTGGTGATGTCGGCGCCCCCCGCCGTGTTGCGCAAGCCGAAGACGGCACCGGCCAGGTCGGCCCCCGTAGAAGCGTCGACCTTAGTCACGTCGATCTCACTCAGGCCCTCTGGGTCCTTGACGGTGAACGACACGGTCGTTCCGGCGTTGGCTGCGTCGAACGTGTAGGGACCGAAGGTGGTGGTGGCGGGGAGGGAGTATCCGGTGGGAGGCGTCTCCTCGACCACGTAGTAGGTGCCGAATACCAGGCCCGTGAACTTGCACAGACCATTGGCCGGTGTCGTGCACGTCGTGATGTCGGCGCCCGCTGCCGTGTTGCGCAAGCCGAAGACGGCACCGGCCAGATCGGCACCCGTGGTGGCGTCGGTCTTGGTCACGTCGATCTCGCTCAGGATCTGCGGGTCTTGCACGGGCACCTTGACCGTCGTCGGGGCGTTGATGACGAAGGGACCGAAGGTGGTGGTGGCGGGGAGGGAGTATCCGGTGGGAGGCGTCTCCTCGACCACGTAGTAGGTGCCGAAGCCAAGCGCTGTGAACTTGCACACGCCGTTCGCCGCTGTCGTGCAATTCGCGATGTCGGCGCCCCCCGCCGTGTTGCGCAAGCCGAAGACGGCACCGGCCAAATCGGCACCCGTGGTGGCGTCCGTCTTGGTCACGTCGATCTCACTCAGGCCCTGCGGGTCCTTGACGGTGAACGACACGGTCGTGCCGGCGTTGGCCGCGCTGAACGTGTAGGGCCCGAAGGTGGTGGTGGCCGGGAGCGAATAGCCCGGAGGCGCTGTCTCTTCGACCACGTAGTAGGTGCCAAAGGCCAGACCGGTGAACTTGCACAAACCGTTGGCCGGTGTGGTGCACGTTGTGATGTCGGCGCCCAGTGCTGTGGTGCGCAAGCCGAAGACGGCACCGGCCAGGTCGGCGCCCGTGGAAGCGTCGACCTTGGTCACGTCGATCTCGCTCAGGATCTGCGGGTCCTGGAACTTGGTCACCGTCAGGGTCGTGCCGGCGTTGGCCGCGTCAATCGTGATAGGCGAGCTCAGCGTCGTGGCCGGCAAGTTGTAACCGGGAGGAGCAGCGGTCTCCTTCCAGTAGTAGGTGCCGAAGTCGAGACTCCCGATGGAACACTCGCCGGATGCGCCCGTCGTCGTGCACGAGCCGATGTTGGTGTCGGTCGCGGGATCCTCGGTCCCGACGGTCTTCTCCTGGTAGAGGTCGAAGCTTGCCCCCGTGAGCGGGGTGCCGCTGCTGTCGGTCTTCTGCACGAACAGCTGGCTCAGAATCCGGTCGTCCACGAACGGTGTGCTCGTCAGATCGATGGATTGGTGAGTCTGGTCGATGGTGAACGACGGGGTCGCGGTGCTGGCGGTGTAGCCGGTGGGTGGGGTGGTCTCGGCCAGCTGATACGTGCCGGCGTAGAGGTTCTTCACGGTGAAGTACCCGGCTCGCGCATCGGTGTCGAGCCCAACGTAAGCGGGCTGGCCGCAGTTGTCGGTCACCGTGAGGGGGGTCGTCAGGATCGTGGCGGCCGGTCCGGCGGTGGCGGTGAGGGTGAAGGTCGCCCCGCACAGAGGTGTCGTACCGGCGCCGTGTGCTCCTCCGTCGACCTTGAGCCACGAGGCCTGCCCCAGGGGATCAATGAACGTGAACGTGGTCGTCTGAGACCCTGGCGCCAGCTTTGTCTGAGCAACCGTACTGGGCAGCAGGTAGCCGGTGGGGGCGGCCGTCTCCGTCACCGTGTAGGTCACACCCGGTTTGGCCTGGCTGAAGTAGATGATGCCGTTCGCGGTCCCGTCCGGATCGTTGGCACCGCCATCTGTCACGGTCAGCGAGGGCGCCACCGAACCGACGATCGGGTCGGGTGTGATCGTGAAGGTAGCGCCGGGGACGGGCTGGCCGTTGGCATTTTCTTTGAGGATCTTGAGCGCAGCGCACGTGGATGGGATGTTGATGGTCTGCGGCTGGATGTAGTCCTTCATCTCGGCGCTCGTGGAGTTCGATGCAAGCGAGAAGGCGTTGAACGTGGTGAAAGCCGGCGTGGCGCAGGTACCAGCCCCGTTGAGAGCGCTCAGGTTGAAGCCGAGCTCAGCGAACTGATTGGCCGGGATCGTCCCGCCGTTGGCCACGGCGATGGGGTCAGCAGCGTCGAGGGGTGCTATGGGGCTCGTGTTCACGGCCCCGGTGATGGCACCAGGTGGGTTGCAGCCGGGACAGGGCGCATAGGCACCACCCGAATACTGGTAGACGGTGTCACTGATACTGAAGACGCCGTTGCCCTGTTGGGTCACGACGATCAGCAGGTCGCCATTGCTGCGCTGCGGGACCTGGACACCATTGCTGTTGGTGATATCGGGCAGCTGATTGAGCTCGATGCCGAAGTAGGTGGTGCCGTTGCTGCCGGCGCGCTCGAAGCCGAAGTACGCCAGATCCTGGTTGTTGTAGACCTGGCTGTACTGGAAGACGTAGCCGATGTCGTACTTGGCTCCGCTACCCCCGAAGTTGCCGCCCAGTTGCCACTCGTGCGGCCCGCTAGTCGGCGTATCGAGCTCCGACCCGCCGCTGAAGACCGACGTGTCGGCGGCGCCGATGGGGTCGGCGACAGCCGGTTGCGGTGCCACCGAAGGGCTGTTCCAGTCGATGTTGGGAGGGCAGTCGACGGCGATGTTCCCGTCGATCTCGAAGTTTCCGACAACCTCCGACCCCGGCAGGGGACAGGTGGCAGCCTGCGCCGCCCCGCTGACGAGGGCGAGGGTGCCGGAGAGCAGCCCCAGGGCAGCCACCCCCGCCAGGGGACCGTTGGCCAGTCGCCGGGCGCGCCGGGGCGCACCTTCGCCTCGGCTGCGAACGGAGCGCGCCCAACCCGCCAGGCCGAGCCGCTGGAACCGCCTCACCACACCATCGCCGTGCCGTCTCACCGAGCCGTCCTCTCCTCCTACCGCAGCGCGTCCGTATCCCGAGCGCCGCCACGGTGCCGCCCACTCCCCCCGTCGTGACCCTGCTGCGAACTGCTTCGACCACAAAGCGTGGCTTAATGGGGTCAACTGTCTGCCACGGAAAGGTCAACTCCTGACCAACTGCGAGAATGTGACGTACGTCCTTCCCGCTTCGAGCATGTGGCGGCCTCGTCGCTGGGCTCGGGACGCAACCCCGGTTCGTCACTTGCAGTGGCCAACCGGCCCTGGTGAGGGGGGCAACGCAAGCCGGAGTAGCGCCCACCCACCTCTCGATGGGTCCGGGGTCCTAGTCTTTTCGTGACGAGATGAAGAGTCGTCGCCGGGGAGGCGGGCAGGGTTCCACCGGTCGCCGAATTGGTGGCGACGAGGACGGCGCCGCCTCGGCCCTCGCCCGGCGAACCTCGTCGGAGAGGCCCTCGGCGCCCGAAGCCCCGGCGGAGGGTGCGCCCCGCAGCGAGCGGGGTTCTCGAAGGCCGAGGCATTCGCGAAGAGGCGCCACCGCACCGGTGAAGTCCGATCGCTTCTCGCTCCCCAAGGCGGTCGCCGCTCGCCTGGCCGGGATCACGCTGGCAGCGGCCGCCGTCGGGCTGGCCGCCGCCCTGTGGTGGTCAGGGGTGGCGGTGGGCGCCATCGCCGGCGCCTACGGGGCGATCGTGGTCATGTGGTCGGTCTCTCGATGGAGGGCGGAGGGTGGAGCCGGACGGGCCCCGGCGGCAGCACCGAGCGAACGGCTCGTGGACGCGCTGGCCGACCCGGCGCTGTCCGATCTCCCGACCGACCGGCTCCTGCGAGAGGTGCTGGCCCGCGTGCGCCTGGCCACGGGCGCCGACGTGGTCGCCCTGTTCCGTGCCGACGACGAGGCCAGGACGCTCGGCGCCACGGCGACCCAGGGCAAGGCGGACGTCGTGGCGGTCGGCACCGAGGTCGAATGGGGCGCCGGGGCCGTGGGCGGCGTCGCCCAAAGCGGCCGACCGGCCGTCTTCGAACAACTGACCGCGCACCAGCGAGGAGGCCTCGCCCCTTCCCTCTCGTCGCTGATGGCGGCGCCACTTCGAGCCGACGGGCAGGTGATGGGCGTTCTCGTCGCCGCCAGCGCCGAGGAGCGCGAGTTCGAGGCCAAGCACCTGCGCCTTCTCGAGATCGCCGCCTGGCGCTGCGCAGCGTCGATCGGGCACGCCCGCCTGGTCGACGCCGAGCGGCGCTACCGCCTGGGGGCCGAGCACGCCCGGCTGCACCTGGGGATGCTCTCGGGAGCGGGCCTCGTGCTGTCGCGGGCACTCGACGACTACGAGGAGGCATTCGACGCCCTGGCCCAGATCGTGGTCCCTGCCTTCGCCGACTGGTTCTGCGTCGACCTCGTCGACCAGGGCGGCCAGATCGAGCGCGTGTGCCAACGCTCGAGCAGCGGCGCCGGTGCCAAGCGGGGCGGCAAAGGGAAGCCGGGCACGAAGGCCCACCGCCACCCTCAGGGCGAGCGTCTGGTGCACCAGGCCATCGCCACCGGCCGGCCCCGCGTGGTCATGCCCTCGGGCCGGGGTGCTCCCCACGGCGGGCAGCCGGCAACGCCCGAGGAAGCCACCGACAGCGTGCCCGAGGCCGGCGTCGAGTCCATGCTCGTGGTCCCGGTGCGCATCAGGGGACTGACCGTCGGGGCCCTCACCTTCGTGACCGAGAAGGGACGACGGGGCTACCGGCGCTCGGACCTGGAGACGGCCGAAGGACTGGCCAACCGGGTGGGCGTGGCCGTCGAACGGGTGCTCTCGTGGCGCCAGATCCGCGCCGCCGAGGAGGCTGCCACCCACCACGCCGGGCGCCTGCAGGCGCTGATGGAGGCGGCGCTCAGCGTGAGTGCGCCGCTGTCGGAGCCGCAGATCCTCGACGTCCTGGTGGACCACGTGCGCCGCGTGGTCGACGTCGAGCGCGTCGTGATCGGCGCCGCCCTCGACGGCGGCCCCACCTTCGAACGGCAGTGGCCGGGTGGCACCTCGGAGCCCACGGACGCCGAGGTGCTGCGCCGGGCGGCCGAGGGCATCGGCCGGGCGCCGAAGCGCTCGGTGCTCTCG
>JBJKRZ010000154.1:0-11044 GCA_046704365.1 Acidimicrobiales bacterium | reverse complement strand
CCTTGCTCCCTGGCCGTCCCCGTGGCACACTGGAGCGACCATGCGCCCGCCCACCCTCTACCGCCCCGTAGTCCTGACCTGAGCGCACCGCACCGCTTCGCGGTTGCGTGCGCCCTCGACCTCCCAGACGGGAGGTCGTTTCAATTCCGGGCCCAGTCGGCGCATCCCCGACGTGAAGCCCTCAAATCCCAGCCACCCACGACAGCGAGGACCCATGCGACTCACCGGAGCACAGGCATTGATCAAGAGCCTCGAGATGCAGGGAGTCGAGGTGGTCTTCGGCCTGCCCGGCGGGGCCATCCTGCCGGCGTACGATCCCATCCTCGACTCGACGATCCGCCACATCCTCGTCCGCCACGAACAGGGGGCCGGGCATGCCGCCGAGGGGTATGCGCACGTCACGGGCCGGCCCGGCGTGGCAATGGTCACGAGCGGCCCAGGGGCCACCAACATCGTCACCCCGCTGGCCGACGCCGCCATGGATTCTGTGCCTGTGGTGGTGATCACCGGGCAGGTGCCCACCACCTCCATCGGCACCGACGCCTTCCAGGAGTGCCCTATCACCGGTGTGACGATGGACATCACGAAGCACAACTGGCTGGTGACCGACGCCCAGGACATACCTCGAACGGTGTCGGAGGCCTTCTACGTGGCCACCACGGGGAGGCCCGGGCCTGTCCTCATCGACGTGCCCAAGGATGTGTCCAACAGCCAGATGGAGTGGTACTGGCCGAGCTCGGTCGAGGAGTTGGACCTCCCCGGCTACCGGCCGCGCACCGAAGGCGACCCCGCGGCGGTCCGCTCCGCTGTTGAGCTCGTCCTTCAGGCGCAACGCCCCGTCATCTACGCCGGCGGCGGCATCCTCAAGGCCCGCGGGTCCCAAGCCCTGCTGGCCCTCGCCGAGCGGACCGGCATCCCGGTGGTCACCACCTTGATGGCTCGTGGGGCCTTCCCGGACTCCCACCCCCTGTGCCTGGGCATGCCGGGCATGCATGGGAACTACACGGCGGTCACCGCCATGCAGCGCGCCGACCTGTTGCTCGCTTTGGGCAGCCGTTTCGACGACCGGGTCACCGGCAAGGTGAGCGCCTTCGCGCCCGATGCCAAGGTCGTCCACGTCGACATCGACCCCGCCGAGCTCGGCAAGGTGCGGCGGGCGGATGTGGCCGTCGCCGGTGACTGTCGGGTGGTCATCGAGGCGTTGCTCCAGGCCCTTTCCGTGGCCGGGCTCAACGCCGAGGGAGTCGCCGAGCCGGGGTCGGCGGCTGGCCATCGCCCCGATCTGGGGCCATGGATCGACCAGATCCGCCAATGGCAGGCTCGCTTTCCGCTCACCTACCACCAGGAGGACGGGGGAGCCCTCAAGCCGCAATACGTCGTGGAGGCTCTACGCGACGCCACGCCTGACGACACCATCGTGGTGGCCGGTGTCGGCCAGCACCAGATGTGGGCATCGCAGTACTGGCGCTTCGAGCATCCCTACACCTGGGTCAATTCGGGAGGTGCCGGCACCATGGGCTTCGCCGTGCCCGCCGCCATCGGGGCCAAGGTCGGCCGTCCCGACAAGATGGTGTGGGCCATCGACGGCGACGGCTGCTTCCAGATGACGGCTCAAGAGCTGGTGACCGCCTCCGCCGAGCGGATCCCCGTCAAGATCGCCATCTTGAACAACGCCTACCTTGGGATGGTGCGTCAGTGGCAGGAGTTGTTCTACGAAGAGCGTTATTCGGAGGTCTACCTATCGCCGGACCTGCCCGACTACGTGAAGTGGGCCGAAGCCATGGGTTGCGTCGGGTTGCGCGTCGAATCGGCCGAGGAGGTCGCCCCGGCCATCGACAAAGCCAACAGTGTCGACGACAGGCCTGTGGTCATCGACTTCCGCACTGACGCCTTCGAGAAGGTCTATCCCATGGTCCCCGCCGGTGCCTCCAACGACGACATCATCGTGGGGCCGAGCGAAGGCGAAGGAGGTCGGTGATGCCCGCTTCCACGCGGCACCACATAGTCACCGTCACCGTCGAGAACAAGGCGGGGGTACTTGCCCGAGTTGCCGGCCTCTTCTCACGTCGCGGCTTCAACATCTTCTCGTTGGCGGTGGCGCCCACCGACGACGACCGCTTCAGTCGCATCACCATCGTGGTCGACGTGGAATCCGCCCCTCTCGAACAGATCATCCGGCAGCTCGACAAGCTGGTCAACGTCGTCACCATCTCAGAGCTTGCCCCCGAGGAGGCGACCGAGCGCGAGCTGCTTCTGGCCACAGTCGAGGCCGGGGCGGCCGAGCGTGGTGACGTCATCCAATTGGTGGGGGTCTTCGAAGGCAAGATCGTCGATGTCGGCCGCCAGTCGATGACGATCATGCTGGCCGGCCCCCCGAGCAAGGTCGACGACTTCGAGAACCTCATCCGGCCCTTCGGGATCGTCGAGCTCCAGCGGACGGGCCGGGTGGCGCTGCCTAAGCTGGAGCGGCACGCCGCCCGGCTGCGTGCCGTGGTCGGGAACGACGGAAGTTGAGCGAACGCAGGCTCAACGAGACAGGCTGAACGAGACAGGCTGAAACGAGGCAGGTGCACATGGCCAAGCTGTACTACGAGTCCGACGCCGACCCGGGGGTGGTCCTGGGACGCAAAGTAGCCGTCATCGGCTACGGGTCACAGGGGCACGCTCATGCCCTCAACCTGGCCGAGTCCGGCGTCGACGTGCGAGTGGGGCTCCGGCCCGGCTCCTCGTCGAGAACCAAGGCCGAGGAAGCCGGTCTCCGGGTCGTCCCCCCGGCCGAGGCCGCCGCCGAGGCGGACTTGGTCATGCTGCTCCTCCCCGATACCGAACAGGCAGCGGTGTACTCGTCGGAGATCGCCCCCAATCTGCGCCAGGGTGATGCTCTGTTCTTCGCCCACGGCTTCAACATCCGATTCGGCCAGATCGTCCCTCCCCAGGGGGTCGATGTGGCCATGGTGGCGCCCAAGGGGCCCGGACACCTCGTGCGCCGCACGTATACCGAGGGTGGCGGAGTACCCTCGCTCGTGGCCGTCGCCCAGGACGCTTCGGGGAAGGCGCACGAGCTTGCCCTCTCCTATGCCCATGCCATCGGGGCGACCCGGGCCGGGGTGCTCGACACCACCTTCGAGGAGGAGACAGAGACCGACCTCTTCGGCGAGCAGGTGGTCCTGTGCGGAGGGTTGACCGCTCTCGTGCAGGCCGGGTTCGAGACGCTGGTGGCAGCTGGCTACCAGCCCGAGTCGGCATACTTCGAGTGTCTGCACGAGCTCAAGCTCATCGTGGACCTCATGTACGAGCAGGGTATATCCGGCATGCGCTACTCCATCTCCGACACCGCCGAGTATGGCGACCTCACCCGCGGGCCAAAGGTGATCGACGAGCACGTCCGAGCCACCATGAGCGGCATCCTCGAGGACATCCGCTCAGGTGCCTTCGCCGAAGAGTGGATCGCCGAAAATCGCTCCGGGCGCAAGCGCTTCACCCAATTGAGGGCCGCAGGCGCTGAGCACCCCATCGAGAAGGTGGGTACCGAGCTGCGCCAGATGATGCCCTTCATCACCGCCGGCAGGCAGAGGGTGCAAGACGTCTCCGGTGGCTGAGCCCTCCGGGGGCGCTCTCGGGGCGCTGGGCGGGATCCCCGTGGAGGAGCTCTGCGGCGCCGCCCTGGAACGGGCAGAACGTCTCGGTGCCTCCCACGCCGAAGCCCGCATCGAGCACATCCGTTCGCAGGTGGTGGTCTTGCGAGACGGCGCCCTCGAGACCGCCGTCGACGACGTCGAGCTGGGGCTGGGGCTGCGCGTCGTGCACGAGGGCTCGATGGGCTTTGCCGCCTCGGCCGAGCTGGACGTCGACGCTGCCTCAGGCCTGGGGGACGAGGCGGTGGCATTGGCACGGGCCACCGCCGGCGCCTTGGCCGTGCCCGTCGTGCTCGCCGACGAAGTGGTCGCCGGCGCAGGCCGATGGGTGTCCGCATACGGGATCGATCCCACCGAGGTGTCCCTGGGCGACAAGGTGGCGCGCCTTGGGGACTGGACCGATCGGCTCATGGGAGAGCCAGGTATCGACCACGTCAACGCCCACGTGCTGTGCGTGGTCGAGGACAAGTTCTTCGCCGACCTGCGGGGCTCGAGGCTGACCCAGCGCCGCGTACGCGTACATCCCGTAGTCGAGGCTTACGCCGTTGACACCGACAGCGGCACCTTCGAGTCCATGCGTACCTTGGCGCCACCGGTGGGCCGTGGTTGGGAGTACCTGCAAGGCACCGGCTGGGACTGGGACGCCGAGCTGGCTGCCCTTCCCGAGTGGCTGGCCGCCAAGGTCAGGGCTCCCAGCGTCGAACCGGGGAGCTACGACCTCGTCATCGAACCCAGCAACCTGTGGCTCACTATCCACGAGTCGATTGGCCACGCCACCGAGCTGGACCGGGCGCTGGGGTACGAAGCCGCCTACGCCGGGACCTCCTTCGCCACCTTCGACAAGCTCGGGAAGCTCCAATACGGGTCGCCCATCATGCACGTCACCGGTGATCGCACGGCTGAGCACGGGCTGGCCACAGTGGGCTGGGACGACGAGGGTGTGGCCGCTCAGCGTTTCGACCTGGTCCGACAGGGCGTACTCGTGGGTTATCAGTTGGACCGGCGCATGGCTGCCGAGAACGCCCTGGGGCGGTCCAACGGCTGCGCCTTCGCCGATTCCCCGCTTCACATCCCCATCCAGCGGATGGCGAACGTTTCGTTGCAGCCGGCCGAGGGTGAGGGCCCGAGCACCGAGGACCTGGTCTCGGACGTCGACCGAGGCGTACTGGTGGTGGGCGACAAGAGCTGGTCGATCGACATGCAGCGCCACAACTTCCAGTTCACCGGCCAGCGCTTCTTCAAGATCGAGAAGGGCCGGCTGGCCGGACAGGTCAAGGACGTGGCGTACCAGTCGCGCACCACGGACTTCTGGGGAGCCATGGACGCAGTGGGCGGGCGCGCTACTTACGTTCTGGGCGGGGCTTTCAATTGCGGCAAGGGCCAGCCGGGCCAAGTGGCGCCGGTGAGCCACGGGTGCCCAGCGGCGCTGTTCCGGGCCGTGACGGTCCTGAACGCCCGGGCCGAAGCCGGCCTGGGGGCGGGACCGTGACGGGGCGCCTGCCTCCGGCCGCCGAGGTCGCTGAGCGCGTCCTGGCTGCCTCGCGCAGCGACCACTGCATGGCGGTGGTGGAGGAGCACAGTGAGGTGGACGTCCGCTTCGCCAACAACACCACCACGACCAACGGCCTGCGTCGTCAGCGTCGCGTAACCGCCATCAGCGTGCGCGCTGTACCGGGCGGGATGGCAGTGGGCGTTGAGAGCCGCAGCGGAGCCCCGGATGTGGACGACCTGGTTCGGGCGGCCGAGACCAGCGCCGCCGGAGCGCCACCCGCCGATGACGCCTCCGAGCTGCTGATGCCGGGTGCAGGGCCTTCTGTCGGTGTGGTGGGCACCTCGGGCCGGGGTCGCAGCTCCCAGGACGCCGGCGCAAGCGGATTCACCGAGCCTGCCGCCGTCACCGGCCTAGGGGTGCTCAAGGGTGTGCTCGAGGGTCTCGGGGACGCCTTCGACCGGGCCCGGGCAAGGAGCCAAGTGCTCTCGGGTTTCGCCGTGCACCAGCTGGAGACGGTCTACCTGGCCAGCTCCACCGGGCTCAGGGCTCGTCACGAGCAGCCCACCGGCTCCTTGGAGCTCGTGGCCCGCAGCTCCGACGGGACGCGATCGGCCTGGGCCGGGCGCGGGACGTCGTGGTTCGACGACGTTGATCTGCGGTCCACGCATGCTGAGCTCGAACGTCGCCTGGGTTGGGCGGAGCGACGGGTGGAGATCCCCGCCGGGCGCCACGAGGTGATCCTTCCCCCTGACGCCACGGCCGACCTCATAATCTTCCTCTACGGCGACCTGTCGGGTCGTGACGCCGAGGACGGGCGCAGCGTGTTCTCGGCGCCCGGAGGAGTCACCCGCCTGGGCCAGCCCATCACCTCCGCTCCCTTCGAACTGCGGAGTGACCCGGAGGAGCGGGGGCTCGAGTGCGTGCCCTTTCTGGTGGCCACCGCTTCGGGCACTGACACGTCGGTGTTCGACAACGGCCTGCCCGTGCAGCGCACGGCCTGGATCGAACGTGGTCGCCTCGAGCGGCTCTTCTACCACCGTGCTGGCGCCCGGCGTTCGGCCACGAGACCCTCTCCGCCCGGCGACAATCTCGTGCTCGAGATGCCCGGTGCCACGGGGTCGGTCGACGACCTGGTGGCCAGCACGCGCCGTGGCCTGCTCCTGACCTGCTTGTGGTACATCCGAACCGTGGACCCCGTCACCGCCCTGCTCACCGGTCTGACCCGCGACGGCGTGTACCTCGTGGAGGACGGCGAGGTGGTGGGCGCCGTCAACAATTTCCGCTTCAACGAGAGCCCCGTCGAGCTGCTTTCTCGGGTGGCGGAGGCAGGAGCCAGCCAGCGCGCCTACTCCCGGGAATCAGGCGAGTGGATGAACCGCACGGCGATGCCACCCCTGCGGGTGGCCGATTTCAACATGAGCTCGGTGAGCCCCGCCACCTGATCGATCGCCGCCGTCCAGAGGCCTCAGGATGCCAGAGCACCCACCACATGGTTGATGCAGGCGCACAGGGCGGCAACGTCGTCGGGCTCGATGGCGGGGAACAGCGCCACCCGGAGTTGGTTGCGCCCGAGCTTGCGGTATGGCTCGGTGTCCACGATGCCGTTGGCCCGTAGCACCCGGGCCACAGAGGCTGCATCCACTGCGTCGACGAAGTCGATCGTGCCGACGACGTGGCTGCGCTCGGAGGGCTTGCCCACGAAGGGCACAGCGAAGTCCGACTGCTCGGCCCAGGTGTAGAGGATCTCCGCGGATCGGTCACAGCGCCCCGCCGCCCACTCCAGGCCGCCGCCGTCGAGCATCCAGTCCACCTGTTCGGCGAACATCAGCAAGGTGGCGAGGGCCGGGGTGTTGTAGGTCTGCTCCAGTCGGGAGTTCTCCAGGGCCACGGCCAGGTCGAGCGAGGGCGGGACCCAGCGGCCCGACCCGGTGATCCGCTCCAGCCGATCGACGGCTGCCGGCGACATGGCGGCCACCCAGAGGCCGGCATCGGAGGCGAAGCACTTCTGGGGGGAGAAGTAGTAGACGTCGAATTGTGTCGGGTCCACGCGTAGGCCGCCCGCCGCCGAGGTGGCATCGACAGCCACGATGCCCCCGCCGTCGGCCGGCGCAGGGCACCCCTCGGGCCGGCGCACCTCCATCATCACACCGGTGGACGTCTCGTTGTGGGTGAGGGCGTAGAGATCGACCCCCTCCGAGCACCTGCTCTGGGGGTGGCTCCCCACCGGGGCCTCGATCACCTCGGGGGGCTCCAGATGGGGAGCGGCCCGCACCGCCTGGGCGAACTTCGAGGAGAACTCCCCGAAAACCAGGTGCTGGCTCTTGCGTTCCACGAGGCAGAAGCCGGCCACGTCCCAGAACGAGGTGGTGCCCCCGTTGCCCAGAGCCAGCTCGTAACCATCGGGCAGCGAGAACAGCTGGCGCAGCCCGGACCGCAGCCGGGCCACCACGGAGCGGACGGGGGCCTGGCGATGGCTCGTTCCCAGGTAGGTACTCGAGGCCGTCAGGGCGGCCACCTGCTCGGGACGGATCTTGGAAGGCCCGCAGCCGAAGCGGCCGTCGCCGGGCTTGAGCGACTCGGGGATGCGGATGTCCGGCACTGTGGGGCTATCGGGGGCGCTCGTCACGTGTGCAAGCATGGCAGCCATGGCCTCCCTGCGCGAATCGCCCCCCGCTCCGGCGCGCCCCTCCGGGGCCCCCCGCGTGTCCAGCCGGGTGGCCGCGGTGAACCCCTCTGCCACCCTGGCGGTGGACGCCAAGGCCAAGGCCATGGCCGCCGCCGGCGAGGACGTGATCGGCTTCGGTGCCGGCGAGCCCGACTTCCCCACGCCGGCCCACATCGTGGAGGCCGCTGTCGCCGCCTGCTCCAGGCCCGAGATGCACCACTACACGGGCACCGCCGGTTTGCCGGCGCTACGGCAGGCTGTGGCCGACAAGACACTGCGGGACTCGGGGCTCGAGGTGGCCGCCTCCCAGGTCGTGGTCACCAACGGGGCCAAGCAGGCGGTCTATGAGGCGTTCCAGGTGCTGCTGGACCCCGGCGACGAGGTCCTGGTGCCGGCGCCGTACTGGACGACCTACCCCGAAGCGGTGGCGCTGGCGGGGGGAGTGTCCGTGCCGGTGGCCACCGAGGAGGCCACCGGCTTCCACCTCACGGTGGAATCCCTGGAGGCCGCCCGCACCCCGGCGACCAAGGCCCTGCTGTTCGTGTCGCCCAACAACCCCACGGGGGCCTTGTGCACAGCCGAGGAGGTTCTCGCCATCGGCCGGTGGGCCGCCGAGCGGGGGCTTTGGGTCGTGACCGACGAGATCTACGAGCACCTCGTCTACGGAGGACGGCACTTCAGCTCTATAGCGGCCCTCGTCCCTGAGTTGGCCGAGCGCTGCATCATCATCAACGGCGTAGCCAAGACCTATGCCATGACGGGCTGGCGGGTGGGCTGGCTGATAGCCCCGCCCGACGTGGCCCAGGCGGCAACCAACCTCCAGTCGCACGCCTGCGGAAACGTCGGCAACGTGGCCCAGGCGGCGGCACTGGCTGCGCTCAGCGGCGACCTTCAGGCGGTGCAGGAGATGCGTGCCGTCTTCGACCGCCGCCGCCAGACCATGTACCGCATGCTCAACGAGTGCCCGGGAGTCACATGCGTGGAGCCCGAGGGGGCGTTCTACGCTTTCCCGTCCGTGCAGGGCCTCTTCGGCAAGCAGCTGGGCGAGCGGGTGGTGCACAGCTCCCTGGACGTCGTCGATGCTGCCATCGAGCAGGTGAAGGTGGCCGTGGTGCCCGGTGAGGCATTCGGGGCCCCGGGTTACCTGAGGTTGTCCTACGCGCTGTCGGACGAGGCCTTGGTCGAGGGCGTGGCCCGACTGACCAAGCTCTTCGCCAGCGCCAGCTGATGTCGCGCGCCCTCGTCACCGAGAAGCTGGCTGAGCGCGGGCTCGAGCTGTTGCGTGCCGCCGGGCACGAGGTAGACGTCCGCCTGGAGCTCTCCGCCGAGGAGCTGGAGCGGGCCGTGGTGGGTGCTCACGCCCTCGTCGTCCGTTCCGCCACCCAGGTGACCGATGCCGTGCTCGCTGCCGGATCCGACCTCGTTGTGGTGGGGCGCGCCGGCATCGGGCTCGACAACGTCGACGTGGAGGCCGCCACCCGGCGCGGCGTGATGGTGGTGAACGCCCCGCAGTCGAACATCCTCTCGGCAGCGGAGCACGCTCTGGCGCTGATGTTGGCCCAAGCCCGCAACGTCCCGCAGGCTCACGCCGCCCTGGTGGCGGGCAAGTGGGAGCGGTCCAAGTGGGAAGGGGTCGAGCTGCACGGCAAGACCCTGGGGGTGGTGGGTCTGGGGCGCATCGGGGCCCTGGTCGCCCAGCGGGCGCTGGCTTTCGGCATGCGTCTTTGTGCCTACGACCCGTACGTATCACCGGAGCGGGCCCGTCAGATGGGCGTGGAGCTCATGAGCCTCGAGGAGCTCATGGCCGAGTCGGACTTCGTGAGCATCCACTTGCCCAAGACCTCCGAGACGGCTGGGCTCATCGACGCCGACGTGCTGGCCAAGGCCAAGCCCGGTATCCGTATCGTCAACGCCGCGCGCGGCGGCATCCTCGACGAGGTGGCCCTGGCCGACGCCCTGCAGACGGGCCAGGTGAGCGGGGCGGCGCTGGATGTGTTCTCTACCGAGCCGTGCACTGAATCGAGGCTCTTCGAACTCCCCAACGTGGTCGTCACGCCGCACCTGGGTGCATCGACGCACGAGGCCCAGGACAAGGCTGGCGTCACCATCGCCGAGCAGGTGAACCTGGCCCTGGCCGGCGATTTGGTCCCTTTCGCAGTCAACGTGGCCGCTACCGAGGTCTCCGAGTTCGTCCGGCCCTTCCTCCCCTTGGCCGAGCTGCTCGGACGGTGCTTCGCCTGTCTGAACGACGGGATCCCCGACCGGCTCGAGGTGGAGTACCAGGGGGGGCTGGCCGGGGCCGGGACCGCCATCTTGACGCTGGCTGTGCTCAAAGGCGTCTTCGCTGCCGGCACCGAGGAACCCGTGTCGTACGTGAACGCTCCCCAGCTGGCCGACGAGCGAGGGCTCGAGGTGCGCGAGTCGAGCCTTTCGACGACCCGCGACCACGTGAACCTCCTCACCTTGCGCTCTACGGAGCACTCGCTGGCGGGGACATTGTCGGGTCCGCGAGCAGAGCCGCGCATCGTGATGGTCGACGATCACGAGGGCATGGAGGTCGCTCCCGCTGAGCACATGCTGGTCGTGCGCAACGACGACCGCTTCGGCATGGTGGGGGTGGTGGGTACTGCGCTGGGCCAGGCCGAGATCTCCATCTCCTCCATGGCCGTGATGCAGTCTCGATCGGGCAACACCGCCATGATGGTGCTCTCCACGGACCGTCGCGTGCCCGATGACACGTTGGCGCTCATCCAGGCGTCGGGCGGCATCCTCGACGCCCACCGGATCGCCTCAGGCTGACGGCCACTTGGGCTCCGGGCTCCCGATTCCCGGCTCCCGGCTCCGGGCTCGGAGCCCCGGGCCGAGCTCCGGCCGAGCTCCGGCCGAATCACCTCGAGCGGGACCTCTCCTCGACCCGAACCGGTTTCATCCCTCCGAGGAAGAGCTGGCCTTGGGGACGGCGGGCCAGGAGTCGAAGCTCATGGGGACCTGCGAGCCAGCTCGCCCGTTGGCGCTCCATCCGGCCGTCGTCACGCCGGGCTCACCGGCAAGGCGCCCGAGGAGCGATCGGGCCAGGGCGACGACCGCGGCGACGAGGACCATCCGTACAAGGACCCGGATCAACCGTCGAAAGAGCACGAGCAAGGACCCCCTTGACCTTCTGTTCGCCCTTTGCAAGCATAGAGCCCGCCATGCGTACTTCTGTCTGCCCCCAGGGCCTGCTGCTTACCTGACGGCGAGCGCCACATCGCG
>JBJKRZ010000153.1:0-2708 GCA_046704365.1 Acidimicrobiales bacterium | reverse complement strand
AGGCCCGGGGGTCTGGGCACCGAGGCGCCTCGGGGCAGCCCGGCGAGCCCGCCGGGCCGGGCGTGCTGGCCGAGGGGGACATGACCCTGGAGGAGCTCGCCGTGGCCTCGGGCGCCCCTCCCGAGCGCTTGGCCGCCCTGGAGTCCTTCGGCCTCATCGGCGGCCGGGTGGTGGGCGGTATCTGCTACTACGGCGAGGAGTCCCTGGCCGTGGCCCACCTGGCTCAGGCCTTCGCCGGCTACGGCGTCGAGCCCCGGCACCTGCGGCTCCACAAGCACGCCGCCGAGCGCGAGGCGGGCTTCGTCGAGCAGGTCGTCCTCCCCTTGCTCAAGCAGCGCAACCCCGAGTCGCGCCGGCGCGCCCACGAAACGGTGCAGGAGCTGTCGCGCCTGGGCCAGGAGCTGCGGGCGGTGCTGTTGGCCCGGGCCCTGCGCGACCATCTGGGAGGGTGACGGCCGCCGCCGTCCGTCCCGTTCACGACGTCGACGCGCTGGCGCGGGTCACGGCGCGCCTGGGCGCTGAATTGTCGGCGGCATACCCCGGCGGCCTTCTTCTGGCGGCCGTGCTCAAAGGGAGCATGTTCTTCCTGGCCGACCTGGTGCGGCACCTGGAGGTTCCCTGCCAGGTCGACTTCCTCGCCATATCGGCCTACGCGGCGGGCACGGGCCGCGTCCGGATCCTGAAGGACCTCGACGAAGACGTGCTCGGCCGCCACGTGGTGCTGGTGGAGGACGTGGTCGACACGGGACTGACCTGCACCTACCTGCTGGGCGAGCTGCGCAACCGCGCTCCGGCGTCGCTCGAGGTGTGCGCCCTGTTCGACCGGCGCGCCCGGCGGATCGTGCCCGTGCCCCTGCGATTCGTGGGCTTCGAGACGGCCGACGAGCTGCTGGTGGGCTACGGGCTGGACGTGGCCGGACGCTACCGCAACCTGCCGTCGGTGGCTGCCGTCGATCCTGGTCCCCTGGAGGCCGACCCCGACGCGTATGTGGGCGACCTCTACGGGCGGTAAGTTGCAGGCATGGTCGAAGTCCGGCTCAGCGCCGTGCGAGTGGACCTGCAGTCGAACACTCCCGTGCTCCTGCTGACCGAGACCGAGGGCCTGGGCCGAACCCTGCCCATCTTCATCGGGGCCCCCGAGGCGACGGCCATCGCCTTCGCCATCCAAGGTGTCGCCACCCCTCGGCCCATGACCCACGACCTGCTGCGCGACGTGGTGAGCGCCCTGGGAGCGGAGCTGGAGCGTGTCGTCATCACCGAGCTGCGCGCCGCCACCTACTACGCCGAGCTCCAGCTGCGCCGCGGCGACGGGGTGATCAACGTCTCGAGCCGGCCCTCGGACGCCGTGGCGCTGGCCGTGCGCACCTCGAGCCCCTTGTTCGTCTCCGACGAGCTCATGGACACCGAGGGCATCTTGTTGCCCGCCGACGACGAGGAGGAGGGCGGGGAGAAGGCCAACCCCGACGAGCTCGTGGGGGAGTTCCGCCAGTTCCTCGACACGGTGCGCCCGGAGGACTTCAGCTCCTGATCCCCCTCCGTCGACGACACGGGCGGCACCCAATGCGGACAGCCGGCTACCGAGTGCTGGCCGCCTCGGCGGCGGGTGCCGGTCTGCTGTGCGCCGGCTGCTCGTCACCGGCCAGGACGAGCCGGACCACGCTCGCCCCCACCACCTCGAGCGTGCCGGGGACGTCCTCGACCACCACGACCGGCGTCTCCACCACGGGCCACTGCCAGCCCACGGGGCTCACGGGAACGGTGGTGGGGACCCAGGGCGCGGCGGGGACCATCGAGGTCACCGTCGAGCTCAAGAACACCTCGACCAGCAGCTGCGCCCTCGAGGGATATCCGGGGTTGCAGCTCGTCTCCGCCGGGGGGACCCAGCTCCCGACGAGCGTGGTGCGCGGCGGCTCCTACTCCTTCAGCGACTTCCCCCCTTCGCCGCTGACCTTGGCCGCCGGAGCGGTGGCGTACTTCAACCTGGGGTACTCGGATGTGGGCAGTGGCACCGGCTCGTGCCCGCCGGCGTCCTCGATGTGGGTGACACCGCCCGACGACGTGGAGCACCTGGTGGTCGCCCAGTCCATCACGGCCTGCAACGGGGGGACGATCACCGTCTCGCCCGTGTTCGCCTCGACGGCGCCCCAGACCCAGACCACCGCCCCCTGAGGCGTCCCCGACGCCGGACCCCGGCGTGCGCGATCACGCCCTGGTGTCGACCAGTACCCGGCCCCGCACCCTGCCCTGGAGGATGCGCGACAGGGGATCGGCGAGGTCCTCGAGGGGTACCTCGCGCTCCACGTGGGCCTCGAGGTCCCCGGGGCGCAGGTCCGCCGCCAGGCGCTGCCAGATCTCGAGCCGGCGCTGCGGCGCCGTGAGCACCGAGTCCACCCCCACGAGCGCCGTATGGCGGGTGATGAAGGGGAACACGGTGGTCTCGAGCTCGCTCCCGCCGGTGAGCCCGCTGGCCGCCACCGCCGCCCCGTAGCGCAGGCTGCGCAGGACCCGGGCCAAGGTGGCACCGCCCACGCAGTCCACCGCCCCCGCCCAGCGCTCGGACCCGAGCACCCGCCCGGGGGCGTCGTCGATCTCGTCGCGGCCGATGACCTGGGCGGCACCGAGACGGCGCAGCCACGGTTCCTCGGCGCGCCGCCCGGTGGACGCCACCGCCTGGTGGCCACGGGCGCTCAAGATCGACACGGCCATGG
>JBJKRZ010000152.1:0-5040 GCA_046704365.1 Acidimicrobiales bacterium | reverse complement strand
GCCCCCTGCCGGTTCAGGCCCGGCCGGCCCCGGCGAGGCGCGCCGGGGGAGCTCGCCGAGGGCCTCCACCCCGGCCGTCAGGTCGGCCGTCAGCTCGCCGAGCTGCTCGGGCCCGACGGCGGCGTCGAAGAGGAACCTGGCCCGCAGCTGGGGCAGGGGCAGCTCCTGGGCCAGCCGGGCCAGCTGCTCCTCCTGTAGGGCCAGGCGGTGGCGGTGGAACTCGGCCGCCCGCGCCAGGGCGGCGAGAGCGTCCGGTCCGAGGGTCACGCCCGCATCGGCGGCTGCCTCGGCGGGGGGCCGTTCCAGAGCGGGCGCCTGAGCCAGGCAACCGTTCACGACCACGGGTCCCAGATTCACTCCGATGCGGTCCTCCAGGGCGAAAGCGGCCTCCACCACTTCGTTGACGGGCATCTCCTCGGGCAGGGTCACCAGCGCGACCTGGCAGCGGGCCGGGTCGGTGAGCAGCTCGACGACGTCGGCGGCCTGGGTCCGTACCGGGCCGGCCCGGGCGGCGTCGAGGAGCCCCTGGGCCGAGGACAAGAAGGTCATGGCGTGCCCGGTGGCGGGGGCGTCCACCAGGATGAGGTCGGCCGCCCCGCCCACCTCGAGCGATTTCACCTTGCCCAGCACGAGGATGTCGCGGATGCCGGGAATGGCGGTCGCCACGACGTCGAGGGCGCCGGAGGACACGAGGCGCTTGGAGATGCGCTTCATCCCGTGGTCGGCCAGGTACTCGAGGAGGGCGTCGTCGGGGGTGATGCGCCTGGCCCGGACCGAGCCGGCGCCCTCGGCGAGCAGGGTCTCCTCGTACTCGAGCGAGCCGGGCCGGCCGAAGGCGGCGGGGACCCCCACCTTTCCTTCGAGGTCCACGACGAGCACCGACAGCCCGGCGTGGCAGGCCATCCGGGCCAGGGCTGCCGTGACGGTCGTCTTGCCGACTCCTCCTTTGCCGGCGACGACGAGGACCCGGCTCTGCCGGCAGAATGAGGCGACGTCCATGGACCTAGGCGAGCGTATCCGCCCCCTCGACGGCTGCCCGGAGCCCCGGCGTCCCCAGGCGCCGGCTGCCCCCTCCTGAGCGCCTGGCAGCTCGCTCCCGGCGACACCTCCAGAGCCACGAAATACCTGCTGAGAGGCCTTGTCGAGGCAAAGGGGGCAAGGTAGCGTCGCCACACGGAGCAGGAGGGGGAGTGGTCACTCACATTCTGGCGGAGACCTGGCAGGACAGGGCGGCGTGCAAGGGACCGCAGGCGGCGGTCTTCTTTCCTCCCACCCATTCGGAGCGCAAGGAGGAGAAGCTGGCGCGCGAAACGAGGGCCAAGGCGATCTGCAAGACCTGCGTGGTCCGCCCCGAGTGCCTGGAGTACGCCATCTCCATTCGCGAGCCGCACGGCATCTGGGGCGGGATGAACGAGACCGAGCGCAAGCAGCTGGCCGAGCGCAGGGTCGGCTAGCCCCGAAGGATCCGGGGACCGGTCAGGGCAGGCCGAGACGTCCGGCGACGGCCTGCACCCCGGCGCTCGTGCACACCGCCGCCGGCCGGCCCCCGTCGGCGGAGCACACCGCGGCCGTGATCTCGTCGGCTGCGGCGAGGACAGCCCTACCCACCGGGCTGGACGGATCGTGGAGGGCCGAGGCCACCTGGCCCATCGAGGAGTTCTGGAGGAGCCCGGGCGAGAAGCCGATCCCCGCTCCCACCGATGTCAGCCGGTTGGCCACGTCCAGGAAGGGCAGGGTGGCGTCCCGGCCGTCGTAACGAGCCAGCAGGGCGTCGCTCTGCTCGCTCGCCACCTGCAACGACGGGTAGCCGGCCGGTGCGACCGACGACAGCGTGGCCGTGTCGCGCTCGGTGGTCACCAGAGCGACGCGGCCGCTCCGGTAGGTCGTCCCCACGAAACTGAAGCCGGGGGTCCGGCCGAAGATCTCTGTGTCTGGGGACGACACCGTCCCCAGACGGCTGAAGGTGCCGAAGCGGCTCAGGGCTGCCACCAGGGCCCAGGACTCGGCTGCGCTGTAGGGGGAGGACTGGGCCCCCACGAAGACGACCTCGCTGCGCCCCGCCCGCTCGAGCGAAGGCTGGTCGACGAGCACCTGTGGACCGGTCTCGGCCGCACCGGCGGCGGCGTCGAACAGCGTGGGGGAGAGGCCGCCCATCGCAGCCACCACGCTCTGCGGTGCGGGCGACTGTCCCGAAGTAACGCCCGGCGAGGAGCCGCTCGTGAGCTTGACGGCCACGAGCGCCACGGCAAGGACCAGCACCCCTCCGATGAACGCCCACGTCACCAGGGCCATCGGCAGCAGGCGCGAAGAAGCTGGCTGGTCGGCTCGGGTGGCCGGCGCTGGGCTGGTCATTTCGGGGTTCCAAGCGTACTCATCGAGGGTTCGGACGGACGTCGCCCGGGCATCCCCCGGTGATGGCGTCCTTGCTCCTAGATTCCCTGGCGGTGAATTTCGCGCACAACGCGCGCTCGATCGCACAAGTGGTGCCCTTCGTGCGGCGTTCTCCCACAGTGGGGCAGCCGGGGACGTCGGACGACGAGGAGGGCGCTCCCCCTCCCGGGCAGCGCAGCGCCCCGGCTCCCATGCCGGTGCTCTTCCTCCACGGCTGGGGCGTGGGACCCCACTCCTACGGCGCCCCCCTCGACCAACTGCGCGCCTTCGGGTGCCAGGTGATCGCCCCGGCACAGCCCGGCTTCGGCGGCACCCCGGCGCTCGGAGGCGATGAGTGCAGCTTCTCCGGTTATGGGCGTTGGGCGACCACCTACCTCGACGCCATGGGTGTCCACGAGCCCGTCACCGTCATCGGCCACTCCTTCGGCGGTGGGGTGGCCGTCCAGCTGGCCCACGACCATCCCGAGCGCGTGGCCGCCGTTGTGCTGTGCAACGCCGTGGGAGGTTTCCCCTGGGTCGGCGCTGACGCCGCCGCAACGGTGTCGGAGCGCCCGTGGTGGGAGTGGGGCCGGATCCTCGGAACCGACCTGCTCGTCGACTCCACCTTGGTGCGGGTGCTGCCTGCGCTTCTGGGCGAAGCGGTACCCAACCTGGTGTCCAATCCCCTGGCCATGTGGCGCGTGGGGGAGTTCGTGCGCCGCGCCAGTCTCCTGGACGAGATCGCCACCGTGACCGGTCATGGTGTCCCGGTGACCCTCGTGTGGTCGGACCGAGACCGGCTCGTGCCCCACGGCGGCTTCGCGGCGCTCTGCCGTGCTGCCGGGGTGGACGGACAAGTGGTACCGGGCAACCACAGCTGGTTGATCGCCCACCCCCGCCGGTTCGCCGACATCGTCCTGCGTGCCATGGTGGAGGCAGGTCTGGTGCGCCCGGCCATGGCCGTCGCCGGCTGAACTGGAGGTTTCTCGCTTCCGCTCGGCGGCGCGCTCGGCGGCGCACGGCGCCTAGCCTTGGCGTCTGCATGTCTGACCCTTCCGGCCCCTCCCCGGTGCCGGCGCGCGACGCCGCCACCATCATGCTGGTACGAGACGGCGCCGGTCCTGAGGGGCCGGCGCTCGAAGTGTGCATGCTTCGCCGGCACCTGGACTTGGAGTTCGTGGGCGGTGCCTACGTCTTCCCCGGCGGCAAGGTGGACGACAGCGACCGGACGCCGGCGGCGGCACAGGCCACTGCCGGCCGGCAGGACGCCGAGGCGAGCGCCCTGCTCGGCGTACCCAGCGGGGGCCTGGGTTTCTGGGTGGCGGCCCTGCGCGAGTGCTTCGAGGAGGCCGGTGTGCTGCTGGCCTACCAGGGCGATCCCGGCGCCCGCAGCGTGCTCATCGACCTGGGCTCGCCGAACTCCCGCCGTCGCCTGGCATCGTTGCGCCATGACCTCAACGCCGGGGGAACGGATTTTCTCGAGCTGCTGCGCGGCGAAGGTCTCCGCCTCGCTGCCGACGTCGTTCACTACTTCAGTCACTGGGTGACCCCTGAGGGGGCCCCCAAGCGCTACGACACGCGCTTCTTCGTGGCCGCCCTCCCGCCGGGGCAGGTGCCGGTCCACGACGATCACGAGACGACCGACACCGTCTGGGTGCAGCCCGGCGAGGCGCTGCAGCGGGCGGCGGCCGGCGAGTTCGACATCATCTTCCCCACCATGAAGAACCTGGAGGCCATCGGTCGCTTCGCCACCAGCGACGACCTGCTGGCGGCCGCAGCTGCCATGGAGCGGGTCCCCATGGTGCTGCCCAGGGTGGTGGCCGACCACCAGGGTTTTCGCATCCTCCTGCCCGGCGACCCGGGCTACGACGAGGCCATGGGGACCAGGGGTGAGAGCGCCACCCGCCCCCTGGCCCCGGCGCAGGTGGCGGCGGCGGTACGCAAGGTGGGCATCGACGGCCGGAGCCGGTGCCGCCCATGACCGTGGTGATCCCATGAGGCGGTGGCGGGCGGCGAGGAGAGGGCGGTCGAATGTGGTGAGGAAATCATGAGTGCACCCGAACCGGTGCTCGACCCACTGGCTCCCGCCGAGGCGGGCCGGCCGGTGGCCTTGGCCCCCGGTGTCGTTCGGGTGACCGCCCCCAACCCCGGTCCCATGACGGGACCGGGCACCAACAGCTACCTGCTCGGGACCTCCGAGCTCGCCGTGGTCGACCCCCGACCCGACGACCCGTCCCACGTCGACGCCCTGATGGAGGCAGGTGGCGACAGGATCCGCTGGGTGGTGGTGACCCACACCCACCTCGACCATGCGCCGGCGGCGGCCGCCCTGGCCGAACGGGCGGGCGCCGAGGTCCTCGGCTTCGGGGCCCGGGACGGGTTCGTGCCAGACCGTTGCGTGGGCGAGGGCTTCGAGCTGGCCGGTGACGGGTTCTGCCTGCGGGCCCTGCATACGCCCGGGCATGCCTCGAACCACCTGTGCTGGTTGCTCGAGGGCGAGCAGATGCTTTTCTCCGGGGACCACGTGATGCAGGGCTCCACGGTTGTCATCAGACCTCCCGACGGCGACATGGCGCAGTACTTGTCCAGCCTCCGGCGGCTACTCGAGCTCGCCCCACCGCTCCAGGCAATCGCTCCTGGTCACGGGTCGCTGCTCGAGGAGCCCGAGGC
>JBJKRZ010000151.1:0-35809 GCA_046704365.1 Acidimicrobiales bacterium | reverse complement strand
TCCCAGGCCTGCCTCCACGCTGATCGTGAGCAGGTCGAGGATGTCGGGGAGCTTGATGCGGATCTTGTGCTGCCGGTCCTCGACGGCTCGATTGAGAATGGCGTCGGGGCCGAGCACACCGAACATGGCGAGGAGCACGATGATGGCGACGAGCTCGGTACCCCTGAAGGAGGTGAGCTTCCATACCAGGATCGAGAGCACGGGGACGGCAAGGACACAGACGATGCGGATGATGAGGTAGCGGTCGAGGTCCTCGGGCTGGTTCTTGCCGGCCAGCACCAGCTTCTTGCGGGTCTTCTCGACGTATTCGGTGGGGAGATAGCGGCGGACCAGGCCCAGCATGGAACCCATGACCGGGATCACCACCCGGGTGGCGAAGGGCTCCTTCAGGTCCTCCTCGCGCTTGTCCACCACCACCGCAGGCTCGTAGTCGGCCAGGCGGGCCCGGGCGGCGCGAGCGCTCAGGCGCTCGTCGGCCTTGACCACGGCGGCCAGGGCGAAGAGGCCGACGCACACACAGATGGCGAAGGAGGTGAGGATGAGCATGTCTCAGATCTCCATCTCGATGATCTTGCGTAACCACACGATGCCGACCCCGGCCAGGCCGATGCAGCCGTAGAAGGCGATCTCGCCTGTGGTGTCGTGGAACAAGGGCTGGAGGTAGCTGCGGTTGGTGGCCCACACGAAGAGCCCGATGAGCACAGGCAGGACGGTGATGATGATGGCGCCGATGCGGCCCTCGGCCGTGAGGGTACGCACCTCCCGGCGAAGGCGCTCGCGCTCCTGCATGGTGTCGGCCACGATGTCGAGCAGCTCGGCCAGGTTGCCGCCCACCTCGCGCTGGATGGCGATGGCCTGTACCACCCAGTCGAAGTCCTCGCTGTGGATGCGCTTCGCCACGTCGTCGAGCGCCTCCACCACGGGCCGGCCCAGGCGGGCCTCGGTGACAACCTGGCGCATCTCCTCGCCGATGGGCTCGGGGAGCTGGCGCGACACCGTGTCGAGCCCCTGCAGGATGGAGAACCCCGAGCGCAGGGTGGTGGCGAGCAGTTGGAGCATGTCGGGCAGCTGCGAGGTGAATTTCGTCGTCCGCTGCTTGGCCAGGGTGTCGAGCACGATCCAGGGAGCTACTGCCAGTACGGCGGCGAGGACGATGGCAACGGCGACGCCCCCGAGCAGGCCCAAGACCCCGCCCACCACCACCGCCACCAGGTAGAGGAAGAGGGCCTCGGCTGGCCGCACGGGCAGGTTGGCCTGCTCGAGCTTGGCCTCGAGGTGCTGCAGCACCCCCCGCCGGGCGGCGAACTCGGCCACCTTGTCCACTGCTCGCTGCAGCAGGGGCGAGGTGACCAGCTCCTTGGTCCCCCCGAGCTTGGGGGCGGCCGCGGCGCGCTCGGCGATCTGGCCCACTGTGTAGGGGGCGAGAGTCTCGGTCAGCTGGGGCCGGCGCTCGCGGGTAAAGGCGCTGGCCACCGCCCCGACGAGCGCCCCCACTGCCACCACGACGACGGCAGCGATGATGACCGCGCCGGTGCTGCCACCGGGGAAGATGGCCAGGTAGCTCACCGGCGTCCCCCGGCAAAGGAGGTGCGCACAAACCCCTCGGACTCGAACATTTGGGTGTCGAGCTTGAGCCCGGCGTCCTCCAAGCGGTCGGCGAATTTGGGCCGGATGCCCGTGGACTTGAGGGTCCCCCGGTACTCGCCGGTCTCGTCCATCCCCATCGAAAAGTCGAACATGAAGAGGTCCTGCATGACGATGACGTCACCCTCCATGTTCTGCACCTCGGCCACATGGGTTACCCGGCGCGATCCGTCGCGCAGGCGCGTGAGGTGGACGATCATGTCGATGGCGGAGGACATCTGCTCCCGGATGACGCGCACGGGCAGGTCGAAGCCGGACATCAGCGTCATCGTCTCCACCCGGCTCAAGGTGTCGCGGGGGCTGTTGGAGTGGATAGTGGTGATCGAGCCCTCGTGGCCGGTGTTCATGGCCTGGAGCATGTCGAGGGCCTCGCCGCTGCGGCACTCCCCCACCACGATGCGGTCGGGGCGCATGCGCAGGGTGTTGCGCACCAGGTCACGGATGGTGACCTCGCCCCGTCCCTCTATGTTGGGCGGGCGGGCCTCCAGCGACAGCACGTGCTCCTGGCGCAGCTGGAGCTCCTTGGAGTCCTCGATGGTGACGATCCGCTCGTCGGAGGGGATGAACGACGAGAGCACGTTGAGCAGGGTGGTCTTGCCGGTGTCGGTGCCTCCCGAGACGATGAGGTTGAGCCTGCCCACGACCGCCGCCTCGAGGAACTTGGCCACCGACGGGGTCAAGGTCTTGTTGGCGACAAGGTCGTCGACCATCAGCGGGTCCTTGGCGAACTTCCGGATGGTGAGGAAGGGCCCGCCGATAGCCAGGGGGTGGATCACGGCGTTCACCCGGGACCCGTCGGGGAGCCGGGCGTCCACCATGGGGGAGGCCTCGTCGATGCGCCGGGAGACCTCGCCCACGATCTTGTCGATGACCCGACGCAGGTGGGTCTCGTCGATGAAGGTGGTCTGGGAGCGCTCGATCCTGCCCTTGCGCTCGATGTAGACCCTGCCCGGGCCGTTGACCATGACCTCTGACACGTCGGGGTCGTCGAGGTAGCGCTGGATGGGGCCGTATCCCAGGATGTCGTTGGCGATGTCCTCGGCCAGGCGTGCCTTTTCGGCCAGCGACAGCGGGGTGGGCTCCTCCCGCAGGGCGGCCTGGAGCTGGGCGTTGACGATCGGCCGCAGTTCCTGGGCGTTGATACCGCCCTCGGAGAGCTCTTGGCCCAGCTCCTCGATGAGCCGGGCGTGCACCCGCATGTGCACCTCATCCAGGGCCCGGGCCCGGGCTCCCTCGACGGTCATGACCCCGGCTTCCCGGAGGTGGTCGGACAGCGACATCGTGGTTCTCCTGTGCTCCTAAGCCTGCCGCTACGGGGCCTGGACCGCGGGCCGTGGCGCCAGGGCGTCGGCCAGCTCCTCGATGCCCTTGGCGAACTTGGACCGCGGCGCGTCGAGGACGACGGGGGTCCCCCTGTTCACCGAGGCGGCCACCACCAGATCACTCGGCAGAGCCACGTCGACCTTGAGCTGCAGGGCCCGCTCGGCGTCACCCGGGTTGAGGCCCACCTGGGTGTTGGCTCGGTTGAGCACGAACTTGACCCTCGAGAATGGGATCCCGAGCACCCGCATGGTCTGCAATCCCACCTTGGCGCTCTTCAGACTCATGACGTCGAGGCCGGCCACGACCAGGATGTCGTCGGCCGCCTGCAGGGCGGCGAGGGTGATCTCCCCGAAGTTGGCCGAGGTGTCCACCACGATGTGGGAGCACTCGGGCCGCAGCACCGAAAGAACCCGGGCCAGGTCGGCCTTGCCGATGTGGTCGGCGGGGCCGGGCTCCGTGGGGGCGGCCAGGACGAGGAGCCCGCTCGGCTCGTGCTTGAGCAGGAGGTTGCTCATCAGGTCGGCGTCGAGGCGGTCGCCAGCGCTCACGGCCTCGGCGACGGTGTGCACGGGCTGGAGGCGGAGCATGAGGGCGACGTCGCCGAACTGGAGGTCGGCATCGAGGAGAACCACCGGGCGGGTGCTGCGCTGGGCGAGGGTCACGGCCAGGTTCACGGCGATCACCGACTTCCCCGCCCCGCCCTTGGTGCAGAAGACGGTGACCACCCGGCCCTCCTCGGGACCGGCGACGGCGACCGGCACGTCGGCAACTGGCACGCTGGGCTTGGGCAGGCGAGCGCGGAGCCGAGTGGTGGCCCGGTTGATGGCGTCGGTGAGCTCCTCGTCCTCGGCCGACACCATGACCACGTCGTCGACCCCTGCCCGGATGGCCTGCTGGAGGATGTGGGGGGCCAGGTCGAAGACGATCATGACCACGCCCACGTTGGGGCGAAGGGTGAGGAGGTGGCCCGCTTCGGGGATGAGGTCATCGGGCGGCGTGGAGGGCCCCAGGATGACCACGACCGGGAAGAGCGGATCGGTGTCCCTGACGAAGCGGTCGAGGCTCTCGTGGGCCGTGGCCAGGTCGTCGAGCTCCTTGACGTGCTCGCAGATCACCGAGCGGACGGTCTCGTCAGGGTCGACGACGGCGACGGCCACGCGGTCCTCCCTGGAACGCAGGGCGTCGACAAGTGCCTCGGTCATTGGCCGAAGCCTAGGACGGCGTACCGGTGGAGAGGATGTTGCCGGGGTTCACTCCGGGGACGTTCACCACCGGGTTGTTGGCGGGCACGAGCGCCAGGTACAGCCCGAGACCCGCCTGCTGGGCCTCGGCGATACGCAGAGCGTTGGCCGGGGAGGTGGCGAAGGTGTAGATCAAGCTGGTCGTGGTGGCCGCCGTGCCCGAGGCGGCCGTGCCAGTGGCCGTCGTGCCGGTCGTCGTCGTCCCGTTCGTCGGGGTGGTCTGGGCGCCGATGGCGAGGACAAGGACGTTCTGGATGATGTAGCTCTCGGTCCCGTTCGCGTTCACCATGACGTCGACCTTGTCATTAGGCTGGGGAAGGTTGGCCACGGCATGGGCCGGGTCTGACAACGTGGCGGTCACCGCCACGTCACCAGCGGGGATCAACTGGGAGAAGCTGGTGGCGGCCTGGGCGGGGCTCACGAACAGCCCGTCGACGAGGACCTCCCCGACAGGGAGATTGGCAATGGCAATCATCCCGGTCAGCGACGCCAGGTCTGTCACCGCCGTGGCCGGCCGGGTCTCGGCTGGGACGCTCTTCTGCTGGAAGTAGCCCTGGCTGGCTGCCACGGAACCGGAGAAGCCCCGGGGAATGGCCTTCGTCACCACGTAGGCCTTTTCCAGCTTGGCGTTGTTGAAGGCCCGCTGCTGGGCGTTGTTCAAGAAGTAGTAGCTGAGGCCACCGGCAGCCAGGGCGACAACGATCGCCGCCACGAAGATGACCGTGCGCCTCGATGTCATTGCCTTTGTCCCTCCGGATTCCCGATCCCGTCAGCCACCGGGTGCTGACCCCCGGGCTCGCCTGGACATCTCCAGGCGCACGCTGGTTCCCACGGCCGAGGGCTCCCCCGGCTCGATGGAGGCCTAGACCTCCACCACAGTCACAACGGTGCAACAATAGCAACACGAATAGCGATGACACCGCCTCTCATGGACCGGCGCCCAGTGTGCTCCAGAAAAGGCGGCCGGACAACGAGTTCGCGGAGGTTCGGGGTCAAAATGAGTCCAAAGCCCTACGGTCCTCCGTATAGCGCCTGGGGTGTGATGGCAGCGGGCGTCGCTAGCCATGCGCGTCACCGACTGTCACAATGGTACGACACCGAGCACGCACAGTGAGGACAGAAAGTGGCCAACAGATACCACCGGAATCGCCGGTGCACTTCGTGCGGTCGGCTCCGGGGCGAGGGAGGAGCCAGCCTGGTCGAATTCGCCCTGGTTCTGCCCATCTTCGCGATTTTTCTCTTCGGTCTGATCGACTTCGGCCTGGTCTTCGGTAGCTACGTGACCCTTCGCAACGGCGTCGCCACAGCCGCCCGTGAGGGGACGGTGAACGACGCCAACACCTCGAGCGGGTGTAGTGCCACTAGTGCCAATACCGCCACGGCCGACATGGTGTGCACCGTTATCGCCCGAATCGGAAACCTTCCGGGTCTGACCACGAGCGGGCTGACCGTCGGTATCGCTTTTCCAACGACCTCCTCTGGTTCGCCAGTCCAAGGACAGGATCTGCAAGTGTGCGCTCAGGGGACGTTGAAGTCAGTGACCGGTCTAACCGGGTTCGTGCTCAACGGCAGGAAGATGTCAGCTTCGAGCACGATCCAGCTGGAGCAGACACCCGACTTCTCGAGTTTCGGGTCTGGCGACGGCTCTGTCACATTGACGACAGGTTCCCAGACCACAACGGTCAACGGGCTCGGCGACGGAACGACATGCTGAGACCCACTACCAAGCGCGGTGAACAAGGCCAGATCCTGGCCATTCTTGCGCTCGCCCTCATCGTCATCATCGGGTTTGCCGCTCTGGCGGTCGACCTCGGGAACCTCGCCCAATCCAAACAACACACGCAGAACGCAGTAGATGCAGCAGCGCTCTCAGGCGCTCAGGAGCTCGGAGCGGCCGGTGGAAGCCCCAATTACAGCTCCATCGTGTCTTCGGTGGAGAGCTACCTGGACAAGAATTACTCAGGGGCCGGGACGCCGAGCTGGAACAGTTGCAATCCCTCGGTTCCTGTGACCCCTCCTGGAACGTCAGAATCGATGACGTGGATCACACCACTTTCGAACGACAGCTCTGGCAACGCCCAGAACTGTATAGTCTTCGGCACTGGGGCGGGGTCCTCGCAGACCAACACCATCCAGGTCGAACTACCTCCGCAATTCGTTAAGTACGCCCTCGCCCAAGTGGTCGGGCAAGGATCGGGCGCAAACATCGCGTCGATCTCACAGGCGTCCGTCGGCACCTCGTTAAGCATCGCTGGACTGCCGATCGCAGTCGGTAACACCAACCTGGGAAGCGGATACTCGTGCCTGAAGGGAGGTAACGGAAACAACAGCTGCGACCAGCCGAGTCTTCCACCCGCAGCCCAGGGCATCGTCGTCAATCCGAGATACAGGCTGTTCCCAAATGCAAAGGACAACGGAGGCGGTAACAACAGCGCTGTGGAGATCAACCTCTCGCTCGGCATCGACCACGAGCTCCAGCCGTTCAATGCATCGGACGCTTCCCACTTCTGTGACGCCAAGGACTCGCCATACACGTCGGCATGCCCCAATGCCGCCGGTTATTACAACGCCTCGGTGAATTCCGGAGACTGGGACCTCTCGAGTCTCATCTACGTCGATACCGGAAACACCAACAACACCACCCCGAACGGTCTTGCCTGCGGAGACACCGGGGGGCGGCAGGGGGTCGATGCAACTGACGGAATTTATTCTCTGGCACCGCGTTTGGCCAACACTGCGGACCCAACAAGTGGCACGCCGAACACGACGAATCCGAGTCCCGGGGACAGTCCTTCGAGCCCGACCATCAACTCAGTCACGAGCGGCTTCTGCAATTCATCGTCTTGGCCGACTGTCGATGGCCGCCAGATCTCCTGCTACCTGACGACGCAGTGTGGTGAGACGCCGGAGTCTTCCAGCGCGATCGACACAACTTATGGGTTCGATTTCTCTACCGTGTACGGGACCACTTCGTGCGTCACGACCAGCGGCACGAACACTCCACCTGACCCGTCGACGTGTGACGTGCAGAACACGGCGTGGGGTCCTTCGGGCGGCGCAAGTAGCGGCGACGCCCAACTGGGAACTGACCTCGTAAACGCGTCAGCGACTGCATGGACTGCTGTCGGCAACAATCAGACACCGGTTCCCGTGTTTCCTGCGAGCATGGCCAATTCGCCGCGCTTCGCCATAGTCCCGGTTGTTCCAACGGGGTGCCAGGGCATGTGTGAGATCACTCCTGACCCCCCCGTAGCGCCTTACGGATTCGCTGACGTCTATCTCGATTACTCCTACAACCAGGGAAACGACTTTTCGATCAACGCGTTCATCTTCAGCCCGTACCTCGTTGATGGCGGCCCGCTCGAAGGTAGCGGACAGTCACTCCAGACTTACCATGGTGGCCCCTTCTCGGTGCACCTCTGCAGCCTCACTGCCAAAAGCGGAACGGGCAACTGCTGACGCCACGGTCGGTGGCGCGCGCGGAATCAACGTGTACAAGGGCGTCATCATGTCAAGACACTTCGCAAAGTGGATGCTGACTTTTCCATGACGAACGACGTTCGTGGGCGCCGAGTGCCATCGGGGAATGCGTGGAGGACCGAAATCGGCACCCTTATCGGTCGCGTGCGAGAGCTAGAGCACCCGCTTCTCCTGCCTGCCCTGATGCTGTGGGTGATCGCTTTGCTGCTGGCCGACGTTGCTCACTGGGCGGGCGCCGACGTCCTCGAGTACAAGGCATACGCCCAAGCGGTGTTCCACGCTCCCTTCCTGCACCACTTACCTAAGGAGTACCCCGCTCCGGCGCTGGCGATATTCGTGCTGCCGCTCATTGCGCCACCGATTTATGAGTGGGTCTTCGCCGTGCTGGTGGGTGTCGTCCTAATCGGTTTCCTCCTCAGCTACAAAGACGACTCCTTGCGGGGCCTCGACCTGATGGCTGCCCGGCGCCTCATCGTCTACCTGGCGCTCGGCGCGGCTGTGGTCCTTACCGCCCGATACGACCTGTTCGCGGCGGCCTGCGCCTTTCTGGCTGTGCGGGCCGCCCGCAGAGAGAGCTGGTCAGCCGCCTGGACCTGGAGCTCGCTCGGCTTCCTGCTAAAGCTGTTCCCGGCCGTACTGTGGCCGGTGTTCCTAATCGCAGAATTCCGAGCGACCAAGCGCCTGCCCAGGAACCGGGTCCTATGGATCCTGGGATCAGGAGCACTGCTGGTGGCCATACCGGCCATCTTCGATCCGTCTGCCCTGCTCAACGAAGTCCACTTCTACTTGCATCGCCCCCCCACCATCGAGGGTCTGGCCTCGGGTCTCTCGCTCCTCTTGGACTGGCACGCATGGCACTTCGTCTTCGGCTACGGCAGTAATGACGCCTTGAGCCCCCTCGTGAACCCGATGGCCACGGGAATTACCGTCCTGGCAGTGGCAGGCCTCATCGTCACGTTGTGGGCACAGGCCAAAAGTCGGATCAACCTCGAGGTTGCCTGTCTCCTGAGCCTCACGCTGTTGGTACTGGGAATGAAAGTGCTGTCGGTGCAGTACCTCCTCTGGTTGATGCCCTTCTGGGCCCTGTACCGGCTACGCGGACCCTGGGTGTGGGCGTGCGTCGCCAACACCGTTGTCTTCCCCTTTACGGTGTCCGTGGCGAACCTGGATTACGTCTCAACCCACGGCTGGGCTACGACCCTGACACTGATTTTTCTGTTCCGGGACGTCATGATCGCCGTGGGGACGATCGGCTGGCTCCGCCAGTGGCTGCGGGCAAACCGGGCAGAGCGGACTGAACCGAGCCGAGCTTCGATCCTCGATCCCGCCTTAGCGGCGATGAGCGTGGACGCTCGAACTCCTGAGCTGTCGGCACGACAGGCATCCCTCAGTACCTGAGCCGATGGCACAACGGGGATCGCTGCTGGCGCCGGCAACCCGTCCGGGGAACACGGCATCTGGCAGCGATCTTCGCTCCGCACAGCGGGACGCTCGGCGCGGCGGGCGAGTCGAAATCGGCGTTCTGGCGGTGCTCGTCGCCCAGTTGGCGGTTCTCCTCGTCATCAGCACCATCGAGTACCGTCGCTATGCCCTCGGGGTCGGCTTCGGCACATACGCCCAGGCGTGGGTGAGCATCGCCCACGGTCATCTCAATCCCGGGAGCTCGCTTATCGGCAAGTCGTTCTGGCGTAACGACGCCGAATTCGTCCTGTGGCCGCTCGCTCTTCTGTACTACCTGTACCCGCACCCCGTCGACCTGCTCTGGGTCCAGGACCTGGCGCTCGTTGTCACCGAGTACGTGGCCTTCCGTTGGATGCAGGAGGCCTGTGCCCAGCTCCCCATGGCGTCGAGGGCAGCGCCGAGTTCCCTTCCGCTGCTCGGCCTTGGCGCCCTGCTGGTTAATCCGTTCGCCTACTACGCCGTCGCTTACGACTTCCACTCCGAGATGGTGGCCGCCTGCTTCCTCGTCCTCTCGGGGTTCGCTCTGTGGAGCGGTCGACGCCGGTGGCTGTGGTGGTCCGTTCCCCTCACGCTCCTGTGCAGCGGGCTGGGTGCCCTATACCTGTGCGGACTGGGCGTCGCAGGGATCCTCGCCGGGCGCAGGAGCCGCCGCAGCGGTATCACCATCGTGCTCCTCGGGGTGGCGTGGCTGGCCTTGGTGAGCGCCCTCGGGGGCAACGAGTTCGGCTATGCCCAAAGCCTGCGGGGCTGGTTCGGCTACCTGGTGGGGGCCCACCGGGGTTCGGTGGGCCCAGCTGATGTTGTGGTGGGAGCGCTAAGTCACCCGGGGACGGTCATCCGGATGCTGTGGGCACGACGGGTGTTCCTCGTCGACTTGCTCCTGTCAGGAGGGCTGGTGGGCGTGACGTGGCGCTGGGCCTGGCCCCTGGCGCTGGTCGTGCTCGTGCCCAGCGCCCTCAACTCCAACCCGGAATTTGTCTCCCCCCAGGCTGCCTTCCAGAACTGGGCGGTGCTCCCCTTTCTGGTCGTCGGTTCGGTCGTCCTCGCCGCCGGCTGGCTCTCCAGGCGTCGCCGGGAGACCCTGGGCAGGGGATCCCTGGCGGCGTGGCTGGCCAGCCTCGCGGTGCTGTGGGCCGTGCTCTTCCCGGCGCTCCCCTCGTTCTGGGTCTCCGTCGACGGCTCGGCGGCCCAGGCCCTGCGACTGGCCGATCGGGCCATACCCGCCCATGCAGAGGTGATCGCCTCCTGGGGGGTGGCAGGGCGCTTCGCCGTCCGTAGGGACGTCGATGGCTACGGGCTCTCGGACCACACGTTCCCGGTCGGCGACCGCCCGGTGTTCTTCGTGATCGCCGTCGGTAAGGGGAATCTCGAGGTGACCTCGACGGCGGCGCGAAACGCCATCCGCGTCATCCAAACAGAACTTCACGCCCGACCAGTCCTGGCCCGCTCGGGCGTCTACGTAGACAAGTGGACGCCGCCGGTCGGGACGACCACGGTGTCCCTGCCAGTGCAGTAATGGCCACGACCTCAGTCCTCCCCGTCGGCCGGCGCTTACGTGTCAAGCCGCTCTCGACGACCCTCGCGTTGATCGCCTTCTCCTTGGCGACTCGGATGGTCTGCTTCGTCGCAATCTGGTTGATAGCCCTGTACGACCATCGTTCTCTGGACGCATTGTTCCTCCGGTTCGACGCCGGCTACTACCAGAGCATCGCCTTACACGGGTACCCGGCCACCCTTCCCATGATCGCTGGGCACGTGCAACGGAGCCCGATCGCCTTCTTCCCACTGTTTCCCATGGTGGTGAGCGCTCTGATGAGGGCTACCACCCTGCCCTTCGTGCCTGCAGCCCTCTTCGTGAACACCGTGGCCGCCGTTGCGGCCACCTGGCTCATCTCGGCCCTCGTCCGACAGGTTCAGGGCGACTCGAACACAGCGTTTGTGGAAGCGTCCCTCTGGGTGATCCAACCGGCCGCCTTCGTCCTCACGCTCATTTATGCCGAGTCGCTGTTCACGGCCCTTGCTGCTGGATCGCTCCTGGCGCTCCTCCGGCGACAGTGGCTGGCAGCCGGGGTGCTATCGATGTTGGCAAGCGCAACTCGACCCACTGGGATCGTCCTGGTTCTGTGCTGTCTCGTGGTCGCCCTGCCGACCGTACGGCGCCTCGGAGATCTGAGACCTCTCATCGCTCCCCTGCTGGCGCCGATGGGAATGATCGGCTACTTCCTCTTCCTCTGGGCCCGCGTCGGGCGGTTCGATGCCTGGTTCGTCACCGAACGACAGGGGTGGGGGGTGTACATCGACGGTGGAGCCGACAATCTTCGCCGGCTCGTCCAGTTCTTCCATGAGGGAAGGGCCGACGGGCTGGCAGTGGCGGCATACGTCGTGGTCGCCGCGGCACTCTTGGTCAAGCTGTACACGGAACGGTGGCCTGCGGTGTTATCAGTTTATGCGACTGCGCTATTGCTGCTTGCCCTCGTGGCGCGCAGCGACCTGAGTTCGGTTCCCCGGTTCCTTTTGCCGGCGTTCCCTTTGCTCTTGCCGTTGGCGTCCCGGCTCGCCAGGAGCAGTCGACTCTATGTGGGTGTGTTCCTCCTAGTGTCGGGACTGGCCATGAGTGCGGCAGCTGCCGCCATCATCACGGGAAGTCCGGGGTACCCACCTTGATGTTTCGGGCCGGTAAGACAGCAGCTACCCCACCGTGCACTGGCCGTTGGGAAGGTAGAAGGGCGCCACGCGGATGGTGGCACCGGTGGCCGTCGTGATGCGCCCGACGGGAGGGCGGCCGACAGCCGGGCGTTCGCCCGGCTCGCACAGATCGGCGACTTCGCCCGGGTAGCTCGGACGGTTGCCGAAGCCGAGGAGGGTCTGCGGCCCGTTCGCCAGCACGTAGTGCGCCGTCCACGACAAGGGCGCATTGGCGTACCAACCCCCTCCATAGGGGTTGGTGGCGGCCTCGAGCACCTCGTGGGACAAGGCGTAGCTGGGAGGGGCGTAGGCGGGGATCCTCCTGCACGTGGGGTGCACGGAGCACGAGGGCATCCCCCAGAAGGCGTAAGCACCGGGAAGCCCGGCGACCACCACGCCCGCTGACAGGCCCGGCCAGGGGGACGTGCCGTGGGCGGCGACCCCACCGATCTCGAAGCGTGCCGTGGGCGGGAGCCACAGCACCACCACGGAGTCAGCGCTGAGGGAGCCCACCGGCGTCGATCCTGCAGTGCCCGGACACGGTGAGACGGAGTGCGCACCGCTGAACACAGCGCGAATCTCTGCGGAGAACGGCCCTTTCCTCGTCGTCGTCACCGTGAGCGGCGAGGGCCCGGGGGCGGAATCCACCCAACACCCACCAGGCGTGAAGCCCACCACGCCATAGCCAGCCGATGCCACAGCCCGGGCCCAGCCCGAACGTCCGACAGCGTCTTGGAAGTCGACCGCCTGGCGCACGGCGGGGAGATCCGGGCTGGTCCACTGCGCTCCCCAGAAGACCTGATCGAGCACGGGATGGGTGATCACAATCCCCCCGTGGTACGTGACGAGGGGGGTCGGGGACGACAGAGCGGCGCCGGCCAGCACGGCAGCCACCCCACCGAGCACGAACAGCACGACGCCAAGGCCCATCGCCGCCGCCGAGGCGAGCAGGGCGCGCCCCAAGGAGATGTCGGGTCGCCTTCGCAGCCAGCCGAGCACGCGCCATACCCCGAGCAGCGCCAGGCAGGCCAGTAGAGCCAGGGCGACGTCCCAGTACCACGGCCTGGCAAATACGACCGTGGCCACCACGATGGCCGCGCAGGCCGCCGAGAGCCAGCGAAGGACCCTCATGTTCCAGCGACCCGTCCGGCTCCGCCCCCGGGTCTCTTGGGCCAGGAGCCAGACGTTCCCGCCGATCCCGAGCACCGCCACGATCGCGAGGGGGGTCAGGATGCCCGTCGTCATGGCCTCCCCGCCTCATCTGGGTCGGAGTGATACGGCTACCAGTCAAGAGCCTAGGGGCTGTGACCTTCCGGCTGCGCCTCCAACCGATCGATTGGGTCGCACGACCTATGGGCGGAACCCACAACCGATTCGATAGTGGGCGTGGGCTTCTCCCCGACTGACCTCCCTTCGTCAGTCCGCAGGAAGGACTGATCAAGACAGAGCACTGGAGATGCGGGAGAATCGATAATCATGCCGGACGCATTGACCCTGGGTGGCCAACCGAAGGCGGTGGCTGTAGCGACCCTCGGGCCGCGAACAGCCCACGACGCCACCGACACTCGAAACCTTGCGCGGATAAAGCGGGTCACCTGGGTGGTGTTCGGCCTCCAGCTCGCCGGATTGATCGTCTTCAGCTCGATCCAATACGAGCGCTTCTCCCTGGGCAAGGACTTTGCAGCCAACGCCCAGGCGCTGTGGCAGATTGCCCACGGCCATCTCAACCCCTATAGCACCGTCTACCAAGCGCAGTTCTGGCGCAACAACGCCGAGTTCATTTTCTGGCCGCTCAGCATCATCTACAAGCTCTTTCCAACCCCCTTCATCTTGCTCGTCATTCAGGACCTCGCCGTTGTCCTCACTGAATTCGTGACATTCCTATGGGTGGTGGATTTGCTCCAGTCGAGCAGCAATCGCCTGTCGCGACGAACATTCAATGCCCTTGCACTCGGTTCCGTATCGGCTCTTGTCCTGAACCCATGGGTATACAACACCATTGCCTTCGACTTCCATACCCACGTTCTTGCCGCCCTTTTCATCGTCCTGGCAGGACGCGACCTGTGGCTGGGTCGGCTCGGCAGAATCTGGGTTTGGGTAGCCCTCGCGCTCGTCTCCAACGCCCCGGGAGCCCTCTATGTCGCCGGACTAGGCCTGATAGGGCTCATGGCAAGCCGACGTACCCGCGCGTCCGGGCTGGGTCTATTCGTCGTAGGAGCCGGGTACTTCCTGGCCATTTCTGCGCTGGGCGGGGACGGAGTAGGGGGAAACGGGATCACCGCCTGGTACAGCTACCTCGTCGGCCCTCACCACGGGAAAATCAGCATCTTTGCCGCTGCCCTTGGGGCTCTGACTCACCCGAATCTCGTGATCCACATGTTCACGAGCCGCTGGGCGACCATCTTCGAGTTCCTGCTTCCGTGTGGAGTCATTGGCGTGTTCTCCCGATGGGCCCTGGGCATGGCACTCGTGGTGTTCATCCCTAGTACGCTTGCCGCCACTACGAACTTCTTGCGCCTCGACCAGTCGTTCCAGTCGTGGCCGGCGCTTCCCTTCGTGCTATTCGGGTCGATCTCGATCGTCGTTGGTCTCGTCGCCAAAGAACGCGCCTTCCGCCGCTTGGCCGCCTGCGTAGTAGCCCCATGGGCAGCATCTCTGTTCGTCCTTGCCTTTGCTGCCATGCCGATCGTTCCAAGGTATTGGATCTCCGTGAGCCCATCGGCTGCGACCCTTTTGTCTGCCGCCCAAGCGCAGCTACCACCCGGTGCTGAGGTAGTGGTGTCGAACGGTATCGCCGGAAGATTCGGCGGAAGGCAGGACGTGTACGTTCTCGGCTCGACGGCCGCAGGAGTCTTCGCCGTCGACAATCCTGTCCCCATTCAACGGCACACCATTGTGTTCCTCGTGTCACCATCTCAGGGGGTCGAAGGCGGTCTTCACAACCTTTATGGCCGCGCAGTCTCGGCTCTGAGGTACCGCCTGCACGCCACCGTGCTCGCGGCTCACGACGGTATCTACGTCTTCGAATTGAGATCGCTTCCAGAAGGTGGCCACCTCGTCGTATCCTAAGGTCGCTCTCGCCCACGAGGACTGGCCGTGAGTGGCTTCCCCCGCTAAGCCCGCCAGGCTACGAGGGGCCGAGCCCTTGGATCGGACCCCGTGATCCACGCACCAGCATGGGTCTCTCGACCTATTGTTCGAATGATCCAGCTGGCCCAAGAATGAGTCGGGGTTATCTGTCGGGCCTCACGAGGAGATATCGGCCATTGCTGAACGGCCAGCGGATTGCAGTCGTACTGCCGGCGTACAACGCAGCTCTGACTCTGGCAAAGACGGTCTCGGAACTCGACAGAGCTGTCATTGATGATGTCCTGCTCGTCGATGATGCGAGCCTCGATGACACTGAACGAGTCGCCCGGTCTCTCGATCTAGCCATATTCCGCCACGACGCGAACACCGGCTACGGCGGCAATCAAAAGACCTGTTACCGCCTAGCTCTTGCACGAGGCGCAGACATCATCGTGATGCTCCACCCCGACTACCAATATTCCGGTCGTCTCGTGACGGCTATGGCCGCGATGGTCGCTTACGGGGAGTATGACCTTGTACTGGGGTCGCGGATCCTTGCTCAACATTCTGTCCGGCAAGGCATGCCTCGCTATAAATATGTTGCCAATCGGGCACTAACCCTGTATCAAAATCTGATCACACACAGCAAGCTATCCGAGTACCACACGGGCTTTCGTGCATACCGTCGGCAGTTGCTCTTGGCCCTTCCTCTCGACAGAAACTCGGACGACTTCGTATTCGACAACGAACTCGTTATGCAAGCCCTGATGCTTCGAGCCCGGATCGGTGAGATCTCCTGCCCAACTCGCTATTCGCACGACTCGTCATCGATCACCTTCGGCCGAAGCATTCGCTACGGTCTCGGCGTCCTTCGCGCTGGACTGCAATACCGCGTGCACAAGATGAGGTTGATGCGTATTCCTTATCTTCGTGTAGGGGGAAACCAATCTTGGATTCATCTGGATGCAATCACCCCCGGTCGGTACCACAGCCCTCAAGGAGAGGCAGCTGCGAAACTCGCGTGACTTAACGAGTTCCACGCTTCAGGTCTCCCCTCGGGTACTGACGGCGGCTCCCGAGTGACTTGCCCGGATGGTGAGGATTTGGTTTTCCACGTCAGCCTAAGGGCCTATGTGCGGCAAATCAGCCCAATGGGAGACTTGCCCCTACCATGAGCATGTCCGAGCTACCGGCTCGCCGCAAGGGTCGACGGATACGTCACCCACGAGGCTTCGACCCGCCCCGAAAGGACCTTGGGGCCGCTTCGGGAAGACGCTCCGCACATCCCAGCGGTGCGACTCTCGTCGAACCGACACTGGATTCGGCCGAGACGGGGAGAATCGGGCACCTCGGAAGGGTCCGGCGAGTGGGTTGGGTCGTTTTCGGACTTCAACTGGCTGGCTTTGTCGCCTGGAGCACCGTGGTCTGGCAACGATTCGCCCTGACGTACGACTTCTGGCTCGTCTCTCAGGCGACCTACAAGGTGAACCACACCGGCGCGGCTGGCGGCTGGCACGTGATCACCCAGTACTTCGATGCCGTCATCGTGTGGGTCTTTGCGCTTTTGATACGTCTTCCCACTCACGGGCTCGGCCTGCTGTGGATACAGGACCTTGCCGTCGTGGCAGTCGGTCTCGTGGCCTTCCTCTGGGTCTGTGAGATGCTGGAGCGGCCACTCCGTACAGGGATCCCGGCCCACTGGCTGGCTCTGTTGGCTCTCGTCTTCCTTGTCGGTAACCCCTGGGTCTTTGAGACGGTCGCCTTCGACTTCCACCTAGAGGTATTTGGCACGCTCTTCATCCTTCTTGCCGCACGCGATCTGCAGCGGGGTCAACTCGGCAGATCCTTGGTTTGGGTCGTCGTTACGTTGTGCTGCGGTTTCGTTGCCGCCACCTACGTGGCCGGCCTGGCCCTCAGCGCCCTTGTGGCAGGCAGGGGACGCCAGCGCATGATGGGCGTCGGCCTGCTAGTCGGTGGCGTCGCCGGGGTGATCGTGTTGACCTCGGCGGGTGGTGCAGCGGCTGTGGTCAGCTTCTACAGCTTCCTCGCCGGCCCTCACGCCAGCCCGCATCTGTCATTGGGTGGCCTCGTAGTCACCGTTATTACTCACCCGGCGACGGCGCTCAAGACGCTTTGGGCGAGCCATCTCGACCTCATTGCCATTCTCGCCCCTGTTGGGATCCTCGGTCTCGGCTGGGGCTGGGGCTTTGGCGTACCCCTCGTTGTGCTTCTCGCCGACGCTCTTCAATACAACAGTGTATTGAGATCTCCAAGCTTTCAGAGCTTCCCCGTCTATACCTTCGTAGCCATAGGCACCGTCATGGTCTTGGCTCGGATGAGTCAGGCGCGGCTGAAGGCTCCTGGCCGGAGCGCGCGTACCTACGATCGTGGCAACCCAATGGTCAGGGCGATGGCCGGCCTCTTGGCACTAATCACGGTCGGTTGGGCCATCACTTATACCCCCCAGATCTCCGGTACATATTTAAGCGTCTCCTCAGGAGCCGCAAGCGTGCTCAGGAGCGTGGAGACAGCGATGCCGCAAAACGCCGAGGCAATCGTGTCGCAAGGCGTGATCGGAAGGTTCTCCGACCGGTCACACGCGGAGCCCATACTCGACATGGGCCAATCGCTTCCGTTGGAGGCGCAGACAGTATGGCTAATCATCACTCCTCATCAGGGGAGAGAGACGGTGGACCCGAATGTGCAACTCGCACTGATCGACGCAGTCGAAGCGAGGGGTGCGCGATTACTGGTAGCCAGCCACGGCGTGTGGGCACTGAAATGGTCGCCGCCGAGTGGGCTCCACACGCTTGAGGTACCTCTCAGCGCAACTTGAGCAGCTAGCTCTCCGCAACGGGGCCGCCCGACGCCCAGGCGGTGCCACACGCACACGCCGGCTGCGTAACTCTCCGGATCGTCTCCATAGGTCGCAGGGCCTATGGGTGATAGGTGCGAAGCCGACGATACTGGTTGCAACTATGAGCTCTCCCGCCCTGCCTCGGCAGCGGACCGTTTGCCATCCCACCAGAGAAGTCGATGATGGGCGAAGGGCGAAGATATCGGTGATCCTGCCATGCCTCAACGAGGCCGACGCGGTCGCAACCTGTGTACTGGAAGCGTACCGAGGCCTCGAGTCCGCAGGACTCGAGGGCGAGGTGGTCGTCGTCGACAACGGATCCACAGATGGGTCCGCAGACCTCGCTGAATCGGTGGGGGCCGCGGTCGTGAGGGAACCCGTTTCGGGGTACGGCGCTGCTATCCGAGGCGGCGTGGCGTCTGCCACGGGCGACATCTGCGTAATGGCTGACGCCGACCGCACCTATCCCCTCGACCGCATCGGGGAGCTCGTGGTCCCGCTGGTGAGCGGCGAAGCCGACCTTGTCATCGGCTCCCGGCTCGGCGGTTCGACGTGCCTAGCGATCCCCTGGCTGCACCGGGCCGTGGGCACGCCTGCCTTGAGCTTTCTCATCCGACGCGCATCATGTGGCGTCAATGTCCAAGACAGCCAGTCCGGGTTCCGCGCTTTCCGGCGCGACCAGTTTCTATCTCTTGGAATGCGCTCCACGGGGATGGAGTTCGCCAGCGAGATGCTCATCCGCGCGAGTCGGTCTGGGCTACGAATTGAGGAGATTCCCGTCGGCTACCGGGACCGGGTCGGTGACTCCAAGCTGCGGACACTTACAGACGGTGTTCGGCACTTCCAACTGATCCTGCTCCTTGCCCCGCAATTGCTTCTTGTGTGGCCAGGGCTCTTCCTGCTGCTATTGGGAGGCTTGTCTACCGGTACTGCCTTTGCTTTTCCTCGTGGTGTCGATGTCGGTTCTCTCCGGTGGCAACCCATCTTCTTCTCGTCCATCAGTATCGTGACCGGTAGCCAGGCTCTGCTGGCTGGTATTGTCCTTGCGCATCGATCGTCAGTCGTCACCGAGCGGGTCCAGGCTCAGTATGGCTTTGTGGCTTCGCCCAAATTCGCCCTCCGCTGCTTCCTTCTCGGCGCAACCATCTTCCTGGTCGGAATCGGGCTTGATGCCTGGTTATTCGCAGCCTGGGTCGCTCAAGGAGGAGGGACGTCGAATCCGCTGGCAATCGCCTCGCTAGCCCAAAGCCTAGTAATTACCGGCGTCATCACCGCTGCCTTCTCGTTGATCTATCGTCTTGTTACGAGCGGCGTATGGTCCCCTGCGACTCCACATGTGCCTAGCGAGTTCTTATCCTCGTCAGTCATTTACCAAACTTCCGATCCGAGCTGAGTGAACCATCGAATTGCGGGTCGACATAGCCACCCCATGACCAACAGAAATCCCCAGTTAGGTCATCTCGATCTCCGAGTAGTCGAGACTCCGCCAAGGTACCCCCCTTTCCTCGGGGGGGTGGAGAACGTTTCGCAAGCGGTCTCATCTCGACTCGTTGCTCGGGGCGACGATGTTTTGGTCGTGTGTGCCGATGAGCCCCGAACTGGCGATGACACTCGCGACGGCGTTCGCATCCGGCGCCTCCCGTGGCTCTTCAAAATTGCCAATACCAACATCACTTTGCGCTTGCCATTCGTTCTCGCCCGAGCCGATTGGGACGTGGTCAGCACCCACCTTCCAACTCCATGGTCAGCCGATTGGTCACTGGTAATTGCCAAAGCGCTCGGCAGGGGTTCGGTTCTCAGTTTTCACAATTCAATCGTGGGGACAGGCTGGAACCAGGTCTTGGCTCGTGTCTACCGTTCGACGCTCTTTCCGGTCCTCCTCAAACTTGCTGACCGCATAATTGTTCTGTCCGACTACTGGGCAGATGAAATCGTTTCGGTAGTTCCCTCTGCCCGTGACCGACTACGGATCGTACGGAATGGCGTTGACCTTGAGCGCTTTTCCGTGGGAGCTGGTGGGGATGGTACACGGCTCCTCTTCGTAGGCATTCTCGACGCGTTCCACCGCTACAAGGGACTGGACGACCTCCTACATGCAGTAGCGCTTCTGAAACGTCCTTTTCAGCTCGCCGTGGTGGGAGAGGGCTCTCTTCGAGGCGAGTACGAGCAGCTCGCGCAACAATTGCACATCTCCGACAAAGTTCAATTCTTTGGCCACGTCGATTCGCATGCGCTCGTAGCGGCCTACCAGGGATCCGACATCTACATTCTCCCTTCCAAGGTGGCGGGCCAAGAGGGCGGATTTACACTCACAGCCCTTGAGGCAATGGCGACGGCTCGGCCGGTAATCTTGGCCGACGGCGTTGGGCAGTTAGCGAGGGAGGCAGAGGCGTTCGGCGCTGGTGTTCGAGTTCCTGCACAGGATGCTATCGCGCTGTCCTTAGCGCTCGACACGCTACTCAAGGATGAGGGACTGCGCTTTCGCATGGGAGCCGCAGCTCGCGCTTATGTTGAGGAGAATCACTCTTGGGATGCTATCGTTGCAAAGCGTCGGGAGATCTACCTAGAGGCGGCCAATTTAGCGAGCAGGCGGCACTCACGATCGCGGCGCTTGATAGGTCGATTGCGTCGATTCTTCACCGGCAATGCATTCATGTGCTATCCGACGACTCGCCACTGATTCGTCGTTTGTGCCAGAATTAGGAACATCACGAGCTGCCTTCTTCCGGACGCCGAGTCCAGTTTCTTTGCCCTCGGCCTCCAACGGCCCATAAGTTGCTGATCACACCGATCGCCATCTTACCGTGCCGCGCTGTATCACGTTCGACGGCACCGACCGCAAGAGCCACACAACACTGAACTTTATGACCGTTTGCTAGATCCCCGGGTGGAGCCATCACACTGACGAGGGGATACCTCATGGCCCTTCACTGCCCGCAAAGATTACCTGACGCTAGACTAAGTTCCGAAGCGGATACTCCTTCCGGCCCCTCAATAGCGATGCATCTCAAGAGAACAATTTTCGTCGTCTCGACTTCAGAATGACCGCCCGAATCCTTCAGGTCACTCCGTACTATCCCCCGTTTGTAGACGGGCAATCGCACCTCGTTCGGTCCCTAGCCATAGCTCTGGCGCGTCGGGGCTGGGCATCTGAGGTTCTGACCTCTTCGAGTGGCGCGTCGGCAGGGGTCAGTATCCACGATGGAGTGATAGTTAGGCGCCTACGGAGAGGGGATCGTGCCACTACCGCAAAAATGCCAATGCTATTGCCGCACTTACTTCGCCTGCAATCGCAACGAACGGTGCTACATCTCCACGTCGGAAGGGCCTTCTCGCCTGAGGTTGCCTACCTAGCATCGCGCTTTCGCCGTCTGACTTTTGTCGCGCAACTACACGGAGATCTGAGACCGTCGAGTGCACTCGGCGCTCTCCTACCTCTTTACAAGTCCGAGATCTTGTCACGCATCTTTCGTGACGCATCTGCGGTCTTCGTGCTTGACTCAGACTTTGGCCCGATCCTCCAGAGTGACTATGGCTATTCTGGCAAGCTAACGATAGTGCGGAACGGCATTGCCGACGAGTGGTACGAGGCGCGCCCACCAAGTCAATCTGTCCTTGGCCATCCGCTCCGGCTCCTATACGTTGGGCGCCTAGCGGTCGGCAAGAACCTCGACGCACTCGTGGATTCGCTTGCGCGGCTTCATGGGTCGGTTCGTCTTGAGATTGCGGGCACAGGGCCAGAGGAGTCTCATCTGAGACAGCAAGTCGCGCGACTCGGTCTATCGCGGTATATCCAGTTCAGTGGCCAACTGAGCGGCAGAGCCATCATGGCGAGGATGCAAGCCTCGCATGCACTCATCTTGCCCTCGCTTTACGAAGGACAGCCTTTGTCTGTACTGGAGGCCATGGCTGCAGGGTTGCCGCTCATTTGCACAAACGTCTTAGGACTGCGTGGCCTCGTCACAGGTTGTGCAATCGTGACCGGTACATCTCCAGAAGCGATCGCCGCAGGTATTCATCAGTTCATGAGTCTATCGACTGCGTCAATTCAAGCCATGGTCAGCCGGGCGAGGGAGCGGGCCGACAATCACCGCTGGGACATGGTTCTGCACGAATACGAGTCCGCATACCGTTCGGCGCTTGTGAGACGCCAGTGAGGAGTCATCTCACGTACGCTTCAGTGAACGCTTGGGCAATGAATAACTCCGCAGCAAAAGAATCGACACGGGCTCTTTACCCGGTCCGGCGGACTGGCTCGGTTACGCAGTTGCCGATCGATGCCGTCCCCCCCCCACGTCTTACGGCTCAAAGTTCCATAGGGCACGGACCACTCGAGACTACAATCCGGTGATGGAGTCACATCCTCGTCGGCCAAGATCGGCAGGCACTCGCGCTCCACGGACGGTTACACCAAACACGACAATGGCTCACACCCACGGCTCGCACATCCTGAGACCATCGAGACCAACTTAACCCAAACCAATGAGTGACAGTGTGCCGACCCGATTCCCTTATGTTGAGTAGGACACAACTTTCCTTGATCGAATTCGCCACTTTTGAGCTGTCGCCATTGCAAACGAGCTCACAGTCGTGAGCCGTCCATCTGAACACGCGAGCGAGCCTCAGTGGGCCCGAGTCCGGGCAGAACGAAATTCCATCCCGCCCGCTTCACGCATTGGGCGGGATGAACGGCGTCTAGCCCGTGGAGCCATCGTCCAGGAATTGGCACAGGTGTTCGGCGCGCTCGTTATGTTGGTCATCATTACGATGCTCGGCCGTACCATGACACTGAGCCAGTTCGGGACATATGGCTTGGTTGTTGCCACTGCCAATTATCTACTCGTCTTTCATGGCAGCGTTCAAAGCTCCGCCGTGCGAGCGATCGCGCTGGCCAGAAACCAATACGAGAGAGACCGGATCTTCTCGAATGCCATTGTGCTACACATTTGTGCCGGCCTACTTGCCGGATCACTCGTTGCCGGAGCTGGCTGGTTCCTGATCGGAGTTTTGGGAATCCCTCACACACTGCAGTTCGACGCGCGTGTCGCCGCTCTCATACTTGGTGCAGTAATGCTGCTTGGCTGGCCAATGAAAATATTCCAAGATTTGCTTCTCGGAACTCAGCGCTTTGTGGACGCTGCTATCGCAGAGATAATCAGTTTAGTGATTTTCGGCGCTGGAATGTCGGTCTTGATAGTCGCCCGCATGCCGTTATGGTTGATAATGGGAATGGGTGGTGGCCTACCAGTACTGACAGGTTTAGCTAGCGCCGGCGTAGTTCAACACCGCCACGAGTTCGCACGGTTTCGCACCGGAGCCGTGCAGTTGGACACTTTGCGACAACTCGCGCACCTGTCGGGCAACCTGCTCGTCGGTAGCACGAGCAGTCTGGTCATCTATGCACTTGACCGAGGAATATTGACAGTCTTCCGTGGCGCTTCGGCAGTCGGACTTTACGAGGGGCCTGTGCGTATCCACAACTTCGTCCAGACCGTCCAAAGCACCCTTGGAATCAACGTCCTTCCTGCGGCTGCTGACTACTACGCCGAGCATGAAGAAGAGAAACTGCGGGACCTGATGCTTCGAGGGACGCGTTATGTCCTAGCCATTACGCTTCCGCTCACCATAACATTAATGATTCTCGCCAAGCCATTGCTGGCGTTCTGGCTAGGAAAGAAATTCGCTGTCGCCGGCACTGCAGCGACGATCCTTCTCGGCTATTGGTTGATAAGTGTCAACCAAGCGGTTCCGTCCCAACTGCTCGTGGCTAGCGGTCATGCGCGTTGGCTTGCCAAATACGCTTGGATTGTCGCAGTCGCCAACCTATCGATGTCGATTCTCCTGACGTGGCGATACGGCTTAATTGGAGTAGTCCTTGGCACAGCGATTCCCTTTGTCTTAGCTTTTCCTGCCTTCTTGAGAAAGGCCTGCTCCGTCTTGCCATTCACACCCGAAGGCTTGTTACGAATTGCCTGGCTGCCGGGGTACTCGACTGCCTTGATCGTGGGCGTTGCCTTGGTTGTCGTGAGGCTTGCGGTTCCAATCGACAACGCGGCAGAGTTGGTCAGTCTTACGGTCGGGGCGCCACTCGCATATTGGATCATTTTTTATGTGTTGTGGACCACGCCTAGTGAACGCGTTCTTGTCCGCGATCTAGTCCGCATCGCTCTTCGGAATCCCTTCCATTCGTTTCAGCATTCGAACCGCGACCCAAGGGAACACGGCTAAGTGCCGCGGGTGACGGTGGTTATGGCTGCTCGGAACGCTGCTCAGTTTGTGGGCGACGCGCTCTGTTCGGTGATTCGACAGACATACTCAGACTGGGAGATCATCGTCGTCGATGATGCGAGTACTGACGACACCTCTCTCCGGGTCCGGGATTTTGGCGACGAGCGTGTCCGAATCATGGAGATGGATCATCAAGTGGGTCCCGCCCGAGCTCGCAATGCAGCCATCTTGGCAGCTGGTGGAGAACTCGTGGCATTGCTGGACGCCGACGACCAGTGGCTGCCACGGTACCTAGAGCGTCAGGTAGCTCTATTTGACCGCGAGCAGGCGAAGGACAGCCGAGTGGGGCTCGTTGCCTGCGACGCGTTTATTCTTCAGGATGGAAGGCTGCGTGGCGAGCCTTACTCCGCGTCAGTAGATGCGGTCTCCGAGCCAAGTCTCGATGTCCTGCTCCAAGCAAACCCGATCTTTAGTAGCGTCCTAATTCCTCGTCGGGTGATCGTTGATGTCGGAGGCTTCGCATCTGGTGCCGACCTCCCTGAAGACCATGATCTCTGGATTAGGTTAGCTGAGCTTGGCCACCGAATCGTGATCTCCGAGGAGCCTTTGGCTGTATATCGAAGGCATGCGGCGAATCGCTCCGCTGATTGGCTGTCCATGGCTTATTCCTCTCAGCGGACTTACCTTCGCGCGCTGGACCGTGGAAACTTGAACCATACGCAGCGGAAGACCGCCCGTAGGGTCTTGCGAAGGCATCGTGCTGTGGCTTACCTCGGGGAGCTCCTATCCTATCCCCGCTTGCGTTCGGCCCCACCATTGGTATGGTTGCGAGCGGTTCGTGGCGGAGTCGCAATGCTCCAGTATGCGCTAACCACTCCGGCCAAGTGGCTGGAGTGGACGAGACGATTGAAACGCCGCGACTGGACTCTGTGGCGGCCGAGCCGATAGCCGGAAACGCAGTGCAAGGTCTGCTATGCGTCGTACGCTCCCTTGTATTTGGTAGGAGCTCGACAAGTTGGTCCAACCAGCTATGCGAGTCGGTGTTCCTACCAATCGTATTCCTGAGGCACCCCGCGTTTTGCTCCTACACACTCTGCCTGGAGCTGGCTTCGAGGCTTGAAGACCGGTCAATACGAACGAACATCGCCAAGCCGTACGAAGCCAGCTGTGTATCGGGGAAATGCCACTTGGGCACGAAGCCAAAACTGCCCAATCGCTTCTTAATCTCATCCCATCCGCCCCGCCCGGCGACTGGATGATATTCCAAGATGATCCACTCAACAGGTGTCCAGTCATCAAGCTGCGTGCCTTCAAGAGCGGCATACTCGGCACCTTCGCAGTCCAGTTTCACCAAGACGCGGCCAGCTGAATGTTGGCCCAATTGGCCCGCCAACGACACTACGGGTACACCAACCTCACTTGCCTTCACTGTTGCGTTTCCTGAAAGCGCCTCTCCGCTCACCTCTGCGAATCCTTGATCGCTACCGATCGCCGCCTCAATAACCTCAACATCGAGACCATTGAGCTGAACATTGGCGCGGAGATACCGCGCTGTGCCCGGATTCGGTTCATAAGAAAAGATGGATGCACCTCGGAACGCCCCAGCGAACCGAACTGACGCGCAGCCGATATGGGCACCTATATCGAGAATGGTGGTTGGGGGATCGTATTCCCACTCGCTCAGGTGATACTGGTCATCGACAAGGGTTTCAAAGATCGGCCAGGAGGCGACGGGATTCGCTGGGGAAAGGACTCGGCTGCCATTACGAAACTTGACGATCATGTCGGATCGGGCAGACGAGGGACTGAATTGAGCCCATTTGTATCGAACGAGCACCTCTGGCCAATTCTTCACAGCGCGTTTCGTCCTCAGGGCAAAGGCAAGTCTCGCTGCTACGGACATTTCATCAAGATTAGCCGACGAGGAGTGTAGCAACAGCGTTCGCCGCAAGGTGCCTGCATCGATCCAAAGGGGTCTTCTGGGCTGTCCGGGCTTCGAGGACACATGCAATATGTGAACGCTCGTAAGTTGCAGCGCCGAGGATAGGGGTTCCGGATAAGCATTCGCATTTCAAGTCGAGGCTTCAGCGGTTGACGAGGGGGATCGTGGCAATCTAGCAACTAGCATCACAGAGCAGCACCTAGGTCACAGCTCGTTAGGTTCGCCCGGCAATTTCACCGGTAGTACAACGTCGCGCGGCCACCTTCCGCGGGAACCAAGCAGAGGCCGTGTTATCGAACGGACAAATTTTCCATACGACGGCGCTTTTCGATCATGAGTTGCTGCTCGAGATGCGATCACCTCGGTGAATAGCTCTTGCAGGCGGCTGATAGACTCTCCTCTGTCGAGCCTTAAGCGCTCGGCACAAATGTTTCTGGTTAAGGTTGCCCGGAGCTTTTCGTCGGCCGCCAATGCCAACATCTGATGTGCTAGCTGCGAAGCATCGCCAGGTCGAGTGACGAGACCAGTCACTCCGTGTTCGATAAGTTCCCTGGGCGCCCCGTCGTCTGTGACGATGGCTGGCAAGCCGCTGGCCAAAGCTTCTGCCAAGGCAAGCCCGTAACCCTCCCCCGACACAGTGGGTAGTACGAATACATCCGCCAGCGCATAGAACTCCAATAGATCGTTGTCAGATAGTCGGCCGACAAATTTGATGCTGGGATCGGAGCGAGACATCTCAGACAAACGAGACCGCAGAGGTCCATCTCCGGCGATCGCTAGATCCGCGCGTCGGCCGACGCCGTGCTCTACCCACGCATGGACGAGTACATCAATTCCGCTACGAGGCACCAGGCGGCGGACCGTAATAAAAAGAGGGCGCTTTCGGTTCGGAGGGCGAGCAGGAAGTTGGAACTTCTCCAGGTCGATTCCTGGATAGATGCGAGTCACGTTTGCTCTCGGGGCAATGGATTGGACGAACTGCATTGTAAAGTCACTTACCGCTATAACAGCCGTTGCATGTTCTAATACCGCCCGTCCCACCGTCCGATCAGTAACGCTCTCGATCTTGTCGAGGAGGGAGCCGTAGTGCACGAAGGGGTTGTGCTGGACAATGACGAGCGGAATACCAAGGAGTCGAGATGCTACTGCCGCGTAGAGCGAACTTGGGTAGACGTGGCCATGGGCGACGATCAGATCAAGATCGTCACCGGCTTGCAGCAATGCTCGCAGCATGGTGGGTGATACGAGGGGTACCGGAACTGAGCGCCACGATTCGAGAAAATTCTTGCAGCTAAATCGCTTGATCCGAACAGAGGCATCGAACGTATCCGCTTGGTCCCCCTTCAGGCGACTAGTAAAGACCGTAACGTTCCAACCCATGTTTGCTAGCCGCTCGGCTTGATCGCGTGCGAGTACTTCAATCCCTCCGATATGCGGAGGCCAGTAGTGAGTTACGATTCCTACACTTGGGGGTTGCCCTCTCGACCGATTAGCCATTCGAAACGACACTCTTCATAAGGATGGTTGAGGGGCGTTGAGACGAGGTTGGACCGCTACCGAAGCTCGGATCATATTTGGCTTGGAGGGGCGGCTGGTCGGCACTTTTCAGCGTCTACTCGGCCAGGCTCAGCTACCTGACGCCAACTGGCGGCGACCTGCTCTGCCACCATGGGCCTCCTGACCCATTGTGAACGCATAGGGAAACCTGCCACACTCTCCGCGCGGGTTTGTTCGCCCGTTGATACAGGGGTCCAGCAGAAGGGACGATCGGCCCTATCGGGGGGCGCTGTTCCCCGTCTCAGATAGCCCCTGGTAGGAGAAGTGGTGTGCCGGGAGCGCACCCGGCGGGGGGCACCGAAGGGACCGAGATCGACCGAACGGACGGCAGCGATGAGCCTTGACCTGAAACCTCCCCAGCGAAAGGGCAGGTGGGACGCCACCGAGTTCCACGTGGACGAGCTGGTCGAGATGGCGTCCGAGCGGGGCCTCGTCTTCCCCCGCCACACCCTGGCAACCCTGGTTTCAGCCCTGGACTCGGGCAAGCACATCATGCTGACCGGGGCGCCCGGGGCCGGGAAGACCTCGCTCGCCTTTCTGGTGGCGGACCTCGCTAAGAAGTCCGCCCGCTGCAACGGGTACCTGGCCGCCACCGCCACCACCGACTGGGACGTGAGCCAGACCATCGGCCGCTACCAGGAGAGCCCCGAGGGCCCGGTGTTCCGCGAGGGCTTCATCCTCGAGGCCGTCCAGCGGGGACGCTGGCTCATCGTGGACGAGCTGAACCGCGCCGACTTCGACAAGGCCATGGGCCCGCTGTTCACCACGTTCTCCAACCAGCCGGTGACGCTGCCCTTCAAGCGCGTGGGGCACAACCAGCACCTGTCGCTGGTGCCGGCCGGAACCGAGGCTCCGCCCCAGACCGAGCCCATCCACATCCCGGCCAAGTGGCGCCTGCTCGCCACCATGAACGAGCTCGACAAGCAGACCCTCTACCGCATGTCCTTCGCCCTCATGCGCCGCTTCGCCTTCATCGAGGTGGAGCAACCCGACAAGGAGGTCATGTACAAGCTCATGGGCGGGCGCGACGAGATCGCCACTGACCTGCTCGTGCTGCGCGAGTTCGTCGATCTGGGTGCCGGCGTCTTCATCGAGGCGGCTTCCTTCGCCCGGCGTCGTGCCCAGGACGAGGACGCCACGCGCTCGCGGGTGCTCTTCGAGACCTTCTACGCCTTCTTCCTCCGCCAGCTGCACCTCCTGACCGCCACACAAGCCCAGGAGCTCTACCAAGGTCTCATCCCGATATTCGACGAGCCCGAGCAGCTGCGCCTGCGCCAGGTGATCCAGAGCACCCTCACCGAGCCCCTTCCCGACGCGGCCCTGGCGGCCAAGTCCAACGGTTCGAACGGCTCACATGGTTCGAACGGTTCGAACGGCAGCTCCCAACTCCCCATCGGCTACCGCGACTACGTGACCGAGCATTAGGCGGTCGAGCCGGGCGACGGCTGCCGTGCTGTTCGTTGTACATAGCAATTGAAGGGCTGGACCCGACGCACAGCTTGGCGCCGGGCATAGGCTCGAGAGCGTGGGAGTGTCACGCTTCTCCTCCAAGGACAGGCGGTTGGCCCCCGCTGAGGAGTACCTGCACACCTGCCGGCTGTGCTTCCGCCCCATCGAGTGGAGCACGGAGCACCTCGAGTACGAAGAGGTCCACGTCTACTACCGCTGCCCCGAGTGCAGGGGATCCTTCCCCATCCGCCACTCGGACGTCGCCGCCATGAAGGCGGCCGAGGACCAAGCCAAGGGACCCGCCCCGGCCTGAGCGGCATGCCGGCTCTCCACTCGGAGGATGGCACTGGGCCCGCCCCCGTCGGCCCTGACGACGTGGTCCCCCGCTGTGCCCCAGAAAGCCATGCGATCATGATGCCCGTGACCGGGTACAGGGCAGCAAGGGCCATTCCGGACGGCGGGCCGGAGACGGGAGGGATCGTGAGCCGGCGTGCCCGGCTGCGTGCCCACTGGGAACGCTGACCTCGACCGTGGGGGGTCTCGAAGAGCTCTGGACGCCTTAGGGGGCCGGTGACGTGACGGTGACCTTCACCCCCCCGGGGGGCAGCGAAACAACACGCCGCCGATCGCTCGGCCTCGCCGTAGCGGCGGCAGCGGGCCTGGTGGCCCTGGGCGTCTTCGCCCTCGTGAGCCGGCCCGGCCCGGAGTCGGGCGAGCTGTACTTCACCACGTTCCGCAACCAGGCCCTCTACAAGGCGGACTTCAGCTTCAGCAACGGCCGTCCGCATTTCGGCGCCCAGCACCTCGTGGCCAGGCTCCCGAGAGCCGACGGCGTCACCTTCGAGCCCAACGGCAAGGCACTCGTGGGTGGGCAGTTCAGCGGCAACGTGGAGGAGGTCGACCCCGCCACCGGCAACGTGAGGCAGGTACCGTCGGGTTGCCCCGACGCCTATCTGCTGGCGCTCGCCCCCTCCGGCACGACCGTCTACACCGCAGGGATCCCCGGCGACCTGTGCGCCATGCCCACCAACCCGCTGCGCCCCGGGCACATGATCCCCTTGAAGGGTGACGACACCCAGATCACCGACCTGGCCTTCGACCAGACGGGCCAGGCCTTCTACACCACCGGCGCCTCAGCGGGCCCGGGGAACTTCGGGCTCATCGACCTGGCCACGGGGACCACCTCCCGCCAGCTGTCGGGCATCGTCCCCGGCCACGGCATGGCCTTCGACCCCTACACCAAGACCCTGTTCCTCTTCGGCGGGGACGCCATCTACCAAGTGGACCCGCTGCACCCCAAGACGGTGCTCTCCACCATGACCGTCCCCGGCGTCCAGTTCGACAACGGCACCACCGACGGCAAGGGACACCTGTACGTGGCCAGCAACTTCGGCCAGCTGGTCGTCGTCGACTACAGCGTCAGCGGGCGGATCGGCGACACGCGCAACACGGTGACGACGGTCAACCTGCACGCCAACCTCGACGACGTGGCCCCCCTGGTCGGCCCCGGTGTGGCGCCGGGCAGCCGGCGCTGGATCGGCTGGACGGCCTGGGCCCTCGGGGCTCTCCTCGTGCTGGCGCTCATCTACCGCTTCGCCCCCCGCCCCCGCTTGACCTCGCAGCTGCCCAGCTGGGACCTGCGGCGCCAGGAGACCGAGGCGCGGCACCGGGTGGCGCGCCGACGACGGGCCCAACAGCAGGAGGAGAAACGCCAGGGCCAGGGGCGAGGCCAGGGCGGAGCCAGAGGCCGAGGCCGACCGGAGCGCCCCCCCACCAGGGGCCGCTGAGCGCTGGGATCAGCGGCAGCCGGTGGCGGCCGGCGACGCCAGGCGGATCAGGCAAGCACCTCTTCGCGGGCCTCGAGCGTGCCGTCCTGCTTGCGATGAAAGCGCGGGAAGCTCAAGGTGGCGTCCACGAAGTGGCGCACGACCTCCTCGGAGCGCTCGTCGGAGTCGCCGAACAGCTCGGCCAGGGCCTCGCCCACCTTGCGGTGCGCCCGGGTGCGGCGGGCCGATCCCAGGTCCCGGTACAGCGTCCGCTGCGTGAGGGCGTGGGCGAACTGGTAGCGCTCCAAGGCACCCTCCACCTCGACGATCAACCCGGCCTGGGCGGCTTCGTCCACCAGGTCGAGGAGGTGGTCCTCGTCCAGCTCGGCCACCCGGGCCAGCACCGAGAGCTCGAACTCCTCGCCGATGACCGAGGCCAGCGAGAGCACCCGGCGCATCTCGTCGCCCAGGCGGTCCACGCGCTGGCCCACCACTTCGCGGATGCTGCCGGGCAGGCCCTTCTCGTAGAGGTCGGCGCTCACCTGCCAGTGCCCGTCGCCGTCCTCGTGGACGAGGCCGGACTCGAGGAGGTGGCGCAGCATCTCGGTGATGAAGTACGGGTTGCCGTCGGTCTCGCGCCGGATGTCGCGCGCCAGGCCCGAGCCCACCTCGTCCATCTCGTGGCCGGCGATGCGCTCCATGATCTCCACGATCTCGAATTCCTCGAGGCCCCCCAACTCGAAGCGCATAGCGTCGGCCTCGCGCCGGAGGCTGGCCAGGGTGTCGGCGAGGGGACCGCCGGCGGGGACCTCGGAATCACGGTAGGCACCCAGCACGGCGACCTTGCGCAGACGCGGCGAAGCCACGACGTGGCGCAGCATCTGCAGGGTGGCCTTGTCGGCCCAGTGCAGGTCGTCCACGACGAGCAGCACGCCGATGTCGGCGGAGGCCAGGGCCAGCAGCCCGTCGAGGGCCTCGAAGAGCCGGGCCCGCTCGGCGTCGGCACCGGACCCGCGGGGCGCCTTCAGGCCCGGCACGCGCTGGGCCAGCGCCGGGACGAGCTCGACGAGCGCCCCCTCGTGCTCGGCGGCGTGCTGAGCGAGCAGAGCCTGGTCGCAGTGGACGGCCAGGTGCGAGAGCGCCTCGGTGAAGGGACGGTAGGTCCCCCCGAGGTCCTCGTCGCAGCGGCCGTAGAGCACGCACACCCCGAGCTCCTGGGCGACCTGGGCCACCTGTCGCGCCAACGAGGTCTTGCCGATGCCGGGCTCGCCCGCCAGAAACGCCGCCTGGCGGTTGCCGGCGATGGCGCTCTTCAGGGCAGCAACGAGCTGCTCCTTGTCGGCGGCGCGCCCGAAGAAGCCGAACAGCTCCGTCTCCGGCGTCTCGAGGCGCTCGGGCAGCGGGATCCCCGAGCTGGCGGCCGCCGGTTCCCACACCACCTGGCACACCGTGACGGGCTCGGGCATGCCCTTGAGCTCGCGCTCGCCCACGTTCAAGAAAAACTGGGGGCTGCGCCTTCCGGCCATGACGCGCACCGTGTCGGTGGTGAGAACCTGTCCCCCCTCGCACAGGGCGCACAGCCGGGCGGCCTCAACGACGGGATCCCCGAAGTAGTCGCCTTCCTCGATGGTCACGTCCCCGCCGCTCAAGCCCACGCGCAGCCCGAGGGGGTTGGGCGAGCGCCGGTTCTCCTGCTCCACCGCCTGCTGCATAGCCACGGCGCAGGCGGCGGCGGCCGAGGTGCTCGAGAAGGCGGCCATGAGCCCGTCGCCGAGGTTCTTCACCTCGGTGCCCTCGTTGGCGGCGATGGCTTGGCGCAGCAGCGAGAAGTGGCGCTGGCGCAACTCGTCACCCGCCTCGGGGCTGAGGCGCGACGACAGGTCTGTGGAACCCACCATGTCGGTGAAGAGGATGGTCGCCGTCTGCGTGTGACTCACGCCTAGCCCCTCTGCGGTTTGGCCACAATGTAGGCCCAACGACCTATGCAAGGGTGGTTGCCCACCGTTCGAGCAGGCTTTGCCACTCTGCGTCGTCGACTCCCGGCGACCCGCCTCTCGCCCACTGACCCCTTTTGCATTGTCAGAACCGTGGGAATGAGTCGAAAGTCCCCTGCCACTGATTCCGCGCCCCTGCAACCATTGGAGTGCGACAAGGGGGCGAATCGCAACCGGCATTTGCCTTTTTGCCGAAGTGATGAATGCGAGCGGATCCGGTGTCGACGGGGGGATCTGAGCCGACGCGAGGGGGTCTGGCGGCGGCCAGGAGACCAGCCGCGCCCCCGTCGAGCGGCGGCGGGGAGGCGGGGGTGGCCATCGTCGAGCTCGCCCTGGTGATCGTGCTCGTAGTCATGCTCCTGCTCGGCTTCCTCACCGGCGGGCTCGCCTACAACCAGAAGATCACCCTCACCGACGCCGCCAGAGTGGCGGCGCGCTACGGGACGACGCACGCCATGCCCGCCACGGCGCCTGCGGCGTCAGCCTGCGACCCCACGCCGACGACCGGCGAAGACCAGTGGCTCGTGGACGTGGCCTGCGACGCCATCGCCAACGCCCAAGGGGAGCTCGATCCGGGGACCTCGGGCAGGAGCATCTGCGTCGCCTTCGCCCCACTGGACTCCAACCCAAACGACGACCCGCCCACTCTTAGCGGAGCGTCGATGCTCCAGTGGGGGGAGAGCAACTCGGGGAGCGTCGTAGCCGGCACCTGCCCGGGTGGCGTTTTGACGGGGTCGTCCACCAACGACCAGGTGGAGGTCGTCGTCCAGCGCACGGCGAACTTCAGCATCGCCCTCTGGAGCAAGACCCTCACGCTCCAGTCGCAGGCCTACGGCCGCTACGAGCAGACCCCGGCGAGCTGATGCACGCACGTCCCCCGGTGATGCGCCGGTTCCGACTGGGAGCTCGCGGTGAGAGCGGGCAGGTACTGATCATCATGGCAGTGGCCATGATCGTGATCATGGGCATGCTCGCCCTGGTGCTCGACCTGGCCGCCGTGCGCCAGGACCAGCGCTCGGACCGCACCGCTGCGGACCTGGCCGCCGTGAGCGCGGCGTCGGCCCTCGATCCCTTGGCCAACGGCTCGCCCCAGGCCGCCTGCAACGAGGCCTGGGGCTACATCGTCGACAACCTCCCGGGGCTCCCCCAAGGCGCGACGTTCCCGTGCACCAGCTTCCCCTCCACCTACGACTGCCAGCCGGTCGCCGTGGGCACGCAGCCGCCCACACCGGCGCTGCCCGTGTCGGAGTCCTTCGCGTCGTCCACACCGCAATACACGATCACCATGGAGACACCCGTCCCCGACAACGACCCGATGATGGTCGGCCCCATCGACAGCCCCGTGCAGCCCTCGCACGACGGCAACCAATGCCAGCGCTTCGCCGTGAAGATCGCCGCCATCCAGCCCTTCCTCTTCGGCCCCGCCGTCGGTGTGAAGCGCGGGGGCACCACCGAGAGCGCCGTGGCGCTGTTCACGATCACGCCCGGAGAGACCTTCCCGGCGCTCACCGCCCTGGACTGGCACGCCTGCCCGGCGGTCAGCGCCGGCAACGGCTACATCGAGGCCTACGCGGCGGTGGACCCGTCGACCGGGGCCACCGTGTCGCCCGGGCTCATCTACGCCGACTCCGACGGAGCCGGCTACCCGGGCTCGGGCCAGTGCAACAACTCGAAGGTGGTGATGCAGGTCAACGGCCAGACGGGGAGCGCCTCGTCGTGCTTCACCACCCCGCCACCCACGGGCGAGGGCATCATGTGCGCCCAGTCGGTGCCCGCCACGAGCACGGCGCCGGCGCAGCCGGGGGAGATCGCCACCTACGCCTTCGCCGTCACTCCGTCGGAGGCGTACCGCCCCGGCTTCAACTACTTCCCCACCCCCACCGAGCTGGCCAAGCGCATCACCCGCGCCCCGGTCGACACCATCTACCACTGCACGAGCACGTGGGTCCCGGCCGGGACCCCCTGTCCCGTCGACTACATCAACCAGCTCGTCAACCGCTACTCGAGCTCGACCTGCGCCATGTGCAGCACCTGGACCTCGATCAGCGGGAGTACCTGCTCGGTGACCACAACCATCACCATCACCCCACCGACGTACGTCGACTGCCCGGACACCTCGGGCGGCTTCACCATCAAGGGTGGCACCGTCGACATCACGGGCAACGGCCAGCCGCTGGTCTTCGCCGGTTCGATCAACTTCTCGAGCAACGGCGGCAACCTGTGCATGATCGACAGTGCCGACCCCGACCCCGTCACCCACAGCCCCCCCGTGGCGGCGTGTGATCCCAACCTCGCCGACTATCCCAACGAGCCGGACACCATCATCTACCTGCAGAACAGCGGTTCCATCACGCTGTCGAGCTCGTCGAGCATGGTGCTACCCCACACCTTCGTGTACAGCAACACCGGCGCCTACGGATGCCTCAACATCGGCAGCAATTCCAACGTCAGTTGGTCGGCCCTGGCCGGCAACACGGCCGCCTCGGCGCCTTACCACAAGCTCATGTTCTGGAGCGAAGGGACCTGCAGCGGCGGGAGCAGCAAGGCGAGCACGTTCGCCGGCGGCGGTGCGCTCAACATGGACGGGATCCTCTTCTCGCCCAACGCCAACTTCACCATCGTCGGCAACAGCCCCGTCGACGCCCGCAACGTGCAGTTCTGGGTCAACACCATCGGCGTGTCCTCGACCAGTGCCGGGCTCCTGCTGCGTGCCGATCCCAAGAACGCCATCAGCACGGCCGGGGGCGTGGCGCTCATCCGCTGATCCGGGCACCGGTCGGGCGTGCGCCGGCGGCGCCAAGAGGCGCTGGTGCGCCGGGCCGGCCTGCAGCTGATCCATAAGCGGGGGGCGGTCGCTGCTGCGAGGCGAGGCATGCCAGCCGCAGCGGCTGCGAGGCGAGGCGCTGCGCGCCGTGGCGGGCGACTCCGGGTCGGGCGGCCCATGGTCCGCAGAAAGAGCCGTTGGTACCATGCCGGCAGCAGGCTCGTCTGGGCGGGAGGGCGTGTATGCGTGACAAAGGTGGAAGTGTCGTGCGCCGGCTGGGCCCGGCTCTCGGGGGACTGGTGCTGGTGGGCGGGACCCTGGCCCTGGCGGCCCCGGCGAGGGCCACGGG
>JBJKRZ010000150.1:0-2971 GCA_046704365.1 Acidimicrobiales bacterium | reverse complement strand
ACGCAGGCGGCCGGCGCCCTTGTCGCTCTGGCGGGCATCGGCCTGCTGGCGCTGGCCCGGGGGGTGCGACGCGGGCAGCAGCGGGCGTGGACCGTCGCTGTGGCCCTGATCGGCGCCACCCTGGCGCTCCACCTCGTCCGGGGTGGCGACCTCGAGGAGTCGGCACTGTCGGCCTGCGTGCTCGCCTTGCTGCTCGCCTTCCGAAGCGAGTTCCGGGCACCGGCCGACCTCCCCTCCACCCGCTCGGCGGTGGTGGCCCTCGTCGCCGGCAGCATCGGCGTCACAATCCTGACCACGGCAGTGCTGGAGCTGAGCCTGCGCTTCATGCACGAGCCGCACCGCTTCATCCCGCTGTGGCGCGCCGGCTATGCCGTGGTGAGCCGCATGGTGGGCGTGCCCGCCGTGACGCTGCCGGACCGCTTGGGCGACTTCCTCGGCCCGAGCCTCCTGGCCGTGGGCGTGGGCCTGGCCGTGACGGCCGTGCTGCTCGCCACCAGGCCGGTCGTGGACCGGCACATGACAGGCGGATGGGCAGCGGAGCTGCGCGCCCGCGAAATCGTCCACCGCCACGGCGCCGGGACGCTCGACTACTTCGCCCTGCGCAGCGACAAGCAGTGGTTCTTCCACCGCGACAGCTTGGTCGCCTACGCCATCTACAGCGGGGTGTGCCTGGTCTCGCCCGACCCCATCGGCCCCCGTGCCGAGCGGGAGCAGACCTGGGCGGCCTTCCGGCGCTTCGCCGACCAGCGCGGCTGGACGGTGACGGTGATGGGTGCCTCGGAGACATGGCTGGCCACCTACCGGGCCAGCGGGATGCACGACATCTACATCGGCGACGAGGCACTGGTGGACCTCCAGCGTTTCTCGTTGGCCGGCGGGCACATGAAGGGCCTGCGCCAGGCCTACAACCGCATCGCCAAGTACGGCTACAGCGCCTCGTTCCACGATCCCAGCGCCTTGGACGAGACGATGGCCGAGCGGCTCGTCCCCCTGATGGCCCAGAGCCGTCGCGGCGAGTTCGAGCGGGGCTTCTCCATGATGCTCGGCCGCATCTTCGATCCCCGCGACACCGGCCTGGTGCTCTGCGTTGTCACCGGGCCCAACGGTGCGCCGGCTGCCATGTGCCAATTCGTCCCTGCGCCCGGCATCGACGGCTACTCCCTCGACCTCATGCGCCGCGACAAGGGCGAGCACCCCAACGGCGTCATCGATTTCGCCCTGGTGTCGACCATCGAGCACTTCCGCCGCCAGGGATGGCGTGCCCTCAGCCTGAACTTCGCCGCCATGCGGTCGATCCTCGAGGGCGAGCGGGGGGACGGGTTGACACAGAGGGCCGAGCGCTGGGCCCTGCAGAAGATGTCGAGCTTCCTGCAGATCGAGACTCTGTGGCGCTTCAACGCCAAGTACGGACCCGATTGGTTGCCGCGCTATGTCGTCTACGACGGTGCCGAGCACCTGGTACCGGCCGTGCTCGCTGTCATGCGCGCCGAGTCGCTGGCCGAGGTGCCCGTCATCGGCCGGGTGCTCGTGCGCTCCAAGCGACGGGCACAACGCCAGGCGGAGGACGCCGCCCACCGCGACGGGGACGGCGCCGCCCACCGCGACGGCGAGCGCGGCGGCGAGCGCGACGGCGACGGGCAGGTTGGCGATGCAGCGGCTCCGCACCCGGTCGTGGCCCGTGGAGCGGGCTGAGGATCCCCGCCGCGCCGTGAACGTCCGCCGGGCGGCGGCGGACGACGCCCGTGCCATCGCCGAGGTCCACGTCCAGTCCTGGAAGGCGGCGTTCCCCGGCTTGGTGCCCCAGGACTATCTCGACGCCCTGGTGCCCGGGGACCGCCTCAGCCAATGGACCGAGGACCTGGCATCGCAGAGGTGGCCGGCCGTCTTCGTGGCGGAGCAGGACAACACCGTCGTGGGCTTCGCCGCCGTGGCCCCCAGCGAGGACCCCGACGCCGACCCTCGGAGCGTGGGCGAGCTGCGCACGATCTACCTGCGCCCCGGGTCCTGGAGCAGAGGGCTGGGCGCGGCGCTGCTCGAGGCGGCCGTGGACGAGCTCAGGGCGGCGGGCTTCGAGGCTGCCAGCCTATGGGTGCTCCACAGCAACGCCCGGGCGCGCCGTTTCTACGAGCGCCACGGCTGGCGGCCCGACGGCAGCACCAAGGAGCACGACTGGGAGGCCTTCGTGGCCACCGACGTCCGGTACGTGAGGCGCCTGGACCGTGCCGAGAGGCGCCCCCGCACCGAGGACCCGCCGCCGCACCCGGCCTACGGCACCGAGAAGCTGAAGTCGTAGACGCGCCCGCTCGAGGACGAGAAGTCGACGGCAAGTGAGCTGGGGGCGGCGCCGGTGCGCGAGAAGCGCAGGACACCGGTGGGCGTGGGAGGCGCCGTGAAATCGCCGGTGCCGTTCTCGCTGGAGCCGCCGGCGCTGAGAGCCACGCGCCGCAGCTGGACGTCGGCGCTCCCCGACGACTGGCCCAAGGTGACCAGAGCGGCGGTCATGTCCCCGTAGGACACGATGTAGCCCAAGCTGACGGTGAGCCCATCCACGGTCCGGGAGGCGGCGACGTTCCAGAACTCCACGGGCCGGGCGTCATCGTCGAAGTCGGTGACCCGCCAAACGCCGCCCTCGTCAGTCACGGTGAGCGGTCCCGAGATCGTGTCGGAGGACGAGCCGCTGCCCTGGGGGCCTGAGACGACCTCCGACACGGTCACCGAGCCGTCGAAGCTCACTCTCCCACCTGCCTCGGACACCGGCACCAGGCTCGACGGGCCCGCTGTCATCGTGGTCGTGGCCCCTCGGGAGGCGTCGATGGTGGCGGCGTCCAGGACGATGCCGGCCAGGGCCAGGGGTCCGTCGTCGGAGCTGTCGTAGACGCCCCGGGCGTTCTGGCCGGTGAGCGCCTGCAGGTAGCCGTCGAGGGCCCGGGTGGCAGCTGCTGCGTCGGGCACGTCGGCGGCGGTGCCCGAC
>JBJKRZ010000149.1:0-15001 GCA_046704365.1 Acidimicrobiales bacterium | reverse complement strand
AGCCCGCAAGGGCCAGAGCGACCGGGAGGAGCTCTTCAGCGGGCTCCTCGACGACATCAAGGAGGTGAGGCGCCCGAACTGCAAGGCATAATCGACAGTCAGTCGGCGTGGATCACCCACATAATGCTAGAGGTCGCCCGTGGGCCAGCCGGACCGCCGGCCTGCTAACTCTCGCGAACCGACCGCAAACGCGCCTGGCTCCCGGCCCGGGCGATCTGGGCGGCGGCCGGCCTTACCGGCGCACGCCGGAGCCGTCTGACGCGCTCCTCCAGCAGGCCCAAATGAAGCGCGCCAATCAGATCCAGTGTTCTGCGTCAGGTGATACCGAATCTCGCCAGCGCAGCTACGCCTGACCGTTCGGCGTCTTCCCGGGCCGCTCCCAACCCCACCATGAGGCTCAGCCCGAGGGGTGCCAGGACAAGGCCAAAGCCGTTGCCATCAGAGCCGAAGTACCCGGCCATTTCCAACAGCACAAAGCCGTGGGTGGCGCTCAGGAACTGGCCTGCGGCGGCGACCGGATCGACGTCGTCGATGCGCCCCGATCGCCGCACCCGGTCAAGCGAGCGGACCATGACCTCGAAGGCAGCCTGGCCCTCGGGGAGGGCCGACACCGTGCCTGAAGCCATGAGGTCTATCTCCAGGTGGCGAGCCAGAGCTCCGCTCAGGCCGAACATGAGGCAGTACAGCTGCTGGTTGGCGAGCGCCCAAGCTCGGACCGCCATGCCCCTGGCGAAGAAATCGGCCATCGGGTCATCGCTTTCGCTCACCGCCTCCACGTAAGCGGCGATGCGCCGGTACCCTTCGGCGACCATCGCCTCGAACAGCTGCGACAAGCCTCCCAAGTGGGTGTAGAGGCCCATGGTCGACGTGCCGATCTCGGCGGCCACCTTGCGGGCCCGGACGGCCTCGGGCCCGCCCGTCTCGAGGAGCACGATGGCGGCTTCCACCAGGCGCTCCTTGGGACCCTCATGCCCGTCTGCCACGTTGACAGTCTGCCATAACACAGTTATGGTCTGGATAACAGCGTTATAGAGGGCGGTCGATGGCGGACAGCTTCGACGTGGTGGTCGTGGGCGCTCGCTGTGCCGGCGCCCCGCTCGCCGCCACCCTGGCGGCGCGGGGTCTGCGGGTCTGCGCACTCGATCGCGCTCGCTTTCCGAGTGAGGTGCCCTCAACCCACATGATCCACCCGAACGGCGTCGCCCGCCTGGCCCGCCTGGGCCTGCTCGATCGCCTTCTCGCCACCGGCGCGCCACCGCTCGTGCAGGGCAGCTTCGTCCTCGACGACGTCGAGCTCGGCCTCGACCCCGCCCTGGCCGGACGCTTCGAGGCGCCGTGGCTGTGTATCCGCCGAGGGGTCCTCGACGCTCTGCTCATCGAGGCGGCCCAAGCAGCCGGCGCCCAGGTCCGCACCGCCACGGCTGTAACCGGCCTGGTCGTCGAAGACGGTGCTGTCGTGGGCGTCGAGACTGAAACCGGGGAAATCCGAGCGCCGCTGGTGATCGGAGCAGACGGGCCCCACTCCCTTGTCGCTCGCATGGTCGGCGCCCGCGAGTACCACGTGAGCGCTCCCGGTCGGCTGTTTCTGTGGGCGTACTTCGAGGGTGCGGATGCTCCTGAGGGGTACGCCGGGCTCGGGCGCATTGGTGACCTCGGGTTTCTCTCCATGTGGACCGACTCGGGGCTGTTCATGGCCGGCGTCGCCCTGGCCATGGACGATCGTGCCGCCGTTTTGGGGGACATCGACGGTGTCTTCGACAAGAGCCTCTTCGGCATCGAATTCCTCGGTGACATCTTGAGATCGGCGAAGCGGGTAGGCCCGATCCGCACGATGTCCCGATGGCATGGGTACTTTCGGGAGGCGGCCGGTCCGGGGTGGGCGCTCGTGGGCGACGCCGGGCACTTCAAGGATCCAACCCCAGCACAGGGCATCGCCGATGCCCTACGTCAAGGCGAACGCCTGGTCTCGGCAGTGGAGGAGGGACTGGGCAACGGCGATCTGGCGGGCCGACTTCATTCGTTCTGGCGGTGGCGGGACGATGACGCCTGGGATATGTACTGGTTTGCCACCGACATGGGCGCAAGCGGTCCGTCTCCTCGCATCGTCACAGAGTTGTTTCGCAGCCTCTCGCGGGCAGCGAACGGTTCGGAACTGCTCGGGAGAGTGCTGAACCACGAGCTTGCGCCGTCAAAGGTCTTCACTGTCGCCCGCGGTGTGCGGATGCTCGCCCGCCAATCAGTGACCCACCCGTTGATTCTTCCTCGTCTCGTCTCCGAGGCACGCTCGGTGATATCCGAGGATCGCAAAAGGCGCCGCCTTCAACACGGGTCTCAAGCTGGAGTCTTCTGACCAGAATTGATATGTAGCGCCAGCGCCGCATCTCCCGGTGCGCGTCACCGCCTCGTTCGGCGCTCGCTACGGAAGTGTCAAGCCCGACGCCGCCGGTATCAGATGATTCGCTCTGCTCTAACCAGTCCCCTCGTGAAGCTCGTGCTCGACGGCTCGTCTGATCCAGCTCGACACCGACCGATCATCCTCTCCTGCCCGCCGGCGGATCTCCTTGAGCGTCTCGGGCGGAAAGCGAACCGGCACCAGCTCGGTGAGCTTCGACCGACGTCGCCGGGGCGGCCCCTGTGGCTCTTGATTCTCGGCCTTGGCGTAGAACTCGTACTCTTCCTCTCGCATCGTCTTCTTCTTGGCCGTCATCGGTCCTCCCGGTATCGCCTCGCAAGCAGCTCGGCGGCGTCGTAGCAGCCGATCGGTCGACACTTCGTAGTGTCGCTCGAGTCGGTCGGCGCCAGTGGCACAACCAGGACTCTTTCGCCCACTTCGCTCACCATGAGCCAATGCGCCGGCGGCTTGGCCGGGTAGAAGAGCGGGTCAGAGCGCCACACGTCGTAGATGTCGTCGATGCCGAGACCGGCATGCTTGAACAGGTGGGCAGCCTGCTCGTCGATCTCGAAGGGATCGTCCTCGTCAAGTACGTCGAGTTCGAGCCGGTCGGCCACACGACCTCATTGTAATACAAACGAGTACAACAAGACTGACACTGCCTCGCTTGGCTGAGAGCCGAGCGTGTCGGCCTTGAGGAACGGCCACCGGCCGTGGCCTCGAGGCCGGGCGATATCGACGCCTCCAAGCGTGATCTCGGTCGCAGTTCCTGTGGTCAGCGTCTCCCGGATCCGGCCATCGTGAGTAGTCGTAGCCGGTCTGCACTTCAGCCATGAGCGTTGTTCCCGGGCGGCTGGTGAGGAAGGGGGCAAGAATGGCCGGATGGGAGAGACGCCCGAGGTTCAATATGCGAAGGCGACCGACGGCATCCACGTCGCCTATCAGGTCTTCGGTGACGGCTCGACTGACTTGGTCATTGTGCCGGGCTGGGTCTCCCATCTGGAGCTGATATGGGAGCAGGACGAAGCCGCAGCCTTCCTCCGTCGTCTGGGCGAGTTCTGCCGGGTAGTGCTCTTCGACAAGCGCGGGACAGGCCTGTCCGATCCGGTGAACCACGCACCTCCAGTGGACGAGCGCATGGACGACATCGGCGCAGTCATGGAGGCCACGGGGACAAAGGCGGCGGCGTTGCTCGGCTACTCCGAAGGAGGGCCGCTCGCTTTGGCATTTGCTGCCACCCACCCTGAGATGGTCCCGGCACTGATTGCCTATGGGTCATATGCCCGGGTCCAACATGATGACGACTATCCGATCGGTTGGTCGGGTGACGCAGCGCAGATGCTCATCGAAGGAATCCAGAAGGCCGGTGTAACAGGCGAGTCCTACGACGTGGTTACACCCAGTCGAAAGGGTGACGAGGAATTCCGTCGATGGTTCAGCCGCTTCGCCAGGCAGTCCGCAAGTCCAGCGATGTTGGAGTTATACACATCGGCCAACATGAATCTGGACATCAGGCCAATCCTCGGCTCTCTGCGCTGTCCTCTCCTCGTCCTACATCGAACCGGCGACAACCTCGTTCCCGTTGAATTCGGGCGCTACTTAGCTGAGAACGTACCGGGGGCGAAGTACGTCGAACTCACCGGGGGCGATCATTGGCCTTGGTTCGGGGACACCGAACCGGTCATCGAAGAAATCGAGGAGTTTCTCACCGGCGCGCGACACGTAGCGCAGAGCGACCGTGTCCTAGCCACCGTTCTGTTCACAGATATCGTGGGTTCCACCGAACAATTGGCTCGTCTCGGCGACAGAGCGTGGAGCGAGCGTCTCAATCAGCATGATGCGGCTCTTCGCAGACAGGTGGAGCGCTTTCGGGGAAAAGTCGTCAAACACACTGGCGACGGGTGCTTGGCGACATTCGATGGCCCGGCTCGCGGTCTGCAATGCGCCAAGGCCATCCAAGGCGCGACAAATGGCATCGGCTTGTCGGTGCGAGCTGGCCTTCATACCGGCGAGTGCGAGATCCGGGGAGACGACGTCAGTGGCCTTGCCGTCCATATTGCGGCTCGGGTGGCAGCACTGGCCGGTGCTGACGAGATCCTCGTATCTCGCACCGTTGTCGACCTGGTCGCCGGTTCGGGACTGGAATTCGCCGACCGAGGTGAGCGTGAGCTAAAAGGCGTTCCTGGCTCGTGGAAACTCTTCGCCGTCAGGGATTGATATTCGCGCCATGTGAATCCAAGTGGACCGGGCGGGAAGAGCCGGTTGCGACCGGTCAGTCACTCGCCGCAAACCACACGGTATCGCGCTCGCTCTCAGCGTTCGATGTCAGAATGACGAGAACCCGTTTCAGAGCCTGATGGCGCGCCAACGGCCCTAATCGTTTAGCGTGGGTCGATGGGAGCTTCGTTGTGCGCGGAATGACTTTTATGGTCGAGGACGTGAGCGCGGTCGCCTTCGACGCAGATTTCCGTCCCTATTTCCGTCCCTACAGCGGTCATCCCTACTGTCATCCCTACAACTGTCCGGAACAGTTCGGCACGGTGCGGATGCACCAACACGAAAGTCCAGATCAGATTGGCATCCGCCGAAATCAGTCAACACCAAGCGCACGCCTGAGCTGGTCCTACACCATCTTCGAGGGCACCTCCGAGGTGCAGCGTCTCGTCATCGCCCGGGCCGTCTCAGGGATCCACATCCCCTGAGCGTCGCCGGCCATCTGGGCCTACGGCAGGTCCGGCACGACGACGAAGGCGGGCTTGTCCCCGCCAGAGGGCTCCTGCACGAGGCGGCTGTGGCTGAGGGTGACGACACCCCACACCAACGCGCCGAGCGCGCAGAGCTCCACGACCAGGTCGAGTGCCCCCAGCTGCAGGTGCTCGTTGAAGAGGAACACACCGAGCAGGCTCGCCACGAGGGGGTCGACGATGGTGAACCCTGGTTGTGAGGCCGGTAACGGTCCTGCCTGGAGCGCGTGGGCGGACAGCAGCATGGAAGCGGCGCCCACGCCCAAAAGCACGTACGGCGACCAGTTGGTGAAGATCGCCGCAAGGCCACCGGGTATGCGAGAACTCAGCTCCTTGATGACGGCCGCCACGAATCCCCAGGTGATGCCCGTGGCTATCCCGAGCATGGCGGCACGGCGGGCCGCCGAGACGGGCACCGACCGCCTGATGGGCAGGTACGCACCTGTGGCCACTATGGCGGCGAGCCCGAGGGCCGCCACTCCGGCGAGCCACCACGAGGTCGCCGGGGCGTGCGTGTTTCCTCCCGAGGGGGCAGCGGTGAAGAGGAACACCGCCAGGCCGGCCGCCATGGCGGCGGCGGCCATCCAGTCGGTCTTGAGCACCCGCCTCGATCCGATGACCGCCATATAGGCGAAGACGAAGAGCAACTCGGTGGCGAGGATCGGCTGTACTAGCGCCAAGCTGCCGAAGCGCAGCGCGCTGATTTGGAATACGAAGCCGAGGATCATGCTGGCCACACCGGCCAGCCAGATGGGACGCCGGAGCAGGTAGAGAAGCAGCCTGGGGCTCAAGTGCCCGCCCCCGGGGGCACTCTTGGCGCCAGTGCGCTGGCATACCGACGAGGTGGCGGTGCAGAAGCCTGCGGCGAGCGCCAGGACGACCGCCTTGGTCATCGGCTTGCTCTCCTTTCCTGAGCGGGAGTTGTGAAGTGTCGCCCCGATGCTATTGGGTGGCAGCCGATAGGAGGCGCGACCGCAGATCGAGCTGGCCGACATGGCGATCTCATGGGTGAGCAGGCCGGAACAAGGTGCCGACGGGCCATGCCGAGCGCCGGTACGCGATGTCAAATGCCCCGAGTCCGGATGCTACTTTTGCATATCCTGCTCTCGCCCTCGGCCAGAGTGCTCGGGCACCCCACTCTGCGGAGAGGCGCATGCCGTTCCAACTCTCAGAAGTACTGAAAGGGCGCACGGGAGAGAACTTTCGCCTGCACTCTCGGTACCTGAGCCCCCAGCTCCCTCGGGTACTGCAGACGCTCGGATTCGACCGTTACTACGAGAAGGCGGAGGGCTGCTACCTCTACGACTCCGACGGGCGCCGATACCTCGACTTCCTTTCGGGCTTCGGGGTGTTCGCCCTCGGCCGGGGACACCCCGCCATCGTTCGGGCTCTTCACGACGCCCTCGACGCCCAGTTGCCCAACCTGGTGCAGATGGACTGTTCCCTGCTTTCCGGGGTCCTGGCTGAAGCGCTCGTCGCACGGACACACCCGGGCATCGAGCGAGTCTGTTTCACGAATTCGGGCGCAGAGGCCATCGAGAGCGCCATCAAGTTCGCTCGCTGTGCCACCAAGCGAGATCGCATCCTGTACTGCGACCATGCTTTTCACGGGCTCACCACCGGCGCACTGTCTTTGAACGGGGGGTCGGAGTTCCGCAAAGGTTTCGGACCGCTCCTTCCAGCCTGCGAGCAGGTGCGCTTCGGAGACGTCGACGCCCTCGCCCGCCAGCTGCGACGAAACGATGTCGCTGCCTTCATCGTCGAGCCCATCCAGGGCAAGGGGGTCAACCTCGCGCCCGACGATTACTGGCCTGCCGCTCAGGAGCTTTGCCGGCGCCACAAGACGCTACTGGTCGTCGACGAGGTGCAGGCCGGTATGGGTCGCACCGGAAAGCTGTTCTGCCACGAGCACTGGGACATCGAACCCGACATGATCACGGTCTCGAAGGCTCTGTCGGGAGGATTCGTGCCCGTTGGGGCGATGATGTCCTCGGCCAAGGTCTTCGACAGCGTCTTCAGCTCCATGGACCGGGCGGTCGTGCACTCCTCGACTTTTGCCACGAATCAGCTCGCCATGGTGGCCGGCCTGGCGACTCTGCAGGCGATCGAGGAGGAGGACATCGTCGACCGGGCACGGCGCACGGGCGACGCCTTTGTGAAGGCGCTCGAGCCCCTGGTGGAGCGATACGAATACCTACAACAGGTGCGTGGAAAAGGCCTCATGATCGGTCTCGTCTTCGGCGAGCCGACCTCGAGGGCTCTTCGCCTTCGATGGAAAGCCATCGAAGCCATGCGCCCAGCACTCTTCTCCCAGCTGATCGTGGTTCCACTCTTCCATCGACACGGGATCCTCACTCAGGTGGCGGCGGACAACTTGAACGTCGTCAAGCTGCTGCCGCCGCTGATTTGCGGAGAGGAGGAGGTCGAGTACTTCGTCGGTGCGCTCGATGACGTCCTGTCGAGCGCCGAAAAGGGATCGAGTCTCTTCTTCGAGTTCGGCAAGACCCTCGCCAAGGGAACCCTGCACCGCCCCCGCTCGTGAAGCGTGTGGCGGGGGCTGCCAGCCTGCTATTTGCCGGTGCGCTGGCGGTGCCTGCACCCCGGCCAGCAGCACGGGCGGCGCTGGCCCTCCTCTAGCTCCTCCCGGGTCCGCCGGATGCGGCGTTCTCGAGTCGCCTCCCGCTTGGCGTCCTCTACCCAGCAGATGAACTCGTTGCGTGCCAGCGGGGTGATGTCCTCCCAGGCGTCGAGCGCCCCGGGATCGGCGAGCAGCGCCTGGCGCAGGTCCTCGGGGAGCTCGTGCACCACGCCACCGGGCACATGCAGACGGCGCACGCTGCCACGGTAGCTCCTTCGGTTGCTCACCGGTCCTGGCCGGCGTCGTGGGCGAGGTGCTCCCGGGAGACGTCCAAGAGCAACCGTACGTGGGCGTCGTCGAGCCGGTAGTAGATCATGCGCCCATGGCGACGGCTCCGGACGATGCCCGCCGTTCGCAGGAGGCGCATGCCGTGTGACACGGTGGTCTCGTTGACCTCGGTCGCCGCCGCCAAGTCGCACACGCACAGCTCGCCCGCCTCGAGCAGGGCGAAGAGGATGCGGACCCGCTTGGGGTCGCCGAGCAGGCGGAAACAGGCAGCCAGGTCCTCGGCCTCCTCGGCGCCGATCAGTTGCTCCTGGGTGGCGGCCACCCGGCTGGGGTCGACCGCCCGCACGGCGCAACCGTCGAGCCCGCCCGCCTGCCCGGCAGACGAAATTGACATCTTCACAATAATGAAGATATAGCTGGGACCTGGATCGTCGCAAGGGGGAGCGGTGGCGGCACACCACGCCGAGCGCCATTCGTCGCAGGGCCAGGTCGCCGGGCACGGTGCCCCAGGCCATGGCCACGCCGTGAGCCCCCGAGCCGATTCCCACTACCTGGCCGTCGCGCTGGCGCTCATCGGCGCCTTCATGGTGGGCGAGGTGGTGGCCGCTGGCTTGTCGGGCTCCCTGGCGCTGTTCGCCGACGCCGGGCACATGTCGACCGACGTGGTGGCCCTGGGCGCCGCCGCCTGGGCAGGCCGGCTTGCCCTGCGACCCGCCGGGGGCCCGTGGACCTATGGGCTCAAGCGCGCCGAGATCCTCTCCGCTGCCGTCAACGGTGTGCTGCTCGTCGGCGTGGCGGCTGTCATCACGGTGGAAGCCGCCAGCCGCCTCGCCTCTCCGCCAACCGTGGAGGGATCCGTCGTCCTGGGCGTGGCCCTGGCCGGGGCAGTGGTCAACGTCGTGGCCACGGCTGTGCTGGCCCGGGCCAACCGTTCCAGCCTCAACGTCAAAGGGGCCTTCGCCCACATCGTGACCGATCTCTACGCCTTTCTGGCTACGGCGGCGGCCGGGGTGGTCATCGTGACGACGAGTTGGGTGCGCGCCGACGCCGTGGCTTCCCTCGTCGTGGCCGGGCTGATGGTCCGGGCCGCCTGGGGCCTCTTGCGCGAGTCGGGGCGGATCCTGCTCCAAAGAGCACCCGAGAACGTCTCGCTCTCGGAGGTACGGGCTCACATCACCGATGTCGATCACGTCATCGACGTCCACGATCTGCACGTCTGGACACTCACCTCGGACCTGCCCACCCTGTCGGCGCACGTCGTGGTGGACGACCACTGCTTCCTCTCGGGCCATGCTCCACAGATCCTCGACGCCCTGCAGAGCTGCCTGGGTGACCACTTCGACGTGGAGCACTCGACGTTCCAGCTCGAGCCCGCCGGGCACGCTGCCCATGAACAAGGCCGCCACGAATGATCGACGCACCCCTTGTCGGTCCACCAGAATTGACCTGACGGCTGCGAGTAGCGTCGCCGTCCGATGCCCGACGTCGGCTCCCGACAGGTCGAATTCGCTCTCGAGACGGCCGACCCAGCGGAGGAGCCGTGACCCAGGCCCCGGTGGCACTTACCCGCTCGGGGCGACGCCGCTATCGGTCGCTCGAGCACTACCCGGCGCCAGCGGCCCGATACGGCTATTTGGCGCTGGTGGTGGCGGTCACCATCGTCCTCTACTACCAGCAGTACGTGGGTGGGGCGGTGGGACCGTCGGTGCTGGCGCACTTCCAGATCTCCTTCCGCTACTACCTCACCGTCATCGTCGTCTCCAACGGACTGGGAGCTCTCGCCTCCTTGGTGGCAGGCATAGGAGACCGGGTGGGCCGGGCCAACATGGCTGTGGGCGGGCTGCTCGTGGCGGGGGTCGTCACCGCCTTCGCCATCCCGGCTGCATCCAGCGCCCTCTTGTACGCCTCGTTGGTCTCGGTGGTGGGATTCGTGGAGGGCTTGGTGCTCGTGGCCACTCCCGCCCTGGTGCGCGACTTCTCGGCCCAGTCCGGCCGTGGCCGGGCCATGGGGCTGTGGTCCATGGGACCGGTGGCGGCCAGCCTGGTGGTCTCCGAGGTCGCCTCCCACACCCTCGACCACCTCCGGGCCTGGCAGGACCAGTTCCACATCGCGGGGGCGACGGCCCTGGTGGTAGGAGCGGTGGCCTTCGTGCTGCTCCGGGAGCTGGCGCCGGAGCTGCGAGACCAGCTGATGGTGAGCTCGCGCGAGCGCGCTCTGGTCGAGGCGCGGGCCAGAGGCATCGACGTGGCCGCAGCCATTCGACGCCCTTGGAGGCAGATGGTGGGCGCCGACACGGTGTTGCCGGCCATCGGGGTGAGCCTGTTCCTGCTCATCTACTACGCGGCGGTGGCGTTCTTCGTCATCTACTTCACCACGGTCTTCGGGTTCACCCAGGCGCGGGCCAACAGCCTCGGTAACTGGTTCTGGGCCGCCGACGCCGTGACCGTGGTCGCTGTCGGGGCCCTGTCCGATCGAGTCGGCGTGCGCAAGCCTTTCGTCGTGGCCGGCGGCGTCGCCGCCATCGTCTTGACACTCGTCTTCGCCGGCCGCGCCACGGATCCCGGCACCAGCTACGGAACATTCGTCGTGGTCATCTCGCTGCTGTCGATCAGTCGGGCCACGGCTTACGCCCCCTGGATGGCTGCCTTCACCGAGACGCTCGAGCGCCGCAATCCCGCTCTCGTCGCCACGGGCTTGGCAGTGTGGGGCTGGATCCTGCGGGTCGTCGTCGTCGTCTCCTTTCTGGTCCTGCCCGCCGTGGTGTCGTCGGTCACGCCCGTGGCCGACTACGGACCGAGGCTGACTGCCATCGTGAACCGCTACGGACCCGAGGTGGCCACCTTGGAGTCCCTCGACCCTGCTACCCGGGCCGGGCTCCGCCAGAGCCCTGCGGCGCCGGGCTCGATTGCCCGGGCCGTCGACGAGATCGCCCGGCGCTTCCACATCGGCACTTCGGCGGCGCTCGAGCGGCTGCTAGCGGTGCGCGCCGTCCCGGTGTCCGATCGCGACTACCTGGCCGCCCACTCTGCGGCGGTGCTCGCCGCCCGCCGGGAAGCGCCGCGCCAGTGGCAGCACTGGTGGTGGGTGTGCGTGGGCGGCGAGATCGTCTTCCTGCCCACCGTGCTGCTGCTCGCCGGCCGCTGGTTGCCCGCCACCGCCCGCCGCGACGCCGAGGAGCACCTGCGCCGAGTGGATCGAGCCCTGGGCGAGTTGGGGCTGGAGCCGGCCGACGCCGGCTGAGGGAACCGTCTCTGGGGAGCCGGCGTAGGCGACCGGTAGCCTGGCCCCTCGTCCTGGACGTAGGAGGAGCACGTGACAGAGCGAAGTCGCTGGGGTGCCGGCACCAGGGCCGTCCATCTCCCCGTCAAGCCCCCGGGCCAGGAGCCGGCCAGCTTCCCCCTCTACCAGACGTCGATATGGCGCTTCGCCTCCTCGGCGCAGTTCGCCGACGTCATCGGCGACAACGCCGAGGGATATGTCTACGGCCGCGGGTACGGGAACCCCACGGTGGAGGCGTTCGAGGCGGCCGTGGCCGAGATGGAGGGCACAGAAACCGCCTTCGCCTTCGACTCGGGCATGGCGGCGATCCACAGCACGGTCACGTCGCTGGCCCAGGTGGGCGACGTCGTCACATCGAGCACGCGCCTGTACGGCGGCACGTATTCGCTTTTTGCCGAGATCCTGCCCCGCTACGGGATCGAGGTCCGCTTCGTCGACGACCACGATCTCGACGCCGTCGAGAAGGCGCTCGAGGGGGCAAAGCTCTTCTACACCGAGACAATCTCCAATCCGAATCTGGCCGTCCCCGACCTCGGTGCACTGGGAGGGTTGTGCCGGCAGGCGGAGGTGCCGGCAGTGATCGACAACACCTTCGCCTCGCCGTATCTGTGCAACCCGGCTTCGCTCGGTTTCGACTACGTCCTGCATTCCGCCACCAAGTACATCGGGGGCCACAGCGACCTCATCGGGGGCGTCGTGGCCACCAGTGCTGCGGGGAGGTCCGGCCTCAGGAAGGTGGCTCTGGACCAAGGTGGGGCCATGCAGCCCCTGGAAGCCTGGTTGTGCCTGCGCGGCATGGTGACCCTTCCGCTGCGCATGGAGCGCCACTGCCAGAGCGCAGCGGCCTTGGCCCGGTGGCTGGTGGAGCAGCCCGAGCTCGTGCGCGTCGATTACCCGGGCCTCGAGACCTTCGCCGACCACCGAGCGGCGCGCCGGTTCCTCCGTGGCTTCGGCGGGATGGTGAGCTTCGAACACTCGGGCGGGATCGAAGGTGGCACCCGGCTCTGCGACGCGCTCGAGCTCGTGTGGATCGCCGGGAGCCTGGGCGGCGCCCACAGCTCGGTCTCCCACCCTGCCTCCACCACCCATCGCCAGCTCGACGCCGATGCCCGCAGGCAGGCAGGGATCGGAGACGGCCTCATCCGGCTCAGCGTCGGCCTGGAGGACACAGCCGACTTGATCGCCGACTTCGAACAGGCCTTGCGGTCCGGTCGGTAGCAGGTGGCCGACAGGTGAGGGTGCGGGTGCTCACCCTCTCCCGATCAGACCCCCGGGGCGCTCACCGGAGCCTGCGCATGACCGCCTCCACCAGCACCGATTCCTCCTCCGCCAGCTCGGCGAGCGAACCCGCCGCCTCGTCGGCCTCGGCACGGAGATGCTCGTTCAGGCGCAGGCGCTCGGACTCGTCGGTGCAGCCATCGAGCTGCTGGTGGTATTTGTCGAAAGTCCGCAGGTGCACCACCAGGCGGCTCACGTTCTCGTGGACGGCCAGGGCCAGCGTCGACAGCCGCTGTTCGCCCGCCGTCTCCGTGGTGTCGTCACCTGCCTCCTTGAAGCTGACCGTGATGATCTCGCCGGCGGTGCGCTCGTACTCCTGGGCTTGGCGTACGAGGGCGCGCCGATCCGCTTCGGTGGCGGGCACGCGTCCCAGGCTCCGGGGCCATAGCCGGTAGGCGAGCACCACGTTGACCTCGGCGGCGTACAGCGTGAGCAGGGCTCCCAGGTAGATCCACGCCAGCAGTCCGATGACCCCCGCCAGAGCGCCATAGAGCTGCGAGGCATGGGCCAGCTCGTGACGGGTGTACAGCGCCCCGAGGCTCTGCAGCGCCGTCCAGCCCACCGCCCCCACCAGCGCGCCCGGGACCAGGCTGCGCCATGGCAGGTGGCGATTGGTGAGCACCTGGAAGGCGAGGAGGTACAGCGCCAGGTTGAGCACCAAGGGGCCCACGGTGCTCAGCACGGCAGCCGGTACCGACAGCACGCCACCGGTCTGTTGCAGGCTGGCCAGGCCCGTCGAGACCAGAAAGGTGACGCCGAGGATCACCAGCATGAGCAAGCCGCGCAGTCGTGACCACCACAGGTTGGGTCGCATGGAGAGCGGGATGTCCCATATGGCGTTCATGGCGCGTTCGGTGGCCCGGGTGACGCCCAGCCCGGCCCACAGCGCCACAAAGGTGCCGATGCCCAGTGCCACGTTGCTGCCCCTGATGCTGTTCGAGATGTAGCCCGACAACGCCGGGAAGGACTCCTCGGTGTTCTTGATGACGTGCATCTTGAGGCTGGGGTCCGATCCCAGCACGAAGCCGAGCACGGCCGAGAACACGAGGATCAGCGGGAACACCGAGAGAAAGCCGTAGTGCGACACCAGAGCGGCCAGAGAGCCGCCCTGGTCGTCGGTCATTTTGCGGACGACCCCCATGGGGAACGACAGCCAGATGTGGCGCTGTTGGAAGCCGTCGAGGCGGGCGAGGAGTCGCCGGAGCAGGGCCATGGGTCGATGGTCGTGGATCCCGCCCTTCCCGGCAAGCCCGTGGCCGTGGCGCACCACGGCGAGAGGGGTGCCCGCCCCCCTCCCCCTACGGCTCTTGGGCCCCGATTCCAGGCCGGGCCGCGCCTAGCTGACCGAGAACGACGCGCTCCAGGTGTTGCTGGGCGTGGCGCTGCCCGGCGGGAAGTAACCGAGATTGACCGTCGTGTTCCCCGTCCCCACCGCTTGGAACTGGAAGACCTCGGTGACGTTGCCACCCACCTGGCCCGAGCCGCCGCTCTGATTGCGAGTCGTCTCACCCTGATAGCCGAGGACGGCGGAGTTCGGGGCGGGCGAGATCGCTCCCCAGTGGTACCCGCAGGATTCGCAGGCGCTCAGCTGGATCTCGATGATGTCTCCCACCTGCAGCGAGGCGTGGGCGCCGTTGTCCGACGAGGTGAGCACCAGGACCGGCTCCTGCGTCAGCGCCAGGCTCACCGACAGTCCCATGCTCGACTCCCGGACGCTCAGCGTGCAGGTGCCTGCGGTCGTCGAAGCCGTGTAGGTGAAGTTCACGGGCCCGCTCGAGCCCTGGGGCGCCGAGGAGGGTGACAGGGACCCGCAGGCGGCGGCGGGCGAGCCGCTGGTCGATGTGGTGAGCACGTCGCCGGCCAGGGGCTGCCCCGAAGCCGTCGAGGTCGCCGAGGCCGTCACCGCCACCGTCGAGGCGCCGTCGGCCGGCACCGAGCTGCGTGCTTCGTCGACCTTGAGCGTCACCGACCCGTTGGTGGCCGAGCTGGGTGCCGGTGCCATGCCCACCACCGGCTCGTTGAGCTTCTGGGCACCGGTCGACCCGTAGAAGGGAGCGCCGGGCCCGAAGGCGAAGACGCCGCCGTCGCTGGCGGCCAGGTAGTAGCCGCTGCCGGTGGATGCCATGGCCACGATGGGCTGGTTCAGGGCAGTGCCCCCCGCCGACCCGTAGAAGGGAGCGCCGGGCCCGAAGGCGAAGATGCCGCCGTCGCTGGCCACCAGGTAGTAGCCGCTGCCGGTGGACGCCATGGCCACGACGGGCTGGTTCAGGTGGAACCCGCCCATCGACCCGTAGTAGCCCGCCCCCGGCCCGAAGGCGAAGACGCCGCCGTCGGCGGCCACCAGGTAGTAGCCGCCGGGGACGGCGGCCATGCCCACGATGGGCGCCGTGAGCGCCTAGCCCCCCATCGACCCGTAGTAGGAGGAGCCCGCCCCGAAGGCG
>JBJKRZ010000148.1:0-18022 GCA_046704365.1 Acidimicrobiales bacterium | reverse complement strand
CCTGAAACCCCCCTGTCCCCTCGCTGGACGCCGCCCCCCCGCTGGACGCCGCCTCCCCGCTGGACGCCGCCTCCCCGCTGGACGCCGCCGCGCCGCTGGACGCCGCCCCCGGCGGGCCGACCTCTTGCGTGCGCTTTCCGTCGTGGTGCTGTCCGTCACTGTGGCGGGATGTGGTGGCGGCCACCCGTCAGCGGCAGCGGCGCCCGTCACGTCCGCAGGCCCTGTCTCCCCCTCGGGCTGCGGACGCCACGTTTCGCCCGGCTCGAGCACCCTGCAGTTCGCCATCGGGGGGCACGAACGCACGGTCATCGTTCACGTGCCTAGCAGCTATGACCCCGGCACCCCAACGGCACTGGTGCTCGACCTGCACGGCAGCGGCAGCACCGCCTCCCAGCAGGAAGCGCTCAGCGACATGGACGTCACCTCCGACGCTCGAGGCTTTCTCGTGGCCTACCCCCAGGGTGACATCAAGAACGGCGGAGGCTTCGACTGGAACGTGCCCGGGGAGCCGCTCTTCGGCGGCGGTACTCCGCCCCGGGGTGCCCCTGACGACGTGGCCTTTCTGACCGAGCTCGTCCCAGCGCTGTCCGGGCGTTACTGCATCGCCTCCGGCCACGTGTACGCCACCGGCTTTTCCGGGGGCGCCCGAATGGCCAGCCAATTGGCTTGTGACTCGCCCGACACCTTCGCCGCCGTGGCGCCCGTCGCCGGCCTGCGCTTCCCGAGCCCGTGCCCCACAACGAGCGCCACTTCGGTCGTCGCCTTCCACGGCACCGCCGATCCCATCGACCCCTACGAGGGCAGCGGCCAGGCCTATTGGAGCTACTCGGTGCCCACCGCCGCCCAGCGCTGGGCGGCCCACGACGGCTGCGGTCCCCATGCGAGCGTCACCTCGGGGCGCGGCTACAGCCTGACCACCTACCACGACTGCGCCTCCGGCGCTTCAGTGGAGCTCTACAGCCTGACCGGCGAGGGCCACGAGTGGCCAGGTGGACCGGTGCTGCCCGCGCGTTTCACCAAGATCCTCGGTCCACAGAGCCAAGCCGTGGACGCCGACGCCGTCATGTGGGCCTTCTTCGAGGCCCACGGGAAGGATTGACGCCCAGCCAGGGAGTCGGTCCAGGCGGTGAGCAAGAGGCCTTCAGTCGTTCCCGACGAGGTTCATCGACGCTCGGTCTCGCCGGGGACGATCACCACCGGCAGGGCGGCGTGCTGCGCCAGCTGTTGGCTCGTGCTGCCCAACTGCAGGCCCGGGAACCCGCCGGCGCCCCGTCTGCCCACCACCACCATCGACGCCCGATGAGCTCCCGCCGCCGCCAGCAGTCCGATCACGGGGTTGCCCTCGTCCACCTCGCTCCGATGGGCGACGCCGGCTGCACGCAGGGGCTCGGTCCACGGTCCGGCCATGAGGGCCTCGATCTCACGCCGGTGGGCGGCGGCCGGCTCCTGGGCGCCACCGAGATGCGAGAGCAGCCCCAGAGCGTGCACGGCCACCACCTCGACGCCAAGTTGCTGCGCCACCTCGGCGGCCCAGGCGAGGGCGGCGGCACCAGCGGCGGACCCGTCCACGCCCACCACGACCGGACCGAGCTGGCTCACCGGCGACATCCTCAGGTACCGAGCGCAGCGGCACGAGCGCGGCGCACGGCGGGGAGGACCTCGGCGCCCGGCCCGCCCGCAGAGGCAGGTTCGGGTCGGTAGCTCTCCCCGAGCAGGGCCGCCGCCGTGGCTCCCACCGACATGCGCAGGGCGTCGAGGTCGTACCCCCCCTCGAGCACGGCGACCAGTCGGCCGTGACCCGGCGCGAATCCCCTGACCCGCTCGGCCAGGGAGGCGAAGTCGGCGGCGGTGAGCGCCATCTCCGCCAGCGGGTCGTGGCGGTGGGCGTCGAAGCCGGCGGACACCAGCACCCAGGTGGGGCCGAAGCGCTCCACCGCCTCGGCCACCACCTCGTCGAAAGCCTCCAGCAGCACGTCGCCCGTGGCGCCGGCGGGGAGCGGCACGTTGAGCGTCGCCCCCGGAGCTCGTGGGCCTCCTGTCTCCTCCACGCTTCCTGTCCCGGGGTACAGGGGCCACTGGTGGGTGGAGACGTAGAGGACCCGGGGGTCGTCCCAGAAGATCTCCTGGGTGCCGTTTCCGTGGTGGACGTCCCAGTCGACCACGAGCACCTTCTCACCGCGCTGCGCCAGGGAGGCGGCCGCCACCGCCACGTTGTTGAGAAGGCAGAAGCCCATGGCCTGGTCGGCCAGGGCGTGATGGCCCGGTGGCCGGGCGGCCACAAAGGCGACGTCGCCCCGCCCGTCGCAAAGGCCCTCGACGGCGGCCAGTACGGCCCCGGCGGCGAGCAGCGCCGTGTCCCACGACCCCGGTCCGGCCGCCGTGTCGGGGTCGAGGTAGCCGCCTCCCGTCTCGCAGAAGGCGCGCAGCGCTTCCAGGTAGGAAAGCGGGTGCACGGTTCCCAGCTCCTCGAGGGTGGCCCGTCGGGGCTCGAGGGTCACGACGGCGTCGCCCAGTCCGGCATCGCCCAGGCCGCGCAGAGCCGCTCCCACCCGGGCGGCGCGTTCGGGGTGGCCGGGTCCCGAGTCGTGCCGGTCCAGCTCGGGCGCGCCGCCGACGAGGAGCACCATCTCAATTTACGGGCCGGCTCCATCTCGACCGGCTGAGGCCGGCGGGGCCGGCAGCGGCAGGTGCCAAGATTGGCCATGCCCGACCTCCGCGCACTGCTCGAGGCACGACTGCGCCCCGCTTTCGACCGGGTGGCACCCGGTGCCGATCCGCACGTCCGCCCGTCGGACCACGCCGACTTCCAGGCCAACGGGGCCATGGCGCTGGCCCGGCGCCTGGGACGAGCCCCTCGGGAGGTCGCAGCCGAGATCGCCGCCGAGGCCGGTCTCGAGGACCTGTGCCGCACCGTGGAGGTGAGCGGCGCGGGGTTCATCAACCTGACCCTGCACGAGAGGTTCCTGGCGGGGCAGCTGGCCGCCATGGCGAGCGACGTTCGCCTCGGCGTGGAAGAGGACGACGACCCGCGCACAGTCGTCGTCGACTATTCGTCTCCCAACGTGGCCAAGGAGATGCATGTCGGCCACCTGCGCTCGACCATCATCGGCGACTCGCTGTGCCGGTTGCTGGAGTTCGCCGGGCACCGAGTCGTGCGCGAGTACCACGTCGGCGACTGGGGGACCCCTTTCGGCATGCTCATCGAGCACCTCCTCGACGTGGGCGAGGAGGAAGCGGTCCACGAGCTGTCGGTGGGGGACCTCGACGCCTTCTACCGCCAGGCTCGGGAGTCCTTCGACGACCGGGAGGACTTCCGCGAGCGGGCGCGCCGTCGCGTGGTGCTCCTGCAGTCGGGCGACGAGGAGACGCTGAGGTTGTGGCGCGTGCTCGTGGCCGAGAGCATCCGCTACTTCGACGACGTCTACGCCAAGCTCGACGTGAAGCTCACCGATGCCGACGTGGTGGGCGAGAGCTCCTACAACCCCATGTTGGCTTCGGTGGTGGCCGACCTCGACGCCCTGGGACTGCTCGTGGAGAGTGAAGGGGCCCGATGTGTGTTCCCCGAAGGTTTCGTCAACCGCAACGGCGACCCGCTCCCACTCATCGTCCAGAAGTCCGACGAGGGCTTCGGTTACGCGGCGACGGACCTGGCCGCCATCCGCGACCGCGTGCAGCGTGAAGGGGCGCGCACCATCCTCTACGTGGTGGGGGCCTCGCAGGCCCAGCACCTCGAGATGTGCTTCGCCGTGGCCCGCATGGCCGGATGGCTGCCGCCGGGCACCGAGGCGGTGCACGTGGGCTTCGGCAACGTGCTGGGCACCGACCGCAAGATGTTCCGCTCCCGTGCGGGCGGCACGGTGAAGCTGGTGGACCTGCTCGACGAGGCGGTGGCACGGGCCGATGCCGCCCTGGCCCAGCGCCAGCCGACGGGTGGCGCCGAGGACAGGAGGCGGGTGGCACACGCCGTGGGCGTGGGGGCGGTCAAGTACGCCGATCTGTCCACCGACCGGGTGCGGGACTACGTCTTCGACTGGGACCGCATGCTGGCCCTCGAAGGGGACACGGGGCCGTACCTGCAGTACGCCCACGCCCGCATCGAGGCCATCTTCCGCCGTGCCGGCGAGGACGCCGCCGGGCGCCAGGGCGAGCCGGTGCTGGGTGGGCCAGCCGAAAGGGCGCTCGGTCTGGCGCTCCTCGGCTACCCCGAGGCAGTCGAGACCGCCCTGGAGGCGTGGAGCCCGAGCCGGCTGTGTTCCTACCTCTTCTCGCTGTCCACGGCGTTCACGACGTTCTACGAGACCTGCCCGGTGCTCCAAGCCGAGCCCGAGGAACGGGCCAGCCGGCTCGTGCTGTGCGCGCTGACCGCCAGGGTGCTGGCCCACGGGCTGGGACTGCTCGGCATCACGGCGCCCGGGCGCATGTGACGGGCGTAGCATCGCCTGCGCAGCGGGCCTCCAGGGGGTGGTGATGAGCGACGACCCCGCGCAGTCCATGCCCGTCGCCGTGTACCGGGCTCCGGGCCGTGTGGCCGTGGAGTGGCGTTCCGTGCCCTCCCCCGGGGACGGCCAGGTACTGGTGGAAGTGGGCCACTGCGGCGTGTGCGGCTCCGACCTCCATCTCATGGTGGAGGGCTGGGGCCGGCCGGGCACCGTGGCCGGCCACGAGTTCGCCGGCACCGTGGCCGCCGTGGGCGCCGATGTGGGGGGCTGGTCCACCGGTGACCGCGTGGTGGGCGGCCCCGTGCCCCGCTGCGGCCGGTGCCGCAAGTGCCGTGAGGGCAAGCCCTCGCAGTGCGAGGAGCGCGGCGCCGTGATGTCCGACCACGGCGGGGACGGCGCCTTCGCCGGCTTCGTCCTGTGCGATGCCAGGTCGCTGCGGCGCGTGCCGTCCGGGCTGGATGCTCGCACGGCGGCGCTTGCCGAGCCGCTGGCCGTGGCGTTGCACGGCATCACCAGGGCGCGTCTGGATCCCGACGACGCGGTCATGGTCTTCGGTGCGGGACCCATCGGTGCGCTGGCCCTGGCCGCCCTGGTGCACGAGGGGCGGCAGGTCACGGTGGTGGAGCCCAACCCCGGACGCCGGGACCTGGCCCGTCGGCTGGGGGCGGCGTCGGTGCTCGAGCCGCGGGAGCTGGAGCGCTTCGAGCGCTTCGAGCCCGAGCGCATCGCCGTCGCCGCCGCCGACGCCGTGATCGAATGCTCGGGCAAGAAGGCCGGGGTGGAGCTGGCCCTTCATCAGCTGCGTAGGGGCGGACGCCTGGTGCTGGTGGGAGCGGGCATGGAGCCCGCCAGCTTCGACGCCAACCGCGTGTTGCTCAACGAGCTCGAGATCTGCGGGTCCTTCGTGTACGACGCCGACGGCTTCGAGCGAGCGTTCGATTTGCTGTGCTCTCCCCGCTGGCCCACCGACGTGCTCGTCGAATCCGAGGACGTCACCCTCGACGGCCTCGCCGGTACCCTGGCCGGCTTGGCCGAGGGGCGAATCGCCGGAAAAGTCATGGTCGTGCCGCGCTCGGCCCAGGCGGTGCCGGCCTGATGGCGCACCGCTTCTACCCGTCGGGCACGCCGCGGCTCAACCATGTGGCCCTGAGCGTCCCGGCCGAACTGCTCGCCGAACAAGGTCGGGCGGCGCTGTGCCGGTACTTCGACGCCGTCCTCGGTTTCGAGGAGCTCCCCACCATGACCGTGGACCGCCAGCGCCTGGTGCTCAGCTGTGTGCACTGGGACCAGTTCCTCTTCCTCGTGGCCGGCGATCCGTCGATGAGCTGTCCCCACGGCGACCATTTCGGCTTCGCCGTGGGCTCGCTGGAGGAGCTGGTGGCGGCACGCGACCGGGCGCTTGCCTTCGCCGCTTCCGATCCGCGCCTGGTTCTCGACGACCTGCAAGTGGACGACCAGGGCCCGGTGAAGATCCATTCCATCTATATCGGGTACCTGCTCCCCATGCGTTGCGAGCTGCAGTGGTGGGAGCTGGCGTCGTGAGCCGGCATTTCGAGCTGGCGGGGGCGGTGGCCGTCGTGACCGGTGCCTCCTCGGGCCTGGGACGGCGCTTCGCCCTCGACCTGGCCGGCGCCGGCGCCCTGGTGGTCGGTGTGGCCCGTCGCCAGGCGCTGCTCGAGGAGCTGGAGGGAGCCCTGCAGGCCCGGGCACCGGGGTCCTCTACCCGGGTGTGCGACGTGTCCGACACCGACGCCTTGTCGGCTCTCCTCGGTGACGTGGAATCGGGCCGGGGCCGCATCGACGTGCTGGTCAACGCCGCCGGAGTGGGCGAGCCCCGCGCCGAGGAGGGGTTCGACAAGTACCGCGTTGTCATGGCCACCAATTACTTCGCCCCTGTGGCCGGGACCCTGGCCGTGCTGCCCGGCATGGTCCGTCGCCGGCGCGGCGTGGTGGTGAACGTGTCCTCCGACAGCGGTCGCGCCCCCGGCCCCGGCGAGCCCGCCTACGGTCCGTCCAAGGCGGCCCTGAGCGCCTTCACCGAGTCGATGGCCATGCGGGTGGAGGCATCGGGGGTGCGCTTGCACGTGCTGTACCCCGGGTGGGTGCCCACCCCCATGGGCTCCTCCGCCGTCGAGGAGGGCATGCCCCTGCCTCCCCGGTCCGTGCGCCGCAGCGAGGAGCAGGTGTCGCGGCTCCTGCTGGCCCGCATGGGCGGGCCCAGGGTCGACATCGACGCCGCCGCCGTCGCCCTCCTGGCACCTGTGGCCCGCGCCCTGTTCCCGGCCCTCTACCGCCGCGGGCTGCGTGCCGCCGCCGGGGTTACCGGTCTGGCGGTCCCGCAGGGATGAGCCGCTGGGATCGCAGGGACACTGGGACCGCCCGGGACACTGGGACCGCCCGGGACACTGGGACCAACGGGAGGCGGGACGCCTGGGCCACCAGGGGACGAAAGAGCCCCGGGGGCGGCGGCGGGACCGCCCCCGGGGCTCAGAGCATCGAAGGCCCAGGTGGACGCTGGCGGCGGGGAGGAACGGGCCTCGGTGCTCGGTTCGAGGACCATCGTGCGCCTCGTGCCTGAACGGTCCGTGAAGGTGGGCTTGGCGTTCCCTGTGAAGTGCGCTGTGCCGGCCGGTCGCTCAGGGCGCCCAGGGGTGACCCCCGGCCCGCAGGGGCGATTGCCGGGCGCCGGCGGCGGGTAAAAGCCCTGCTCATAGGCAGTGGTCGGAGCAGCACTCACAGTGAAATATTGTCCGCAGGTTTTGCGTTTCGCCTACGTTCTGTGGTTATGAGCGCCACGGAACGCACGAAGCAGGTGTCGCTTTCCTCACTCTCCCAGGCGGGGGTGATCCAGCCGGGAATGGCCGACGTGGGCGCCAGCCGGGAGCGGGCCCGTCAAGGTCGACTGCGGCGCGTGGCGATCGTGCTCACACCTTTAGCGCTGTGGGTGGTCGTGCGCGCCGTGTTGTGGCCCGGCCATGTGATCGTCCTGCCGCACGTCCCTTCGGCTTTTCTGCCCTTCATACCGGCCGTCCTGCTCGTCGCCGTGCTCGTGCTGGTGATGATCGGCCCCCTTCTCGGTGCCGGCCGTTCGCCACACATGCTGTTTCGTCCCAGTGAGATCGACACGAGCTTCGCCGACGTGCGTGGCGCCGACGGCGTGGTCGAGGAGGTCGTGAAGAGCCTCAACCTCTTCCTCGCCCACAAGACGTTCTCCGAGCGCATGGGTGGCTCGCCCCGCCGGGCGCTGCTGTTCGAAGGGCCCCCAGGGACGGGCAAGACCTACATGGCCAAGGCCATGGCCAAGGAGGCGGGGGTCCCCTTCCTCTTCGTGTCCGCCTCCGCCTTCCAGTCCATGTTCTACGGGCAGACCAACCGCAAGATCCGCTCCTACTTCCGCTCCCTGCGCGACTACGCCCGCCGAGAAGGCGGTGCCATCGGCTTCATCGAGGAGATCGACGCCATCGGCGCCTCCCGCAGCGGGCTCGGCACCGGGCGCGGCGAGGGGATCAGCGGTGTGGTCAACGAGCTGCTCGTGCAGCTGCAGTCCTTCGACCAGCCGCCCGCCGGTGTGCGCATGCGCGGAGCCCTCGTCGACATGGTCAACTCGTGGCTGCCGCCCCAGCGCCATCTGCGCAAGCCGGTGGCGCCCAAGGCCAACATCCTGGTGATCGGGGCTACCAACCGGGCTTCGGACCTCGACCCGGCGCTGCTGCGCCCGGGCCGGTTCGACCGCACGATCTACTTCGACCTCCCCTCGCGATCAGGACGTCGCGAGATCATCGACTACTACCTGTCGCGCAAGGCGCACGAGCCCGAGCTCGACGATCCCGCCCGACGGGACACTCTCGCCGCCCTCACCTCGGGGTACACGCCGGTCATGATCGAGCACCTCTTCGACGAGTCGCTCGTGTGGGCGCTGCGCCGGGGGGCCGAGCGCCTGTCGTGGGTCGACGTGCAGAAGGCCAAGATGACCGAGGAGATCGGCCTGGCCCAGCCCGTGGAGTACTCCGAGGCCGAGCGCCGCACCATCGCCACCCATGAGTCCGGTCATGCCACGGTGGCCTGGTTGGTGGGCACGAGCCGCAAGCTCGAGGTGCTCTCCATCGTGAAGCGCCGCCAGGCCCTGGGCCTGTTGGCGCACTCGGAGACCGAGGAGCGCTTCACTCAGACCCGCTCGGAGCTCGAGGCCATGATCGACATCGCCCTGGGCGGGCTCGTGGCCGAGGAGGTGTTCTTCGGCGAGACGAGCTCGGGCGTGGCCTCCGACCTGCAGGCCGCCACCAACGCCGCCTGTCAGATGGTGGGTGCCTTCGGCATGGGGGAGAGCCTCATCTCCTTGGCAGCCATGGACGCCCCCACGGCGGGCAACGTGGTGGCCAAGGTGCTGGCCAGCGACCGCGAGCGCCAGAAGGTGGAGGAGATGCTGGCCGGTGCCAAGTCCCGGGTTCGCGAGATGCTCGAGGAACACCGGCACGTGGTGGAAGCCCTGCGCGACGCCCTGCTGGAGCGCAACGAGCTGGTGGGTGCGGAGATCCTGGAAGTGATCACCGCCCTGCGGGCGCCCGCCGGCCGTGGCGCCTCGGAGCTGCCGGTGCCGAGTGGCACGGCGATGGCCCACCTGGACTCGCCCGACACCGACACCGACGAACGCTGAGGCCCCGGCGCCGACGAGCGCTGAGGGCCCGGCACCGGCGCGCCGGCAGCGCGTAGCGGGCCGGTATACGCCATTCTGATCGTGTGTCGAACGACGTCGAACCTTCTTCCCGTCCCCCCGCTCCGCTACGAGGCACGAATCCCGGTGGCGTCCTGTACGGCGTCTTGGCGGTGGCGACCGTCATCGCCGCCGAGAGCACCCGCAGGGAGACCTTCGGCAAGTTGCTCCTCGCCAGCGTCATCACCATGGCGCTGTACTGGGCCGCTCACGCCTATTCACACCACTGGACGGGGCGATTGCACCGGGCGCCCGAGTGGACGCTCGGAGAGATCAAGGCTTCGCTGACCTACGAGGCACCCATACTCCTTGGGGCCGCCCTGCCTCTCGTGGTGCTGATGGGGGCGTGGGTGACAGGTGCCACCACGGAGACGGCGGTGACGGCGGTCCTGTGGACGGCCGGGCTCGAACTGGTGGCCCTCGAGGTCGCCCCAGGGCTCCATCACGGCCTGAAGCTGAGGGAGCTCGCCGTGCAGAGCCTGCTCGGGATCAGCATGGGTGCGGGGATACTGGGACTTCGCTTCGTGCTGCACTGAACGGGCGCTGGCGGGAGGCGGAGGCGCCACCTCTGAGCGCGAGGCGCGCCAGCGGGTTCACGGCCCGCCGAACTCGACCACCTGCTGGAAGGTGGGCCGGTTCTGCCAGGCCTGCGGAGCAGGGGAGGCGATGCCGATGGCCTCGTAGACGATGGCGTCGTACTCGGGCATGGTCACCGTCGAGCCCTGCTGGGCCGAGGCGGCCGCTGTGGCTGTGTCCGCCGTCCAGGTGGCGGGGTCGGTGTCGCCGCCGTTGGCCGCCACCAGGGCGTTGTAGGCGGCGTCGAAGGCCCCCTCGACGGCGCCCGGGCAGCTGCGCGGGCCCTGCGGACCGCACAGGCGGTCGATCACTGCCGCTGGGAATGCATCGGAGGTGTTCTTGCCCTCGAGCTGGGCGAGAACGCTCTGGAGGTAGCCCTCCCAGCCCGTGTAGTAACCGTCGCCCTGATGGGCGCCTTGGGCGTTGGGTGTGTCGGCGAAGGGCATGGGCAGCACGTCGAAGGCGTAGGGCAGGTTGTTGTAGTCACTGGTGCCGCCGGCGGCGAAGAGGGGCCCGAAGACGGCTTGGACGACCAGGGGGTAGGTCTCGTCCCAGATGGCCACGGCGGCGGCATCGGCGTACTGGGCCGCCGTGGCGTCGGGCTTTCGCCGCTGTGCGCCGCCCGCCAGCCAGGGCTCCAGCTGCGAGAGCAGCGCCTGGACCTTGGGATCGGGCGAGCCGGCCAGGTATTTCGTGACGGGCCGCAGGGTGGCCGTGCCCGAGAGGTCCTCGGTGGCCGCCTCCTCTGCTACCTGGACCACCTCCGCGGCGTCGAGCTTTTGGTGGTGGGCGGCCAGCTGCGCGTGCAGCTGGGTGGTGAGCAGCTGCGAGCGGAACACCGGCCCCCATCCGAACATGTCGTTGCTGGCCGAGAAGCCAGGTGCCGGCTTGTTGTTCCAGCTGACGAGGTAGCCCTGGGAGGGGTCGACGGCGTGGGGATGTCGGGCGGCGGGGAGGTAGCCGCTCCACTCGGCGCCGCCGGTGCCCCACGAAGGCAGGTTGGGGTCGACGTTGCTGGGGCGTTGGGGGTCCAGGCCGCTCACCACGTAGGCGATGTGCTTGGCGTCCACGTAGAACCAGTTGAACGAGTAGGTGATGTCGGCAGCGCCGGCGACCCAGCTGGCGGCGTCATGGGTCAGCTTCGGCATCCCCCAGCGGAGAAACCCGACGAAGGAGTCGACCTCGTGGCCGTAGGTGGAGCGCTGGTCCACGATGGCGACGGGCCTGCCGCCCACGGTGCTCCAGCCCTGGACGATGCCGTGGCGGGTGCTGAAGATCGTGTGGTCGATGACCGCCGGCGCGCCCTGGCCGCCGGGCTTCGGGACCGCCAGCTCCCGGTAGTCGTGCTCGGTCATGGGCAGGCACTCGCCGTCGTAGAGATAGTCCGTTCCCGTGGGGGAGACCGGCCCGCCCTGCGGGTTGCAGATCAGCTCGGCCCGGGTGTCGGTCTGCTGGGCGGAGGCGGTGGTGGCCGACCAGGCGAAGTCGGTGCCCCGGCCGATCTCGACGAGGAAGTTCGTTCCGGGGAACGCCGCCCCTTCGGCCGAGTAGCCCGGAGCGTGCAGGTCCTCTTCCATGAGGATCTGCGGCGCGTAGTAGCCGAGCTCGGGACCGAACACGGCGATGGGATGGCCGGTGCTGGAGTGGGCGGCATCGATCAGCACGGCGTTGGACATGCCGGTGCGCGCTCGCAGGACGGCGGTGACCGACTGGGCCACGCTGTTGGCACTCGGAGCGGGTGACCCGCCACCGCCCGGCGTGCTGGGCGGTGGCAGCGGGGAGACGAGGTTCTGGGCCCCGGGGGCAGGGGCGGGCAGTGCCGGGCCTGGCGCCGGCGACGAGGCACCGGCGACCGCCGTCAGGGGGGCGGGAAGGGACGGAGAGCCCGACGACGACCCGGCGCACCCGGGAGTGGTGTCGGTCGGCCCGCCGACCAGGGGCGCCTCGGGATGGTCGGGGATGGCGGTCAGCGCCGGATCGACCGTCGCCTGGTCCATGTAGGGGAACGGTGTGTCGATGGTCACCGGCGCCGTCGGGTCGTTCTGGTCCTTAAAGGCGGCGAAAGCCGCTGGCGCCGCCGAGGCCCCGAGCTGGCCCTGCAGGTAGCGCAGCAGGCCGGCGTCGACCACGCCGTCGCCGCCGCTGGTGGCGACGACCCCGATCAGCGAGGCGAGGGCCACCACGTCGGTGGGGCGCCACGCCAGTGGCGGTTCGAGGGCAGCGGCGTAGTCGGCCGGGAGGAGGTTGGGGTCTGTGCGCGTCTCGGTGATGTAGCGGTTGATGCCCGCTACGTAGGAGTCGATCATCGACACCACACGTGCCCCGAGCGCCCCGTAGCGCCGGGGCAGGGCCTCGAGCTGGGCCTCGAGCTCGGGTCGCGTGTAGGCGGCGGCCAGCAGCTGGTCGTGGTCCATCTGTTCGAAGGCGCAGCTGGGCCCGAGGAACTGCGCCAAGGTGCCCTCTCCGTAGTGGCGCAGCACGTCCATGAGAAAGAGCCGGTCTTGGGCGGCGGCGTAGCCGGCGCCGTAGGCCATGGCGTCGAGCGTGGAGCCGTAGATGTGCGGCACGTCGTGGTCGTCGCGGTAGATGGTCACGGCTACCGAGGGATCGGGATGCTCGACACGTGTCGGGTGCTGCGGGATCCCCATGGTCTCGGGATCGAAGTACTGGCCCAAAGTGGCGTCGGTGAGCTGCTGGTCCCCGTACTTGAGCGCCGCATAGGGTGCCAGCTGGTCCTGGGAGCCGGCAGGGAACGTGCCGTTCTGTTCGTAGGCCGGCAGCTCTCCGGCGGTGAGCAACCCGTTCTCCCCCGGGGGGAGGATGGAGTACACGAGGGACCCGCCACCCTGCACCGTCGCCGCCGCATCGGTCGCGCTCGGACAAAGGGTCGTCACTGTCACGAGCGCTGCCACCGCTGATAGTGCCGCCAGGGGCCGCCGCTTCCCGCCTGGAAGTCTCACGGACCGAGAACGCGCCTGCGGACCGAGGCTTGCGGCTACCTCGAGGGCGAGCTTTTCACTCCCCGCCGTCGAGGGGGGGCGGTCAGTGGTCACCCTCCGTCGAGGACCGCCGCCAGCGCACGAGGTCCTCTACGCGACCCGATATCACGTCGTAGAGGAGACCTGCCACCTGGCGAAGGGGAGAGAGGTACGGCGTTGAGACGAGCTTGTCGACATCGCCTCGCAGAGCCGAGGCGTGGTCCTCGATGACCAGGAACTCCCGTTGCGTCCCCGTGCGCTGCCGGAGTTCGTCCTCGCTCACGCCGGACAGCCCGCAGCGGGTGTGCTGCATCACCACCACGGTGTGGACCCCGAGGGCGTGCGTGGAGAGAGCCAAGCTGCGCAGAACGTCGTCTGTCACCCGTCCGCCGGCGTTGCGCAGCACGTGCGCCTCGCCCAGGCGCAGGCCCAGCGCCTTTAGGGGGTCGACGCGGGTGTCCATGCACGTCACGACGGCAAGGTGCCTCGAGGGGCGGGCCTCGGTCGACGCCTGGTGGGAACCGGCGTGGGCGATGTTGTCGGTCAGCAAGCGCTCGATGTCAGCCATCGACCGTGCACCCTATGGCAGGGACGCGCCGCGTCCCGCGTCGGGTCCAGGGCGTGTTGAACGTCACACCGGGCTCGGGGCGGCAGCCGAGCTGGCCGACGCCGGCGGCACCGTGGCCGCTGCGGCCGTCGCCACGTCGCGTGGATAGGTCCGGGCGGCGCGGAACAGGAAGTAGGCGCTGGCTGCCAGCGGCAGGAGCATGACGAGAAAGGTGGTGCGCAAGCCGAAGGCGTCCGATGCCACACCGAAGAGGAGGGGGGCGAGGGCCTGGGCGCTCGTGCGCAAGAGCGTCCTGATGCCCTCGGCCCGTCCCCACAGGTTCGAGGGCATGATGTCCAGCCGGGCGGCGTCGATGGGCGGGTTCTGCGCCGAGAGCATCATGGCGGCCACGATCACGTAGGGCAGGGCGGTGAGCATGCTGCTCGTGATGAGCGCCGGGACGAAGAGCACAACGGTGGCGGTGGCCGTCATGGCCGCCACCATCACCCGCGAGCGCAAATGCCCACGGTGCAGCAAGGCGTCGCTCACGGGGCCGGCGGCCATCACTCCCACGGCGGCGCCGCCCCCGATGGCGATCATGAGCAAGTTGGCCAAGGCGGCGTTCACGCCGTAGTCGCTTCGTACGAATTCCACCCCGAAGGTCTGCACCCCGGCCAGGAAGTAATAGCCGCAGGCGCTGGAGATGATGAGCGCCACATTCGTGCGCACGTCGAGCACGTAGCGGACGGCTGAGATGAGGCCCATGCGCGGTCGCCTGGCCCGGGCCACCAGGGCCATGTCGGGGCGGATGCCCTGCTCGGCTGCCAGGCGCTGGGCGTCGGTGACGTCGGGAGCCTCTGCTTCGGGCTCGGGGGCATGTCCCGGCGGCGCCGTGGTCGCCGTGCTCCCGGCTGGTACGGGGCCGCCCGGCACGGGGGCGCTCTGCGCATCCGCCTGGGGGTACAGGGCGGCTGCTCCGCCCCGCACCGGCTCGGGGAGGCGGAAGACGAACCAGGCCAGGGGGAAGGCGGCCAGGGCCAGGATCACGAAGGCGGCCCGCCACGACAGGGCGGAGATGTCACCGGTGACGGCGAAGCCCACGCCGGCCCCCACCAGCTCACCGGTGAGGATGTAGCTGTAGATCTTTCCGCGCTCGGCGCTGGGGAAGTAGTCGCCCACCAGCGAGGCGACCGCCGGACCGGCGACGGCGGTGACGACGCCGAGCCACAGGCGCCAGAACAGCAGACCGTCGAAGGTCGTGGCGGTGGCGCTGAGCAGCATGGCCACCCCCCACAGCACCACGCCGAAGCCGATCGTCCAGGTACGCCGGATGCGGTCGGCGAGCATCCCGAAGGGGACCGAGGCCACGGCGCCCACGATGGAGTTGACGGCCACCAGCAGGCCGATGTCGGTGTTGTCGATGTGCAGGCTCTGGCGCAGGGCCGTGGCCGACGCCCCCACGGTGGCGGCATCGGCGCTCGCCAGGGCGAGCAGGCAGGCGAGGACCACGATGACCCGGGTGCGGTCGGGGCCGCCCAGGAGAAGCGTCAGGCGCTTGCGACCGCTCGACGCCGTACGTCTGCTGAAGGCCGCCGTCCAGGCGGCGAGCTGGGCCCCGGTCGAGCGCTGCGGGGCGCGCCGCGGACGAGAATCGGCCGGGCGACGAGGGGGGCGGTCCTGGCGCGGCCGGGCCGGTCCCATGTAGCTCACGGTGCGAGCGTAGGCACTGGTCGCTCGCCATCGGAGCAGGGGCCCGGGCCGCAGTCCCGTCAGGGCACCTGCCCGGGCAGGTGCCAGCGGCTGGTTGTCCGATCTACTAGGCCCCGAACACCCCGGTGGCCCGGAAGAGGCCGAAGATGGTGGCCGCCGTGACCAAGATGGAACCGATGACGAGTTCGAATACCCACGTCGGTCTCGACGCCAGCCAGGACCGCAGAGGGACCAGCCCGATCCAGGGAGTGGCGAAGGCGGCGCCGCCGGCGATCGCCGCCACCATGTACGACCCCCTTCCGTGGGCCACCCCGATGGTGAACATGCCGGCCTCACTGCCCTCGAGGATCACGCCGAAGTAGGCGGGCCAGGCGTCGCGGTACTTGTCGATGAGCCCGCCGCCTTTGGGTCGCTGTGCCTCATGGATCGCCTGGCGTCGGCGCTCGGTCACGACCTCCCGCAGGGCGGCCTGCGTGGGACGGTCGACGGTGCCCGTCTGGCGGAGAGCATGGTCGTGCTGGAAGCGGCGGATGGAGCCGGGGTCGGTCGGGTCGAGGGGGTACCAGGGCGGCGAGGGCACGGGCGCCCCCTCTCCATGGTGTTCCTCGAGCTCGGTCCGGTACAGCCGCAGAGCTCCTTGCGTCTCGGCGTCGACCTCTCCGGTGGCGTCGAGGCCCCGGGCGCCCTGGAAGCAGGTCACCGACGCCGGGTCGGCGGGGTCGATGCCGGCCAGCCATTCGGTGGTACGGCGGAGCGCCTCCTGGGTCCTCTCGTCGATCTCGCCGCTCTGCTCCAGGCCGTAGGCCGCCTGCAGGCGCTCGATGGAGCTCCGGTCGGTGGGATCCACGCCCAGCAGCTGGCGCTGCTCGGCGTTGGTGGCGGCGAGCCGCTCCTCTTCGGCGCGCATCGAGCCCTGGGTGGGCTCGTCGACCACGCCGGTGGTGGTCAGCCCGTGGACTGCCTGGAATTGCCCGACGGACACCGGGTCGGTGGCGTCCACGCCGAGGCGGCGGTGGCGGTGCTCGATCTCGGCCCGCAGGGCTCCCTGGGTCACCTCGTCGACGACCCCGCTCTCGTCCAGGCCGTGCTCCCGCTGGAATCGGGTGATCCCCTTGCGAGTCGTGAGGTCGATGCCGTAGGCGTCCCCGGGGCCCCTTTCGGGCCACCGGGCGCCGGCAGCGTTCGCATCGGCACCCGAGCCGTCGAGCGACTCCCGCACGATGCGCAATGCCCCCTGAGTCCGAGCGTCCACGATCGCCGTCTCCGGCAGCTGATGGGCGCGCTGGAAGGCGCGCACCGACTCCGGGTCAGCCGGGTCGGGGAGGGGTCGCCTTCCCTCGAGGGCCAGGGCGCCGCTGGTCCTGGGGCCCACGATCCCGTCCGGCTCCAGGCCCACATGTCGTTGGAAGGCGGCGACGGAGCCGGCGTCGGTGATCTCCACGTTGAGGCGGTTGGGTCGCGGCTGCTCGCCGCGTCGGTGCAGCTCGGCCAGGATGGCGCCCCGGGTGCGTGGTCCGATGACGCCGTCCGTTTCCAGGCCGTGCCCGGACTGGAACGCCTTGATTTTGGCGGGGTCGGCAGGGTCGATCCCGAGTGGGCCGTCCAGCCGATGGCGGGGTGACCGCTCGCCCCGGGGCCGGCCCTCGAGCCCTTCTCTCACCTCGCGGACCCCGATCACGAAGATGGCGATGGCGACGGCATAGTCGACGTACTGCCCGGGCACGTTCTGGTAGAGGAACCATAAGCCGGCGATGATGGGAGCCAGGGTGACGAAGGCGGCGATGGTGGTGACCGTCGCCCTCCGCCACGAGGAGTTGGCCGCCGCCGCTCCCACCATCAGCGAGGCCTCGGTTCCCTCCACCATGTTCTGGCCGGCCGGCAGCCCGACAGCTACCCCCGCGTTGCCTCCTCCACTCAGAACGGCGAGAAGCCCTTTCATCGCTGCCTCCCCTTCGATTGCGTCTCGTCCCTTCGCCTACAAGGGAGTTGTCCACCGGGCGCCCGTCTGTAACACCGGCGTGTGCGCCGTTGGCCGACGTGTAGCGCAGGTCGGGAAGCGGGTAGATGACGTGTCGGGAAGCGGGTGAATGCGGTGTTCGTCTATGAGGGCCGGCTCGTAGAGCCGAGCACGTCACGAAGAACCGCAGCTGCAGAGTGCTCGACGTCCCTGGTGGCGGTCACGAGCACCAGCGTCGCTTCCTCAGCCGCCCGCTCCCGCAAGTCGCTGAGCGCCTCCCGGGCTGGAGATCGAGCCAGTTCCCTGCGGTAGCGGCGGGAGAACTCAGCGAAGCGCGCTGGGTCGTGCCCGTACCACTTGCGCAGCTGCGAGCTGGGTGCCACCTCCTTGCACCATTCCTCAAAGGGGGCGTCGCTCTTGGCCACTCCCCGAGGCCACAGTCTGTCGACGAGCACCGAGGTTGCGCCGGGCTCCGGCTGGTCGTAGATGCGGGCAATCCTGACCATGGCGCCTCCACCAGATCCTTCAGTCTGGGTCGGGTCAGGAGCCCCCGGCAATCCGTGGGAACGCTGGGCCGGATAGGGGAGGATTGCGGGCATGGAGACGGCCTTCACGCGCCTGGTGGGATGCCGGCTTCCTCTCCAACAGGCCGGCATGGGGGGCAGCGCCACTCCCGAGCTGGCGGTAGCCGTGGCCGAGGCCGGTGGGCTCGGCATGCTGGGGCTGGCCGGCATGCCGCCCGATGCCGTGGCCGGCGCCGTGACGGCAGCAGCGGGCCGGACCACTCGCCCATGGGGCGTGAACTTCCTCATGCCGTTTCTGGATCGCGACGCCGTATCGGCCGCCGCCGGGCGGGCGCGGGTGGTGGAGTTCTTCTACGGGGACCCCGATGAGGCACTGGTGGCGATCGTGCACCAGGCCGGCGGACTGGCCAGCTGGCAGGTCGGCTCGGTGGACGAGGCCCGGGCCGCCGCCGACGCCGGCTGCGATCTCGTGGTGGCCCAGGGGGTGGAGGCGGGCGGCCACGTGAGGGGGGAGATCGGCCTGCTGGCGCTCCTCGATCAGGTGCTACCGGCGCTCGGGATCCCGGTGCTGGCCGCCGGA
>JBJKRZ010000147.1:0-8377 GCA_046704365.1 Acidimicrobiales bacterium | reverse complement strand
GCCCCCGGCCAGCGGGAACCCGGCGGCGGGCGGCGTAGGGTACCGGCGTGTCCATCGCCACCGGCCTGGCCGCCAGCGCGTCGATGACCGTTGGCCCCGACGACACGGCGACGGCCATGGGTACCGGCGCCGTGGCCGTCCTGGCCACGCCGCGCCTGGTGGCGCTGTGTGAAGAGGCCTGCTGGCGGGCCGTGGCCGAGGTGGTTCGCCCCCCACTGACCACGGTCGGGGTGCGGGTGCAGCTCGACCACCTGGCCCCGTTGCGGGTGGGGGCCACGGTCACGGCCGAGGCCACCTTGGAGCGCGTCGAGGGCCGGCGCCTGGCCTTCACGGTGTCTGCCTCCGACGACGCCGGCCTGGTGGCCGCCGGCAGGATGACCAGGGTGCTCGTCGACACCGACGCCTTCCTGGCCAAGACCCGCTGAGAGCCGCCGACCAGAGTGCGGCGGGCCCGGGGGGTAGCTTTGGAAGCGAGCTCGGCACAGGCGCCGAGCCGTTCGAACCGGCAAAGGCGCATGCTCCTCGACGACATCGCAGACCCGGCCCACCTGCGGGCCCTGTCCCAGTCCCAACTGGACCAGCTCGCCGTCGAGATCCGCCAGGCGATCGTGGAGACGGTGACGGCCACCGGAGGCCATCTCGGGTCCAATTTGGGCGTCGTGGAGCTCACCCTGGCACTGCACCGGGTCTTCGACTCGCCACGCGACGCCGTGCTGTGGGACACCGGCCACCAGGCCTACGTGCACAAGCTGCTCACGGGCCGCAAGGAGGCGTTCGCCACCCTGCGACAACCTGGCGGGCTTTCGGGCTACCCAGCGCGGCGGGAGTCGCCGCACGACTGGATCGAGAACAGCCACGCCTCGACGGCTCTCAGCTACGCCCAGGGGATAGCCGAGGGGTTCCGCCGCCGCGGCGAGGACGACCGCCGCGTGGTGGCGGTGGTGGGCGACGGGTCGCTCACCGGGGGCATGGCCTACGAGGCGCTCAACAACCTGGGCCACGCCGGCACCAAAGTCGTCATCGTCCTCAACGACAACGGCCGCTCCTACGCCCCCACCGTGTCACGGCTGTCGGAGGGCCTCACGCACCTTCGGCTCAACCCCTCCTACGTACACGCCCGAGAGCGGGCCCGGCGCTGGCTGCGCCGCGTGCCGGTCGTCGGAGGCTTCGCCTACTCGGGGGTGCACGGCTTCACCAGCGCCGTGCGCGAGATCGTGACCCCTCACCGATTCTTCGAAGCCCTGGGAATCCGCTACGCCGGTCCCATCGACGGCCACGACATCGCCGGCATGGAGCAGGCCCTCTCGAGGGCGACGGAGTGGGACGGCCCCATCCTGGTGCACGTGCTCACCCAGAAGGGCCGGGGATACGCCCCCGCCGAGGAGGACGACGTCCAGCGCCTGCACGACTTCAAGGTGCAGCCCTCGTCGGTAGCGCCCTCCGCCCTGGCCGCGCCGCTGACCTACACCGACGCCTTCACCCGAGCGATCCTGGAGGCGGCGGCGAGGCATCCCGAGCTGTTCGCCATCACAGCGGCCATGCCCGGGCCGACCGGGCTGCTGCCCTTCGAAGCCGCTTATCCCGAGCGCTTCCTCGACGTGGGGATCGCCGAGCAGCACGCCGCCACCATGGCGGCGGGCATGGCCATGACCGGGCTGCGTCCGGTGGTGGCGGTGTACTCGACGTTCTTCTCGCGGTCCTTCGACCAAGCCAACCTGGACGTCGGCCTGCACGGCCTGCCCGTGGTCTTCGTCCTCGACCGCGCCGGGATCACCGGGGACGACGGGCCCAGCCACCACGGCGCCCTTGACATGGCCCTGTGCCTGTCCATCCCCAACATGACCGTGTTCGCCCCCTCGTGCGCCCAGGATGTGGCGCCCATGCTGGAGCAGGCGCTCCAGCTGCCCGGGCCCTCGGCCATCCGCTTCCCCAAGACCCCTGCGCGCCAGGCCCCCGGCGGCACCGGGGGCAACGGCCTGTCGGCCCGTCTCGTGCGCCGCGGCGACGGCAGCGTGTGCCTGCTCGCCGTGGGGAAGATGGTGGAGGCGGCCGAAGAGGCGGCCGGCAAGCTGGAGAGCGAAGGCGTCGACGCCACCGTGTGGGACGTGCGGGTGGTGTCCCCTCCCGATCCAGTCATGCTCGATGACGCCGCCGGCCACGGCCTCGTGGTCACCGTGGAGGACGGCGTGCGCGCCGGAGGAGCGGGAGCCTTTCTGGTCGACGCCATGCGGGGCTCAAGCACAGGACAGCCGCTCGCTCCGGTACGCGTGCTCGGGATCCCCCGGAAGTACGTGCTGCACGGCAAGCCCGACGCCATCCTGAGCGAGCTGGGCCTCGACGGCCCCGGCATCGCCGCTGCCGTCACCGAGGCGCTCTCGGTCGAGCGCCGCCGCCTCGAGCTCTCCTAAGGCCCAGCCCGACAGCGGTTCGGCGACGCGGCGCCCGTCCGCCCGCCCGCAACGTGTTGTCAACTTGATCACCCGGGTCGCTGGCCCCAGCCGGTAGTCGCCCATTTGGGCAAAGGCTCTGGCAACAGGCAGGCTGCCTGCGGCTTCCTCGGCCCCGGGGTAAAGCCAAGGCGCTCACCGGCCGATGAATAAGTGCCGATGCGATGGATGGACTGGATGCCTGCCCCCATGGTGGTTGATCGCTCTGAGGGCCGACGGCGCGCGGACACGGACGGGCAACGGCCTTGCGCCCCCCTTCACTACAGGAGCACCCCCTCGTGCTGAACGGGAACAAGATCGTCGTGGTCCTTCCTGCGTACAACGCCGAGACGACCCTCGCCAAGACGGTGAGGGAAATCGATCGGACCGTCGTCGACGAGATCCTCATCGTGGACGACGCCAGCGTCGACGAGACCGTCAAGGTGGCGATCGGCCTCGGTCTGGCGCCGATCTGCCACAAGACGAACCGCGGCTACGGAGGAAACCAAAAGACCTGCTACTGCGAGGCCCTACTGCGTGACGCAGACGTCGTGGTCATGCTGCACCCCGACTATCAGTACTCGGTGCGCCTGGTGGCCCCCATCGCGGCCATGATCGCCTATGGCGAGTACGACATGGTCCTAGGCTCGCGCATTCTCGCCCAGAACGCGGTCCGAAGGGGGATGCCGCTTTACAAATACGTCTCCAACCGCGTGCTCACGTTCTTTCAGAATCTCGTCGTCCGGGGCAAGCTATCGGAGTACCACACGGGCCTGCGCGCCTACAGCAGGGAGCTGCTCTTGTCGCTCCCGCTGGCCGAGAATTCAGACGACTTCATCTTCGACAACCAGCTGATCATGCAAGCGCTGACGGCGGGCGCCCGGATCGGCGAGCTCTCGTGCCCGACGCGCTATGCGAATGACTCGTCGTCGATCAAAGTGATACCCAGCATCCGCTATGGGTTCGGCGTGATCAGAGCGACGCTCCAGTACCGCCTACAGCGGATGCACATTCGGCGGTATCCGTATCTGGACGTGTCCCGTCTGCAGGGCGAGCCGGCTCCTGCTGCTCCACTCATCCCCCTGACTGCCGGTCGCCCTGTCGCCCCGACGCTCGAGGATGGCTCGGTAGTTGGGATCGCCAACGGCTGATCGGCAAGACGGACGCTTCGCAGAGCAGGAGTTCCGACCCCCCACGCACTTCGAGCTGTCTCGATCAGATTGGACCGGACCGATGGCGCATGTCATTACACGAGAACTATCACCGGATCCCACCTGCGACAGGCCGAGCTACCCGCATCGAGCCCCCCGCCCCAGGCATGGCGGATCCCCTCGCCAAATTCGGGACTGGCTGGCAGTCGCGCTCCTCTTGGCCGTCGGAGTCCTTCTACCAGCCATCATCGCCCTCGTCCTTGGATCCCTCAACCTCCCGCAGAACGACGACTGGGCCTACAGACGAGTAGGCCTTCACTTCCTTCAGACGGGGCACCTCGTCTTCACAGGCTGGTCCTCCATGACCTTGGTCGGCCAGATCTTCTGGGTCTGGCCGTTCCTCAAGGTGTTCGGTGGACACGGCTGGTCGTATGGACTGTCAACCTCGGTTCTTGCTGCTCTCGGCACAGTCTCCGCTTACTACGTCGCCCGGCGGGTCCTCCCACGGGGACTGGCTTTTGCGAGCGTCGCTCTTCTCATTGCATTTCCTGGCTTTGCCCAGAACACGTCGACCTTCATGACCGACGTGCCGGGATTCTCTGCCTCCCTCGCCTGTCTCGCCCTCGGAGTCGCTGCGTTCTACCGAAGCGGTTGGCGCCATTGGGGTCTCGTGCTCGCCTCGACCGCTGTCGGTGCGTTCGCCTTTTCGATTCGCGAATTCGCGCTGGCGGCGCCCCTGGCAATTCTTATCGCCGGCGTTCTTCGTTCTCCGGGCGATCGTGCCCGATATGCAGCTATGGCGGGGGGCACAATCGCCGTCTTCGCCGTTATATATGTCTGGACCTCGCATCTACCAGGAGGGACCCCTTCGACGCTCGCCTTCCCCGGGCTCTCCTCGCTCGACCGGACGGTCCAGGCGTACTTCACATTGGCCTTCGCGCTGTCACCGGCCGTTGCTTTCGCGGTCAGGAGGCGCCTACGTTTCCGGCCGCTCTCTCGCGCAGTGCCAGCGGGGCTCGTCTTGGCCATCGGCGTGGCTATGGACGTCGGATACCACGGCATCTTCGTCGGCAACTACATCGTGCAGCGCGGGACCTTCGGAGTCGGGTTTCTCGACGGCGGCCGTCCGATTCTCCTCCCTGGATATCTCTGGGACTTGATGAGTGGAGTAGCAATCCTCTCGGGAGCTCTTTTGGCCTGGCTGGCTGTCGAATCTCTTCACGGCAAGAGGATCCGAAATGCCTTCCGTCTGCAGTCTTCCTCCGCTAGCGCCATCGTTGCCCTTTCGGTGTTTCTTACAGCTGCAATGCTTGCCGGCTACGCTCTGTTGGCATCTTCCTTCTTCGATCGCTACCTCTGGTTTCTCGCCTTTCCACTCAGTCTCGTCCTGTTCCAGAGTCCCCGGCGGCGCCGCGAAACTTCCGAAGGACGCCCTGGCCTGTGGCTCGTCACCGCCTTGGGCGGCCTTGTTGTCCTCGTGAGCGTGGCACTGCTGCTCAACACTGATGCATATGCTGCTGCCCGGTGGCGCGCCGGCAACCTGGCCGTAGCAGCCGGCGTCAAAGCTTCCCAGGTCGACGCCGGGTTCGAATGGGTAGGCGCCCACTCGACGGGGTTCGTCCAACCTTCGAGGAACCCGATAGTCCCGAATTACGAGCCCTGGTACGCGCAAATGGAGCCCGGCTTCCGGGAGTGCGGCGTCGTATCTGCGGCACCGCTACGAGGACTGCATTTCGTCGGCGTCGTCCACTACCGCCTGCTCGGGTTCATGGGTCGTCGAAGCCCGCTCTACGTCTACACCGTGTCGAAATCGGCTTGCTGAGAACTCGCCCCTTGGTGCCCGAATCGACAGGAACGTGTTCTAGTTTTGCGCTAAGGTAACAGGTCGATGGAGTTCAACCTGGCCGACCTGTTCGAAGCCGCCGTGGACGCATTCGGGGACCGCGAGTACCTGGTGGTAGCCGGACGTCGCCTCACCTACGCCGACATGGAGAGTCAGGCCAACCGTCTGGCCCATCACCTCGGCGCCCAGGGAATCTCGGCTGGCGACCACGTGGGTATCTACGCCTTGAACAGCCCCGAGTGGGTGACCACGGCGTGGGCGGTGTTCAAGCTCCGGGCGGTGTGGGTCAACATCAATTACCGCTACGTCGAGGACGAGCTGCGGTACCTGTTCGCCAACGCCGACCTGAAGGCGCTCGTCCACCAACGTCAGTTCTCACCGCGTGTGGCCGCCCTGCTCCCCGAGCTCCCCGACCTGCGCCACGTGGTGGTGGTGGACGACGACAGCGAGGAGCCCGACCCGGTGCACGACGCCGTGGGCTTCGAGGAGGCGCTACAGGGCCAGTCGCCTGAGCGCGACTTCGGGCCCCGCTCGGGCGAGGACCGGTACATCCTCTACACGGGCGGGACGACCGGGCTCCCCAAGGGCGTGGTGTGGCCGCAGCGCAACGTCTTCTTCGCCCTGGGCGGTGGCATCGACGCCCTGTCGGGGGCCAGGGTCGAGCGGCCCGAGGAGATGGTGGAGAAGGGCAGGGCCATGGGCGGCCAGATCGTCTTCCTGCCCGTCGCCCCTCTCATGCACGGAGCCACCCAGTGGGCGGTGATGGGACAGAGCTTCGTGGGCAACCGCATCGTGCTCGTCCCCCGCTTCGACCCCCATGAGGTGTGGGAGCTGGTGGAGCGGGAACACGTCAACATGCTCATGATCACCGGAGACGCCATGGGGCGGCCCCTCATCGAAGCTCTCGACGAGCCCGGGTCCTCCTACGACCTGTCGTCGCTCATCGGCATCACCTCCACGGCGGCGTTGTTCTCCCCTTCGGTGAAGGACCAGTTCTTCGAGCACTTCCCCAACCTGATCATGACGGATGCCGTGGGGTCCTCCGAAGGGGGCAACAACGGTTTGTCGGTGATCAAGCCCGGAGGCACCACTATGAAGAGCGGCCCCACGGTGAGCTCGCTGGGCGGCACCGTGGTCTTCGACGAGAACCTGGAACCGCTCGAGCCCGGATCGGGGTTGATCGGCAAGATCGCCCGCTCCGGCGACATCCCCGTGGGTTACTACAACGACCCCGCCAAGACGGCCGAGGTCTTCGTGACCATCGACGGCGTGCGCTACGTGATGCCCGGCGACTTCGCCACGGTGGAGGCCGACGGCTCGGTCACCTTGCTGGGGCGTGGCTCGATCTGCATCAACTCCGGAGGCGAGAAGATCTTCCCCGAAGAGGTGGAAGCGGTCGTGCGCTCGCACCCGGACGTGATGGACGCCATCGTGGTGGGGGCGCCCGACGAGCGCTGGGGCCAGCGGGTGGCCGCCATCGTGGAGCCGCGGCCTGGCCGCACCGCCCCCTCGCTCGAATCGGTGCAGGAGCACTGCCGACACCACGTGGCCGGCTACAAGGTCCCCCGCCAGCTGCACGTGGTGGACAAGGTGGAGCGGGCACCGTCGGGCAAGCCCGATTACCGCTGGGCAGCGGCTGTCGTGTCCGCCACGGCGGCCTCCTGACCCGCGCGCCGGGTTACCCGCTACCGCGCTCGATCACCCCCTGCAGGTTCCCAGAGGGGTCCTCGTAGACGCCGTCGGCGACACAGCTCCCCTGGGCACACGACACGGCATCGAGCTGCACGCCCGGGTCGGGACCGGCGGGCGGGCGGAGACCGGTGCTGGGGGCCGTGGCCGACCTCCAGCGTCCCCGGTAAAGCGTCGCCACGAGGCCGTGCCCGCCGCCGGCGGCGTCGAAGTAGGTCCCCACCACGACACAGGCCTCCGGGGCACTGCACGATGCCGCCAGAGGAACGATGTCGAGGCTCGCTGCCGGAGGGTCGAGGCCCTCGGCCGGCACCCTCGACGCCTTCCAGGTGCCCGCCGAGTAGCGCAGGACGAGCCCGTGCACCTCGCCCGACGACGACGAGGCGAAGTACCAACCGGTGGCCAGGCAGAATTGGGACGAGGGACAGGCCAGCGACGTGAGGTAGACCCACTGTGCCCTGCCGCTGTCGAGGCCCACGCCTGCCAGCGAGAAACTCGAGCCGCTCCACCGGCCGGAGCCGAGGGTGTCGCCGGAGCCGAGGGTGTCGGCCACGACGTGGAGGTAGCCACTCGTGTCGAAGGAGGTGCCTGTGGCCACGCAAGAACCCTGGGACGGGCACACCACCTGGTCGAGCGAGAACCCCCTGCCCGCTGCCGCCGGTGCCGGCGTCGCCCTGGGTGCCGTCGAAGCCTTCCACGTGCCCGAGGAGAGGGTCTCCACCAAGCCCAACTCCAGGCCCTCCGAGTCGTAGTAGGCCCCCACCGCCACGCACGACGATGGCGACGGGCACGACACGTCTTGCAGGCGAGGCGGGTAGACGCTCCCGCCGGCCGGGCTCAGGCCGTCCGTCGGTGCCGGGGTGGCGGTCCATCTCGCCGAGGACAGCACCCACAACGTGGCGCTGGAGCCGTCCGTCCCCACAGCGGCGCACGAGCCCACGGCGCCGCACGACACGGCGTCGACCGACCCCGATGTGCGGCGCGCCGGCGCAGAAGAGGCAGACCACGAGCCCTGCGCCAAGGTCTCGAACAACCCTCGGCGGGCACCGGCGGCGTCGTCGTAGCTCCCCACGGCGACGCACCACCCGGCAGCGGGGCACGACACGGCGTCGAGCTGAACCCGGGCGTCGGCCGACGGGGGCGGGCTGAGGCCGCCCGTCGGGGCAGGCGTGGCCGTCCAGGTGCCCGACGTATAGACCTCGAGGATGCCGCCAGGCCCCCGGTAGGTGCCGGCTCCGCCGGCCGAGGCACAGAAGAAGGGGCTGGCA
>JBJKRZ010000146.1:0-5301 GCA_046704365.1 Acidimicrobiales bacterium | reverse complement strand
CACCAGGACCTCCTCGCCCGGGTCCAGTGCGCCAACATGACGGGTTCCGACGTCCTCGTCGGCATCTACATCGATGCCGGAGGCTCTGCGCTCAATGCCGGCTGCCTCACCGGCTACGACGCCGTCCGGCCCTTCGCGGCGGAGAACCTCCGGCTGGCGACGCTGCTGCAACATGACGTGCTCTCCGCCATGAACGCCCAGGGGTGGGCCATTCCCGACCAGGGTGTCCTGCCCGACACCGTGCTCGGTGGGGAAGCCCTGTCGGCGGCGGGCGACGCCTACGGCCATCTGGTCCTCTTGGGACCGGCCGATCCCGCCTACGTCGCCACCCCCACCCAGATGCCCGGGGCGCTCATCGAGCCCCTCTACATCACCGATCCCTTCGAGGCCTCGGTCGCCCACAGCCTCGCTGGGCAACAGGTCATCGCCGGGGGCATCGCCAGCGCCGTCGAGACCTACTTCGCCACGTCCGGAGGGGCCTCCGGTGCGCCGTCGTCCACGACCCCGCCGTCGACGACCCCGCCGTCGTGAGGGCCGAGCGCCTAGCTGACCTGGCGGCGAAGGCTCTTCACGACCGGCACTGTCCGGCCGACAGCGAGACGTGCACCGAGGTGGCCGAGGCCAGGTTGGACAGCCGGAGCAACTCGGCGCCCGGGTGTGAGATCACCTTGGCCCCGCTGGCCCGTACGCAGTAGCCCTGGGGGTAGTGGATGGCCGTGGGCACGAACACGACCGTCGGGGCGCGCCCGGTTCGACTGGGCGTGTAGGTGAGCTTGAAGGCGCCGCTCGACGGGTCGAAGGACATCGACTCCGGCACCCCGGCGATGGCTTGCGGATAGGTCTCGGCCAGCACCCGGGCCGTCGAGCGCAGGCGCCCGTCGGACATCACCAGAGCCTCGTCGGCGCTGCCCGTCGGGTCGCCGTAGTACCTCCACGCCCAGTACGCCCACCCCACCAGGGCCTGGTTGGCCCCGGTCGTGAAGCGGGCGAGCAGGGCCGAGTTCGAAGTGGCCCCGAACTCGCTCATGAACCAGGCCGGGCCACCGGGCTGGGAGGGGGAGGCGAGATAGGGACGGTCCTCTTGGCGGGCCAGGAGCGAGCGTGCGTCCTGGGCGGCGCAGGCCGACAGGTCGGTGGGGTTGCCCGTGACCGGGCTGCGGTAGCCGCAGTAGACGTGGACGTTGAACACGAGGTTGGGGAAGTCCATGGGGCCGACGAAGTTCGGATATCCCCGCCTGCCGTAGATGTCGGGCTCGTAGAACACGAGGTGGTTGGGATCGGCGCCCAAGATGGTGGGGATCACGCCGCGCGCCGGGTCCTGTGGCGGACAGGTGATGGCGGCAGCACCGTGGGCGGGCTCCCCGACATAGTCCCTTCCCGTGTAGAAGCACTCCAGCTGCCCGTCGAATTGCTGGTCCCCGACGGTGGTGAGCGACTTCGAAAACGGCTCGTTGAACGGGTCGTATCCCACCACCCAGGGGTTGTCGCGGAAGTAGGTGGCCACCGCCGCCCACACCCGGTCGTACTGGCCCTGCAGGTCGCCGACCACGTCGTTGGTCCAGAAGTTGTGGAAGGCGATGCCCGCTGCCCGGGTGCCGTACTCGAGCGACCAGCGTCCGGGGGGATCGAAGCTGGCCGCTCCGTCAGTGCACACCGCCCAGTTGGGGGCGCCTTCGCCGTCGAAGGCCTCGTTGTAGACGTCCTGGTGCATGTCGAGCAGGCTGTAGATGTGATAGCGGCCGAGCAGGTCCACGGTCCGCGCCAGCTTGGCGAGATAGGCGTCGAGCACCGACTGGTTCCACTGGCCCGGGTCGTGCGGCCTGCCGGGCGCGCAGATGGCCGGGTCGTTGGCCGAGGCGGTGCCCGGCTCGAGACCGCTCCAGGTCATCCCCAGGCGGACCACGTTGAACCCCAGGCGCCCCATGAGCGAGGCGTCGTGGGCCGTGAAGTTCCAGGGCGCGTGGGGATCGGGGTAGACCTCGTAGGGCGGCAACTTGTACACGACGTTCACCCCGTGGAGGAACACCACCCGGCCCTGGCTGTCTCGGAGGAAGGGACCTCCCGAGGAACTGAGCAGGCCCCGGACGGGTGCCTGGCCCTCGACGGTGGGTGCCGGAACCAGCGCCGAGGCCAGGGTGGGCAGCTTCGGAGGGCCCGCCGGCCGGCCACCACATGCGCTTGCCACGGCGGCCAGGCTCAGCGCCGCCGCCATGGCCCTGGTCCAGGCTCGCCCTGTCGCGGCTCCGAGGGGGTTCGCCGGACGTGCTGCTCGTCGGTCCCTCACGACCAGCATGATGGCGCTGGCCGCCCCGGGAGTGTGCTCGGGGCGACGGCCACTGCGAGGGCGGGTCGCCGGTCTCCTAGGCCCTAGACGTCACGGCGGCGCCACGTCTTGTCCTCGTCGGCCAGCGCCGCCAGATAGGCGTTGTAGGCCGCCAGCTCGGGGTCCTCCGCCTCGGCGCGTGCCAGGCGGGCGTTGTCGGCCAGCGAGCGGTCCCCGCTGCCGCCTTCGTCGGCCCCTGTTGCCGCCTTGCGGCGCCGCAGGCCGCTCGCACCCAGGGTCGTCGGGTCGTCATGGACGAGGAACCACCAGAACACGACGCCGAAGACGGCGAAGCAGGGCCACATGACCGAGTAGACCCAGCCCAGGCTGTCACCTCCCAAGGCGATGCCGACCTGCCACCAGGCGGCCACGGCGCAACCGGGGACCCAGACGGCGAGGGCGGCGTGCGCCACCAACGACCGCCGGGTGAGCCACCGCGATCCACCGGGACGGGGGACGGCGGCCAACGTCGTGGTCCCCGTCAACCGGTCACCGGTCGGGGAGGGCCGGTACGAGGACGGCAGGCTCGCTGCCGGCCGCCATGCGGTCGAAGCGCCGTGTGAGCAGGCGCTCGGCCACGATGGCGCAGAAGGGGATGGTTCCCGCCAGGAGCACCAGGACCATCCAGTGCAGCGGTACGCGCAGGCGCCGGGTGAAGTCGAAGGCGACCAGCAGGTAGACGATGTACAAGTAGCCGTGCATGGTGCCCACGACGCGTACCACCCACAGGTTGTGCGCCCACACCTGCAGGGGCACGCCGGCGAAGACCAGCACGATGAGCAGCACGGCGGTGCTGTAGGCCAGGGCCCGGTAGCGACGAAGCACCCGGCGGTCGGCCGGTTTGCGGGCGAGCAGGTTGTCCACTGCCGACCACGGTAGTGGGCCGCGCACGCGGCGAGGAATCGGTCGGGTCCCGCCCCGCTCGGCGGCGGCGTGAGGCCCGGAGGGCGGTCAGGCTCCCGAGCAGGGCAAAGGCGTAGCCTGGAGCTCGTGAAGGGCGACCGGGTGGAGATCGTGGTCGACGTCGGCGAGGGCGTGCAGCGCTTCGAGGTGGCGGCTGTCAAGGCAGGGCGTCGGGTCGAAGTGTCCACGGGGCGCTCCACCATCGAGGTGACCGAGGTCACCCGCACGGGCCGGGCGGTGCGCAGTGCCCGGTTCATGGCCAGCCGGGTGGTGGCCGTGGTGGAACATCCCGTCGACGGCGGTCCCGACTGACCAGGCTCAACCGGGGTAGGGCGTCATGGCTCCGGCCACAGCGATGGCAGCGTCGGGATCGTCGGAGGAGCGCACCTGGTAGAGGGCGGCGCCCACGGTCCATTCGAGGTCGGCGGTGTCGGACGTGCCGGTCGAGGAGTTGGCCGGCACCACCACGCTCACCATTCCCCCCACGTCGCTGGCGGGCAGCGAGCCGGCCGCCAGCAGTGCGGCCACGTGGTCGGCCTCCGTGGTGGAGGGGCTCGAGCCGCCCAGGGTGACGACTTGGACCACCCAGGTCCCCGCCCGCCAGTTGACGGCGGCACCGGACACTGTGGGGCAGGTGGTGGCGGGCACCCCGCCCGTCAAGGTGACGGAGGTGGACGGTCCCTGGCACCCGTCGATGGACTGCTTCTCGTCCTGGGTCAGTCCGCCCTGGGCCGAGGTCGAGGAGCTGGTGGGCGTGGTGGCGAAGCTGGCGACCTCTCGGCTGTTGGAGGCCGAGAGCTGTGGGCTGTTCACGGGGTAGGCCTGTGAGGCCACCACCAGGGTGACGTTGTCCTGACCGCCGATGCCGCCGGTCTGGGCGCTGAAGTACCCGCTCTCGGCGGGCAGCCGGACGGGCGCCCGGGCTCCGGCCGGCAGCGGGGTGAACTGGGCCATGGCCTGTACCACCACGGCAGGGAAACTGGTCGGCGCCGTGGTGGTCGGAGACGAGGTTGGCGCAGCGGTGGTGGTGGTCGGCGCCGTCGTGGTCGTGGTGCGCCGGGCCCGTGCCGGCGCCGACGAGGAGCAGCCTGCCACCGCCGCTGCCAGGACCACCACGGACGCCAGTGGGACGAGCTGGCGCAGCGCCGACACGGCTACCAGCGACTGCCCGACGCGTACCTCAGCACGAAAAGTCGCCGTCGTAGCCACCGGCGGCGCTCTGCACCAGGTACACGGGACCGCCGGCGAAGCTGCTCGTGGTGCAATACGAGCCGGGCGACGACGTTGCTTGGCCGGTGGGGTACCAGACGGGCACGGAGGGATCGTAGCTGCCGGCGATCTGGCTCCATTGGTAGGAGGTCGAATAGATGGCCGATGCGTAGCCCGCTTGGCGGATGGCAGCCAGGGCGCCGGCGATCACCTGGTCGTTGGCGGCCGAGTCCGAGGTCCAGTAGCTCCCGGTCTCGACGTCGAGCCACCAGGTGCCGGTGGTGAAGCCGTTGCCGTGGGCGGTGGCGATGGAACTGGTGGCGGAGTTGTAGCCGTAGTTGTACGACTCGCAGTTGAGATCGCCCGTCGTGCAGCTGCCCGCCGGGCCTTGCGCCCACTGGCTACCGTCGGAACCCTGGGGGGAGTTGAGGTTCAGGTACATGGTGAGCGCCGACCCACCCCACGCCGCCTCGCTCGAGAAGCACGGGTTGGTGGTGAAAGCCGACCCGCCGTTCACCCCCACCACCGCCACCGGTGCCTGGGGCGGGTAGGCGCCGCCGCACTGGGGCCAGGAGATGTCGTAGCCGCTCTGGCCCGAAGCGTAGGGGTGGCCGATGTCGACCTGCTTGGTCGAGAAGTCGCCCTGCTCGCTCGTTCCGCTTCCTGTCCCGGGACCTTCGGCCATGGTGGTGATCCACTCGCCGTTGGGCACGTACCCGCTGGCCGACCCGCGGAAGGGGGCGTCGCCGAAGGCGAAGATCCCCCCGTCGCCGCCCACCATCCAGTAACCCCCGCCGTCGGGGGTGGCCGCCATGCCCACCACGGGGGCGACCAGGTGCTGGCCGCCCATGGAGCCGTGGAAGGCG
>JBJKRZ010000145.1:0-5332 GCA_046704365.1 Acidimicrobiales bacterium | reverse complement strand
CAGCTGGCGCCCAGCGGTGCTGGCACTGCGCGTGCCCACCACCGCCACACGGGGCCAGCGGCACATGGCGCCGGGCCGGCCGGCGAGGAAGAGCACCGCCGGAGCCTCGGCGTCGTCGCCCAGGGTGGGCGGGTAGCGGTGGTCCCCGAGGGGGACGACCGACACTCCCGACGAGCGACATCGCCGCCACAGCGTGTTCGGCAGGTCGGGACGCACCAGTGCGCCGACCCGTCCGTCGGGGTCCTCGGGATGGGACCCCGCCGCCAGTTCCCGCCAGGCCTGCCCGGGACGGCGTCCCTCGAGCACACGACGCAAGCGCGCTGGTGAAAGGCCAAAGGAGGCCAGGGCGGCGGCACAGGCCTCGTCCTCGACGCTCTCGCCGCCTTCCCATTTGGCCCGGCCGGCTCTCTCCTGCGGCTCTTGCGGCGCGCTCACTGAAGGAGGAGGTGCTGGCGGGCGGCCCGCAAGGCCAGGGCCTCGGCCATGTGCAGGTCTGCGACGGGACGGGACGGGTCGTCGAGGTCAGCAATCGTGCGCGCTACCCGCCACACCCGGTACAGGCCCCGGGCCGAAAGGCTGCCGGCGCGGAGGTGGCGTTCGAGCATGGCGCTGGCCTGCGGCGACAAGGGGCAGGTAGCCCGCAGCACGTCGGCGGGGAGCTCGGCGTTTGTGCGCACCCCCCTGGCGGCGGCAGCCCGACGGGCGGCCACCACGCGGCTCGCCACCACGGCGGTCGGCTCCCCGGGCACGCCCCCGAGAAGGTCGGAGGGTTCAGGCCGTGTCAAGGACACCGCCAGGTCGAAGCGGTCGAGGAGCGGGCCCGACAGCCGGCGCTCGTAGCGGGCACGTACGGCGTCGGTGCAGCGGCAACCCCCCTGCGCAAGGCCGTCGCCGCAGGGACAGGGGTTCATGGCCCCCACCAGCAGCACTCGCGCCGGGAGGTCGGCGGCACCACGGGCACGGCGAACCCGGACCACCCCCTCCTCGAGCGGTTGGCGCAGGGCGTCGAGGACCCAGGCGGGGAACTCGGCGAGCTCGTCGAGGAACAGCACTCCGGCGTGCGCCAAGCTCAGCTCGCCCCGGCGGAGCCAGGCCGAGCCGCCACCGATCAGGGCAACCTCGGTGGCGCCGTGATGAGGTGCACGAAAAGGCGGGCGACGCGCCGGCACGGCGCCGAGGGGGACACCGGCGGCCGAGTGGATGCGCGTGACCTCCAGCGCCTCTGCCCGATCGAGCGGCGGGAGCAGGCTCGCCAGGCGCGCCGCCAGCATGGTCTTGCCCGATCCCGGGGGCCCCACCAGCAGCAGGTGGTGGCCACCGGCGGCGGCCACCTCGAGGGCCCGGCGGCCGAGGAGCTGGCCCCGCACGTCGGCCAGGTCCGTCCCAGGCGGCGGGTCGGGAGCCGGCGCCGTCCCCGTTCGAGGCCAGGGGCGGCTCCCGCGCAGAGCGGCCACCACCTCGGCCAGGCAGCTGGCACCCTCCACGTTGCCCGACACCAGGCGCGCCTCCTCCAGGCACGCCAAGGGGACGACCACCCGCTCGGCCCCGAGGGCGTCCACCATGGGCACCACGCCTGTCACAGGGCGCAAGGACCCGTCGAGGCCGAGCTCGCCCACGAATCCGGTGCCGCGCACGTGGGCGGGAGCCAGTGCCTCGTCGGCCACGAGCGCACCGATGGCCACGGGGAGGTCCAGGCCCGAGCCGCTCTTGCGCAGGCCCGACGGCGCCAGGTTGACCGTGATGCGCTTGGTGGGCCAGGCCAACTGGCTGGACAAGACGGCGGCGCGCACCCGGTCACGCGACTCGCGCACGGCTGCGTCCGGGAGCCCCACCACCGTGAAAGAGGGCAGGCCGGCGGAGACCTGCACCTCGACCTCCACGCGGCGGCCCTCGACTGCGAACAAAGTGGCGGACGAGACGGTGGCCAGCACGGCGACCCCCTGGGCCAGGCGGGGCGAGCCCGCGTGTTCGGAACACGGGGGCCGGGGGCGACGGCGCCGGCCACACGAGGCGCCGGTACCAACCCTAGAGGGCAGGTGTGTCGCTGCCCGGCGGGGCCCGATGGCTTGCTTCTTCGGTCCGTGGCCTCAGCCGTGTGCCTCGGCACAGCGCACCCCGTCGGGGCCCACGATGGCGCCGTGGGAGGTACCGGCATCGAGGACGAGGCGGTCGCCGGCGTGGAGGACCACGTCGCCCTCGGGGGTGTGGAAGACGATCGACCCCTGTAGGCAGCACAGAGTCTTGCGGTAGGAGTGGACGTGGCTGGCGTAGACGAATCCGGCGTCGTTGGACCAAGCCGTGACCGGCCGGCCCTCTCGAGCCATCTCCTGCTCGAAGGCCATTTCGGACATGGCGTGCTCGGACATGGCGTGCCCTTCTTCCCCGACCCACCGGCCGGACGGCGCCCCCGGGGCCGGCCGCTACGGTGGGAGGGCGCCCCGTTGTGCTGAACCTACCCCTCGACCCCCGGAGCGAGCAGTTGACGATCGACGAGATGCCCTCGCTGGAGATACCCGACGAGGTGAGGTCCGCCGTCCCCGAGTTCGACGTCGGCAACGAGGCCGTCGTCGTCGTCGACTACCAGGGTGTGGTCCTCGGTCTCAACACTGCCGCCGAGGAGCTGTTCGCCATGAGCTCCGAGGACATCGCCGGGGAATTCGTGGAGATGCTGGTCCCCTCGGACCGCCGCTGGGGGCACCAGGCCTACCGCCGCGGCTACCAGGTGGAACCTCGCGACCGCGAGATGGACCCGGGCCTGTACCCCGAGGCGGAGACCGCCGAGGGCGAGCTGGTGCCGATCCACGTCCGCCTCCAGCCGGTCACGGTGGAGGGCCGCCTCTACGTCGCCGCTCACGTCACCCGCGACGACTCGCCCAGGCCGCCCAAGGACTGACCCCGCCGCAGCATCGCCGGTCCGCCGCAGCGACGGTCCGCCGCCTGCGGGCCGGCAGTTTGCTCGCCTCAGCTTCCTGACGCCGCCAGATCGGCGCACGTCGCCACGGCGGCAGCGGCGGCACGTCGGGCACCAGCCGAAGCGTCTCGCCCGAAACGGGCCAGGGCCCCGACGCGCGAGGGATGGGTGGCCACGTAGCGCACGGTCTTGGCCAGGTTGACCGACCCGTCGGCCTCCAGGAGCCCGAAGACGTCGTGGTCCAGCAGCCCGTCCTCGGGCCGGTCGCTCACCGCCCGGTACACCGACCACGGCACGTCGCGCTCCTCGCAGGCCTCGGCCACGGCGGCGGTCTCCATGTCGAGGGCCACGATCCCGCGCGCCACCAGCTCCGCCAGACGGCCCTCGTCGAGGATGAGCTCGGCCGCGGTGGTGGCGAGGGCGCCGGCGCGACGATGCCCGCCCACTGCCGCAGGCGTGAACCGCCGTCCCGTGGTGAGGTCCTCCACTTCGGTGGGGACCACGAGATCACCCACGGCCACGCCCGGCCCGATCCCGCCTGCGATCCCGCTCACCACTACGTGGTCGAAGGACCCGGCCTCGAGAAGGCGACGGGCCGAACGGCCGGCTGGCCCCGGCCCCACGCCGATCTGGGCGGTGGTGACGACGGCCCCTCCGGCCCGGCCGACGTGCACGCGTGCGCTCCCGAGGAGCCCTTTGCGCCCCGAGATGGCCTGCACCACCGGTCTCAGCTCCGAGCGCATGGGGGCGAGCACGAGCACACGCGCAGGTGTCTCGTTCACGGCAAGGTCCGGAGCCAGCGCGCTCTCAGCGGCCCTCGAAGCGCGGCTCGCGCTTCTCGACGAAGGCCCGCATGGCCTCGGCCGTGTCGGAGCTGAAGAAGTTCACCGTCTGGGCGCGCGCCTCGTCCTCCAGCGCCTGGGCCATCGTCACCTGGGAGCCGCTGTTGAGGAGCCGCTTGGTCATGGACAGCGCCAGCGGCGGGCCGTCGGCCAGGCGCCGTGCCCAGTCCTCCACAAAGGCGTCGAGCTCCTCGTCGGGCACCACCCGGTTGACGAGGCCGAACTCGGCAGCCTCGGCTGCGGAGAGGATGTCGGCGAAGTAGGCCAGCTCCTTGGCCCGGTGCAGCCCGACCAGGCGGGGCAACAACCACGACGACCCGCCGTCCACCGAAAGGCCGCGACGGGAGAAGATCTCCGAGAAGCGGGCGCTCTGCGAGGCCACGATCAGGTCGCATTGGAGCGCCAGGCTGCACCCGGCGCCGGCTGCCACGCCCCCTACCTTGGCGATGGTGGGCTTGGGCAAGTCGTGCAGGGCCAACATGGCCTCGCCGAAGAAGCGCATGCGCAGGAGGTGGGGGTCGTCGGGGTTGCCGCTCACTCCCGAGGGGTCGGTGATGTCTGCTCCCGAACAGAAGGCACCGCCGGCCCCGGTCACCACCACCACCCTGTCGTCACGCCCATGGGCCGCTTCGGAGAAGGTGTCGCGCAGCTCCCTCCACATCGTGCCGTTGCCGGCGTTCTTGCGTTCGGGACGGTTGAGCGTCACCGTCAGCACGCCGTGCCGGCGGTCGACAAGGATCGTTTCGGTGCTCCCCACAGCTTGCTCCTGTTCCGGCCCGGCGGCCGCCGGCCGGGGTGCCGACACCCTAAACCAGGGCCGAACCGGTCCCGGCGCTCAACAGGCGCTCTCCACGACTTCCACCACGGCGACACCCTCGGGCCCCGGGCGCACGGCCGCCACGTCCACGCGCAGCGCGCTGGGCGACAGGCCGACCGGACGCGCCTCGTTCATCCAACGCCCGGCCAAACGCCGCAGGCGCCGCGCCTTGGCAGGCGTCACCGCCTCGAGTGGCGAGCCGAACCTGGACGACGTGCGGGTCTTCACCTCACAGAAGACGACCAGAGCTCCGCGCCGGTCGCCCAGGACCAAGTCCAACTCGCCCTCGGAACAGCGCCAGTTCCGGCCCAGTACCAGAAAGCCACGCGCCTGGTACCACTGCGCCACCGCCTCCTCACCGCTGCGGCCCACAGCGGCGCCCTGGCGCGACATGGTCAGGTGTCGCGCTCGGGCAGACGCTCCACGTTCACGTCCCGAAAGGTGAGCACCCGCACGTGGGGGACGAAGCGTGCAGGGCGGTACATGTCCCACACCCAGGCGTCGTCGAGCTCGAGCTCGACGCAGGTCGGGGTCGACCCGTCGCGCACGGAGACCTTCACGTCGTTGGCCAGGTAGAAGCGCCGCTCGGTCTCCACCACGTAGCGGAAGAGGGGGAGCACCGTCCGGTACTCCTGGACGAGGGCCAACTCGATCTCGGCCTCGTATCGTTCGAGATCCTCTTCGCTCATCTTCCTGGCGATCCACCCTCGCGCCTTTGTCGGGCACCCACAACGTGAGGCGGGGCGGCCGGCTCAGACGCGG
>JBJKRZ010000144.1:0-3054 GCA_046704365.1 Acidimicrobiales bacterium | reverse complement strand
GGCCCGCAAGGGCCCGGGCGTCCCGGGGCCTTGCGGGCCCGTGCGCACCGGCGCTTAGGGAACGCCCTGCGGGCATGGCTGGTGTCCCCGCCCTCGCCGCCGTCGAGCCCCTCGCTGTCTTCGCTCATCGTGCGCGAATACCTCGCCGCCGGCCCCGGGCGCGTGATCAGCACCTACCGCCACGCCGTGCGCCACGACATCGCCGCCCACATGTGCCACATCGACGTGCCGCTGCTCGTGGCCCGCGGCCAGCAGGACCCACTCAGCACCACGGAGTGGGCCCGTTCGCTGGCCGGGGTGGCGCGCCGTGGGCGGTACCTGGAGATCGACGGCGTCGACCACGACGGGCAGTTCAACGCCGCCCAGGAGGTGGCCGACGCCTTGTCGCCCTTCTTGGCCGGCCAACCCGGTCAGCCCGGCCGACCCGGTCAGCCCGGTCAGCCCGGTCAGCCCGGTCAACCCGGTCAACCCAGTCAGACCGGTCAGCTGTAATCGACCCCCCAGCGCTCGGCGGCCTCCACGGCGTACTTGTCCAGCTCCGCCGGCTCGAGGGGCGCCGGCAGCTGGCGGAGGGGGCGCGTGGCGCTCAGGGTGTCGCGGTAGCGGGCGAACACGGCGAGGTCGGTCGGAAAGCGCGAGGCGTCCACGCCGGCCAGACGGCCCACGCCGCTGGCCCGCTGGAGGACGGGCTCCCAGAGGTCGGGCCCGGCCAGGCCCGGCGTGCAGGTGCCGTTGGAAACCAAGGTGGCCTCGATGACCCGATAGGGATCGGTCTGCTCCAGGTATCCGAGCAGATGGTCCACGCCCGGCTCGGTGTTGAAGGTGGCCCAGTAGGGCACGGCCCCCGCTCGTAGCACCCAGTATGGGTCGATGAGCACGAAGGACTCGGCGAAGAGACGGTCGACCGGCCAACCCAGCCGCCGGTACCACCAGCGGTACAGCTCGGCCACGAAGGGACTGAGGGAGTCGGACTGGTCGAAGGCGATACGCACGACCCGCAGCCCGTGGGCGGCGGCGAAGCGCTCCACGTCGCCGGCCAGCTGCTCCTCGAAGCCCCACTCGGCCTCGGGCCGCTCGGCGTCGGGCTCGGGGGCGCTCCAGCGGCGCAGGGGCGACCCCTCCTGGGCGAGGAACTTCTCCACCCGCTCCCCGCCGCGCAGGTACTCCTCGGGCGTCAATCCCCCTACGCCGCCCAACTGGAAGACGTAGCGCGTGGACAGCAGCGCCGTGGGCCAGCGGTGGCGCGACTCCACCACGTACAGCACGCCGCCGGGGGCGATGCAGTCGGCCAGGAAGCGCTCGTAGGTGGGCCCGAGGATGGTCCGCTTCAAGCGGAAGTAGGAGAAGCGCGCCAGGGTCTTGCGGTCGTTGGTGGGGTCCGACATGTGGTGGACGACGAGGTGCGGGTTGCGAGCCACGATGGCCTGGGCCACCGGGCGGGCCCGGTCGATGTCGGCCAGCGGGTCGTCGAGCGGCATGCTGCGATGCGCCAGGGGGAGCAGGAGGGTCTGGGGGAGAAGCGGCATCCCCAGGGCGGCCGCCAGGTGCACGGCCGAGCCCGGGGTGGACCCGATCAAGGCGCCCGGGTAGGGACGCCGTCGGTAGCGGGACACCACCTGCCGGGCGAGATCCTCTTCCTCGACGCCGGCCATCACCTCGGCCGCCAGCCCCTCGCGGCCGCTGCCAACCCGGTACAGCCACTGGCGGGCCGTCTCGGGAAGATGGTTCATGGTGACGAGCAAGGGACGCAGGGCAGGCCCGTAGGGCTTGCCCAGGATGGGGAATCCCCTGCCCTGGAGAAAGCGCGCCGTGGCCGCCACCATGGCGGTGGCGGAGTCGAAGTCAGCCGGGCGCGCCCTCGGTACCACGGCGAGGCGCCTACCCGGCGCCGCCGTTGCCCAATCCGGCGCCCGTCCCCTCACACCTGCCGGCCCCCCAGCGCATCAGGCGCCGGGGGGCCCGTCGTCACTGGGCCGGGCCGCTCGCCAGGGTCAGCTGCACGGTCTGGCTCTGACCCGAGGTGTTCACGAACCCCACGCTCACCGTCTGCCCCGGCTTCAGGGTGACGACCACGTTGGTGAGGTCCTTGGCCGAGGTCACGTTCTTGCCGTCCAGCGAAGTGATCACGTCACCGACACTGAGCCCGGCGTTGGCCGCTGGTGCGCCGGACACCACCTGCATGATGGCGGCGCCGGTGCCCGTGCCCGACCCACCCCCGAAGGGCGAGGCGCTGCTCGAGGCGGTGCGCACCCCCACACCCAAAAAGGCGGTGGGTCCCACGTGCACCGTGCTCGACGACTGCCCGGCTTCGATCTGCTTGGCGATGTTGACCGCCGTGTTGATGGGGATGGCGTAGCCCTGCGTGCCGGTGTTGGCGAACTGGAAGCCGCTCGAGGCGGCGGTGTCCATGCCGATGACCTTGCCCGAGGTGTTCACCAGCGGCCCGCCGGAGTCCCCTGAGACGATGTTGGCGTCGGTCTCGATGAGCCCGGTGAGTTGCTCGGAGCTGCCCGTCGCCTGGTCGCTGGCGGTGATGCTCTGGTTGATGGCCACGACGGTGCCCGCTGCATAGGTCGGGGTGCCGCCCGTGCCGTTGGCGTTGCCGATGGCCACCACCCCCTGCCCCGGGGACACCGAGGAGGAGTTGCCCAGGCTGACCGTGTGCAGGCCTGAGGCGGCGCTCAGCTGCAGCACGGCCACGTCGTGGCTGCGGTCGTAGCCCACCACGGTGGCGTTGTAGGTCTGGCCGTTGCCCACATCGGTCACCGAGATGCGGTTGGCCCCTTCGATGACGTGGTTGTTGGTGAGGACCTCGCCGTCGGAGGTGAGCACCATGCCCGTGCCCGCTCCCTGGATCCCTTGGGCGGAGATGATCGTGTTCACGTCGACCAGGCCGGGGTTGACAGAGGCGGCGATGGCCGCCGCGTTGGCGGGGGCGCCTTGGGGAGCGGCACCCGAGGAGCCGTTGCCCGGGACGATGGCCGCCGCCGGTCCCTGGGTCTCGGACAGGGCGTGACCCACCACCCCGCCCAACAGCGCTGCCACGAGCACGCC
>JBJKRZ010000143.1:0-5369 GCA_046704365.1 Acidimicrobiales bacterium | reverse complement strand
GCCCCGGCACCGGCCGAGGGAGGCGCGCCCGCCGACGGGGCCCCTCCCGAGCCGCTCCGGGGGGCGGCCGCCAGGGTGGCTTCGAACATGGAGGCGTCTCTGTCCATTCCCACGGCCACCAGTGTGCGCTCGGTGCCGGCACGCCTTCTCGAGGTGAACCGGGCCGTGGTGAACCGGCACCTGGCCCGTGAGACCGGCGCCAAGATCAGCTTCACCCATCTGATCGGGTACGCCGTGGTGCAGGCCCTGCGCCTCGTGCCCGCTCTCAACGCCAGCTTTGTGCCGGACGCCGACGGCAAGGGCACCCCCGGCATCGTCCGCCACCGCCAGGTGGGTCTTGGCCTGGCCGTGGACGTGGGGCGCCGCGACGGGACGCGGACGCTCATGGTGCCCGTGGTGCGCCAGGCCGACACCCTGGACTTCCGCGGCTTCGTGATGGCCTACGAGGACATGGTGCGCAAGGTCCACACTGCCAAGGTCTCGCCCGACGACTTCTCCGGTGCCACCGTGACCCTCACCAACCCCGGCACCTTGGGGACAGTGCAATCGGTGCCCCGCCTCATGCCCGGCCAAGGGGCCATCATCGGTGTGGGCTCCCTCGGCTACCCGGCGGAGTACCAGGCCGCCGACCGCCGCAGTCTGGCCTCCCTGGGCGTGGGGCCGGTGGTCACCCTCACCTCTACCTACGACCACCGCATCATCCAGGGAGCCGAGTCGGGATTGTTCCTGACCCACGTGGCCGAGTGCCTCATGGGCGGCCATGGCTTCTACGAGGGCGTGTTCGCATCGTTGGACGTGCCCTATGAGCCCGTGCGCTGGCAGGCGGACGTAAACGTGCTCGAAGGTGAACACCTGAAACTGCTCAAACAGGTCCATGTGCAGAGCCTGATCAAACATGTACCGCGTGCGTGGCCATCTCATCGCCGACCTGGACCCACTGGCGGCCGAACGTCGGCCCCTGCACCCTGAGCTCGATCCCACCAGCTACGGACTCACGCTGTGGGACCTCGACCGTGAGTTCGTCGTCGACGGTCTGGCTGGGCGCGACGTGACGACGCTGGGCAGCGCTCTCGATATCCTGCGTGACGCCTACTGCCGCACCCTGGGTATCGAGTACATGCACATCCAGGACCCCGAGCAGAAGCGCTGGATCCAGGAGCACGTGGAAGGGGTCCCGCTCACGTTGGCCCCCGACGAGCAACGTCACGTCCTCGACAGGCTGAACGCCGCCGAGGCCTTCGAGCGCTTCCTGCACAGCCGCTACGTGGGCCAGAAGCGCTTCGGCCTCGAGGGCGCCGAGACCACTATCGTGCTGCTCGACACCATCCTCGACCAAGCAGGGGCGGAGGGGCTCTCCGAAGCCGTGCTGGGCATGGCGCACCGGGGCCGGCTGAACGTCCTGGCCAACATCGTCGGCAAGTCCTACGGCGAGATCTTCCGGGAGTTCGAGGGCAACCTCGACCCCGACTCCGTCCAGGGGTCGGGTGACGTGAAGTACCACAAGGGCGCCTCGGGCAAGTTCGTGGGGCGCAGCGGCAGTCAGCTGCCCGTGACCCTGGCGTCCAACCCTTCCCACCTGGAGGCCGTGGACCCTGTGGTGGAGGGCATGGCCAGGGCCAAACAGGATCGCCGGCAGGGCGAGCAGCCCTTCGGGGTCCTGTCGGTTCTGGTGCACGGCGACGCCGCCTTCGCCGGCCAGGGCGTCGTCGCCGAGACGCTCGAGCTGTCGCAGCTCAGTGGCTACCGCATAGGCGGCACCATCCACGTCGTCGTCAACAACCAGCTGGGCTTCACGACGGCGCCGGAGTCGGCACGGTCCTCCGTGTATCCGACCGATGTCGCCAAGATGGTGCAATCCCCGGTCTTCCACGTGAACGGGGACGACCCCGAGGCCTGTGTGATGGCCGCCCGTCTCGCTTTCGGTTTCCGCCAGGCATTCCACAAGGACGTGGTGATCGATCTGGTCTGCTACCGCCGTCACGGCCACAACGAAGGAGACGATCCCAGCTACACGCAGCCAAAGATGTACGCCCTCATCGACGCCCACCGTTCGGTGCGCAAGATCTACACGGAGAACTTGGTGCGCCGGGGCGACATCACCTTGGAGGAGGCGGAGCAGGCGCTCGAGGACTTCCAAGCGCGCTTGCAGAGCGCTCTGGACGAAACCCGTCAGGCGGCCACACCGGCGGCCGCCGTCCTCCCCACTTCGGCACCACCCGAGGCGCCGGAGCCACCTGTGCCCACCGGGGTCGACCGGGAGGTGCTCGAGGGACTGGCTCGGTCGGCGGTGGCAGTGCCCGACGGCTTCACCGTGCACCCCAAGCTGGCTCGCCAATTCGCGCAACGGGCGCGCATGTTCGCCGAAGGTGAGGTGGACTGGGCCCTGGGGGAGTCTCTGGCCCTGGGGTCGCTGCTCCTCGAGGGCACCGACGTGCGCCTATCGGGACAGGACACCCGCCGGGGTACGTTCTCCCAGCGTCACGCCGTGCTCGTGGACTTCGAGACCGGCACCGAATGGGTCCCCCTCGCTCATCTCGACGTGGCGGGAACGGGCTGCTTCGCAGTCCACGACTCCCTGTTGTCGGAATACGCCGCCTTGGGGTTCGAGTACGGCTACTCGGTGGAGGCACCGGACGCGCTGGTGGCTTGGGAAGCGCAATTCGGCGACTTCGGCAACGGTGCCCAGATCATCGTGGACAACTTTTTGGTGGCAGCCGAGGACAAGTGGGGCCAGCGTTCGGGACTCGTGCTGCTGCTGCCCCACGGCTACGAGGGGCAAGGCCCGGAGCACTCCTCGGCTCGCATCGAGCGCTTCTTGACCCTGAGCGCCCGGGGCAACATGCGCCTGGCGCAGCCGTCAACCGCCGCTCAGTACTTCCATCTCCTGCGGTCGCAGGCCCACTCGCCAATGCGCAGGCCACTGGTGGTGTTCACCCCCAAGTCGTTGCTCAGGGCCCGCCAGTCGCGTTCGCCCGTCGAGGATCTGGCCGACGGCTCCTTCTCGGAGGTCCTCGACGACCCGGGGGCCGGCGTGCCCGGTACCGGCTCTCCTCCGGGTCCGGTTCTCGACGTCGAGCGTGTGCAGCGGGTGCTGTTGTGCTCGGGCAAGGTGGCCTTTGAGGCCATGGCCCGCCGCCAGGACCTGGCGGCCTCCAAACCCGACCTCCCCGAGCCGGGGGTGGAACCGGACGCAGTGGCCGTGGTGCGCGTCGAGGAGCTGTACCCCTGGCCCGAGGAGCGCTTGGCGGAGGTGCTGGCGCGCTATCCCGCCGCCACGGAGGTCGTGTGGGTCCAGGAGGAGCCGGAGAACATGGGGGCGTGGAACTTCGTCCACGGACGGCTCCATCGTCTGCTGCGGGACCGCTTCACCCTGGTGCACGCCAGTCGTCCTGAATCTGCCAGCCCGGCGACGGGCAGCGCCGCATTGCACCACCTGGAGCAGGAGGACCTCCTGCGACGGGCCTTCGCCTGAGGAGGACCCGGCGACCCGGTGCGTGAACCTCAGCGCAGCGGGATACCCAGCACTTGTTCCAACTCGGCCAAAGCGAGTTCGGGGTCGTGCACCTTGATGGTGTGCATCCCCATGACCCGCGCCGGTTTGAGGTTCACCCCGAGGTCGTCGAGGAACACCGACCGCTCGGCGGTCACCGACAGATTCCGGCAGGCCAGCTCATAGAAACGAGGATCGGGTTTTCGCACCCCCACCTCCGAGGAGGCGATGACGGCGTCGAAGAGACCGAGGACCTCCGCCGCGTCCGTCCCCCCGAGCGTTCCGGGGCCAGGGCCGATGAAGTTGTTGGTGAGCAGGCCCGTCTTGAATCGCACCCGGCAACGGCGCACCGCTTCGACCATCTGGGGCCGGATGCCACCGGTCATGGTGGCGAAGAGCTGGCGGGTGTCGATCCGTCCCCCGGCGCGCTGTGCCTCGACCTCGAAGGCGTCGCAGAACTCCTCGAAGTCGATCTCGTTGCGCTCCAGCCTGGCCCAGGCGTTGTCATGATGGTTGGCGGCGTTGATGGAACGGATGAAGCCGGCCGGGAGCCCGCGGAGCTCCTCGTAGCGGGCGAAGGCCTCGAAGGGGCTGTCGGCCAGCACCCCGCCGAAGTCGAACAAGACGGCGTCGATGGCAACGCCGGGCCCGGCACCCGGGCTGGAGTGCCCCCTGGCGTTCTCCCTGGCAGCCCCCGAAGGGGTAGGCGCGTCGGTCACGAGAGCAACTGCTGGGCCAGACCTTTCCACAGGCGGGCCGACAGGCCGAGAGATTCCACGTCCACCCGTTCGTCGATCCCATGGAACATCGTGGCGTAGTCCTCGAAGGTGAGGCGGCGCGAGAAGAGCCCGAAGCCGTAGGCAGTGGTGCCGAGCTTGCGGAAGAAACGGGCATCGGTGGCGCCGACGGAAAGGAAGGGGACGCAGCGGGCGTCGGGGTACGTGTTGCGAGCCACCTGCTCGAGGGCATCCCACAAGGGGGTGTCCGTCGGCGAGGTGGTGGACGGGTGCGTCTCGTGCCAGGAGATCTCCACGTCGTCGGCCAGATCGCCCAGCGCGGCGCGCAGCATGTCCTCCACTTCGGTCACGTGCCACCCCGGGAGCCCGCGGATGTCCAATTGGATCTCGGCGCGATCGGGGATCACGTTCACCTTCGTCCCTCCGTGGAGGACGGTGGGTGCCATGGTCGTGTGCGTGCAGGCATGGGCTTGGCGGGCCAGGCCCAGCGCCGGGAAGTCGCGGCAGAACGCCTCGATCCGACCGGGGTCGAGGAGCTCTCGGGAGATGTCCTGGGGCAAGCCGATGCCCTCCACGAAGCGCCGCCATGCGTCGTGGATCTCGGCCGGCACCTGGTGCTCGGCCAGGCGCTGCACGACGATGGCCGCTTTCACCACGGCGCTGTCGGTGCGCAGAGGCTGCGAGCCGTGCCCGGGAGTGCCGCGCACGCGCAGGGTGCACCAGAACACCCCTTTCTCCCCGGTGATCACCGGCAGCCGCACACCCTCGGCGCTGGGCATGGGGAACCCCCCCGCCTCGGTGACGAGGTAGTCCGTCGCCACCTGCTCGGCAGCGTGCTCGGTGAGCCAGCCCGCACCGTGGATCCCCAGGCCCTCCTCGTCTGCCACGCCGATGAAGACCAGGTCGCCCCGGGGGCGCAAGCCGTCGTCGGCAAGTTGTCGCACCGCCACGGCCATGGAGGAGGTGAGGTTCAACATGTCGACCGCCCCGCGTCCCCACACCTCTCCGTCGATGAGCTCCCCGCCGAAGGGGTCCTGGCGCCAGTCGGCGGGGTTGGCGGGGACGACGTCGGTGTGCCCCAGCAAGGTGAGTGACGGCGCCTCGGGGTCCGATCCCTCCATACGGGCGATCACGCTGGTGCG
>JBJKRZ010000142.1:0-16301 GCA_046704365.1 Acidimicrobiales bacterium | reverse complement strand
CTCCTGGACTCCCGCCACGCCGGTCGGCCTAAGGGCTGGCCCAGCTGCTCGCCCAGGGCGCGCAGCCGGTCACCGGCCTCACGGCTGCCACGGATATGAGCGCCGCGGCGCGTCCCGAGAAGGTGGCGATCGACCATCCGGTCGACAGTAGTGCGCGTCGACGTGGGCCAAAGAGCACCACCGGCGGCGGGCGCCAGGCGGCGACCGCCCGTGGTGCCGGCGTTGACCGGAGGATTGGCACCTCCTGTCCACGGGCATTTCCCCAGCCCGGCTGCCGCGGCCTTCCGGAGATCCGAGGGCCTGCCTGGGAGGTGCAACGGTGCTGTTCGGGTTCTTCGTGGTCTGCGCCATCGAGCTGGCGCTGTCCACGCTCCTGCTGTTGCTCCTGGGCGACCGTCTACGTCACGCCTCGGTGCCGGCCGGCCTGGCGCTGGTGGCCGCTGCGGCCTTGGCGGCGGGCGAGGTGGTCACCTACGTGTGGGCCATCTCGTCGGGGCCAATCGAGGCCGCCGAGATCTTCGAGGTGGTGGTGGGCGTAGCGGTGGTGGTCCTACGTCGCAGCTGGAACCCCGTGGGCCAGCTGTTCTTCTCGGCCTTCGCCGCCGCCGCCGGCGCCTATCTCGCCTTCGCCGTCGACATCACCTTCAGCGGCGACCTGTCAGCGCTGGGCTCGCTGGCGTCCCTGGTCCTTTTGCTGCTCGAGGCCACCGCCCTGCTCTTGGCCACCACCTTCGCCTTCGAGACCTGTGACGTGGTCACCCGAGTGCGCCACGACCGGCGCTTCCCGGCTCCCGATCCCGCCTACCTGCCCAGGGTCTCACTTCACATCGCTGCCTACAACGAGCCGCCCGACATGCTCATCGAGACGATCAAGTCGGTGGAGACTCTCGACTATCCGGACTTCGAGCTGGTCGTGATCGACAACAACACCAAGGACCCCGCTGTGTGGCGACCGGTCGAGGAGTACTGCCGCCGCCTTCCCCGGGTCCGCTTCGTCCACGTCGACCCCTGGCCCGGTTACAAATCGGGGGCGCTCAACCTGGCCCTGGAGCGCTACGCCGACCCGGCAGCCGAGATCGTGGGCGTGATCGACGCCGACTACCTGGTCGACCCGTCGTACCTGCGCCAGACGGTGGGGTACTTCGCCGATCCCGATGTCGCCTTCGTGCAGACCCCACAGGACTACCGCGACTGGGAGGGCAGCGCCTACTTCACGGCCTGCTACGACGCCTACCGCTACTTCTTCGCCACGGCCATGCCTTCGCGCAACGAGCGCAACTCGATCATCTTCGCCGGCACCATGGGTCTCCTGCGGCGGCCCCTGCTGGAGGCCATCGGGGGTTGGGACGAGTGGGTAATAACCGAAGACGCCGAGACGTCGCTCCGGCTGCTCATGGCCGGCTACTCGGGCATGTACGTGAACCAGAGCTTCGGGCGCGGGATCATGCCACTCACCTTTTCGGCGTTGAAGAGCCAGCGCTTTCGCTGGTGCTTCGGCGGCATGCAGATCCTGCGCAGGCATTGGCGCTCGCTCATGCCTTGGGACCGCTCGCCGCACAACCACCTGAGCTTGGGCCAGCGCCTCGACTACCTGATGGGCGGGCTCCAGTGGTTCAACGACCTCGTGTACCTCGGCTTCTCGGCTGTGTTGCTGACCGTGGCCTCCTTGATGCTGGCTGGCGAGCGGGTGGCCATCCGCCCCCTTGTCGGCCCTACCGTCATGCTGCCTGCCGCACTCTTGGCGTCGGGCTTGTTGCGCGCCACCTGGGCCCTGCGCAACCGCACCGACATCACACTGGGCCGGGCCGTGCTGGCCTTCGCCAATTGGCTGTCGCTGTCGTGGACCGTGGCGCGCGCCTGCCTGCAGGGCCTCGTGCGCAAAGAGGGCGTGTTCATGCGCACTCCGAAGACGGGCGGTGCCCACCGGCTGCGGGCGGCCCTGCGGGCCGCCTCTCCCGAGGCGGTGTTGGGCCTCGTCCTGTGGGGCGCCGCCGGTGCCCTGGCGGTGGTGGCGCGCCCCACCCTGCTGCTCGTGGGACTCGTGGCGTGGCAGGGCGTCGTGTACGTGTCCTCGCCCTACATGGCCTGGCTCGCCCAGCGCGCCAGCTTGACGCCCGAACTGGAGCGGCGTCGGCATACCGAGGAGCTGCGCGAGCGGCTGGCGCAGGTCGCCAAGCCAGCGGTGGTGGCGGGGTCCGTCGTCCTGGGCAGCGCAGGAGCCGTGCTCGCCGCCTTGTTGGTGGTGGGCACCACCAACGCCGGGAACCCGCCCAACCCTTTCGCCGTGCCGCCGCGTTCATCCCATGACCCCGGGCCCTGGGGCGGCGTGCTCACTCCGGCAGCGCCTGCCCCCGCCACGGCACCGGGCCAAGGCGCCACGTCCACCACGACCACCACCGTGGCGCCGACGTCCACCACGACCACCACCCGACCCGGCTCCTCGACCACCACGACCTCGGCTCCCACGGGGTCGAGCTCGACCACCACGTCGCCGACGACGACCACGACCTCGTCATCGACGACCTCGACCACCTCGACCACCACGACCACCACGACCGTGCCATGACGGCCCGGACGCGAGAACCCCCACCGGTCCGGGTGGGGGTCTCGACGGGGATGTGAAGTGTGGATGATTCTTCAGGGACCGAATGCGAAGTCCCACCGAGTCATCGTCGCCAGGCCCGGCCGCCTTTAGGGGCCCGATACACAACACCTCCACAACCTCGGCTGGGGCGGGGCGGGCGGGCACCTGATCCGGGCCGGGCGGGAAACCGCTAGGAAGTGGCCATGGAGCCCGACGAGCTGAAAGTGACCCTCTACCAGGTGCACCAGGGGGTGGCCACCATCACCCTGCACCGGCCCGAGCGCCTCAACGCCTGGACGGGCCGCATGCACACCGAGTACCGGGCGCTCCTGGCCCGGGCCGCCGCCGACCACGCAGTGCGCGTGATCGTCGTCACGGGCAGCGGGCGGGGGTTCTGTGCGGGCGCCGACACCCAGGCGCTCGAGCACCACGCCGCCCGGGGTGGCTACGACCCCGGAACCGGTCCCCACCTCGCCTACCCCGGCTACGGGGTGCGGCCCGAGTTCGACGCCGAGCTCGCCTACCACTTCGGCATCCCCAAGCCCGTCATCGCCGCCGTCAACGGCCCGGCCGCCGGGGTGGGCCTGGCCCTGGCCTGCTACTGCGACCTGCGCTTCGCCGCCGCCGGGGCCAAGCTCACGACGTCCCACGGGCGCCTGGGGCTCCCGGCCGAATTCGGCCTGTCGTGGCTGCTGCCACGCATCGTGGGCTTCGCCCACGCCGCCGACCTGCTGTTCTCCAGCCGGGTCGTCTTGGCCGAGGAGGCCCTTGCCATGGGATTGGTCAACCGGGTGCTGCCCGGCGGGGACCTCATGGGGGCGGTGTACGACTACGCCCGCCTGCTGGCCGAGGAGGTGTCGCCGGCGTCACTCGCCGCCACCAAGCTCCAGCTGTACTCCGACGCCTATGCCACAGCCGCCCAGTCGGTGGAGGACGCCCAGCGGCGCCTGGACACCATGATGGGCGAGGCCGACTTCGCCGAAGCCGTCGCCGCCCGACGCCAGGGCCGCCCACCGCGCTTCGCCGACCCGGCCTGAGCTTTCCTAGGCTGAGCCGAAGGCCGGGCGGGACCGGCGAGCAACGGGGCCGGGCGCCTGCCGGCCAGGGGAGGAGTGGCCGTGGCCGTCGCCGAGAAGGAACTCATCGTGCGCCACGTGGGGGACGACGACGCCCCTTGGGTGGACACCGGCATGGGCGTGGAGCTCAAGCTCGTGCGCTTCGATTCGGCCCGGGGCACCTGGGTGATCCGCAACCGCTTCGCCCCCGGCGTGCAGCTGCAGCGCCACCGCCACACGGGTCCCGTCGAGGGCTATACGTTGTCGGGACGCTGGCACTACCTCGAGTACGACTTCGTGTCGAGCGCCGGCTCCTACATCTTCGAGCCGGCCAACTCGGTGCACACCCTGCACGTGCCCGAGGACAACACCGGGCCCACCGACGTGCTCTTCGTCATCGAGGGCGCCCTGCTCAACCTCACCGACGACGACCAGGTGGAGACCGTCTTCGACGGCCAGGGGGCGGTCGAGGCCTACTTCGCCCTCCTCGAGGCAGCCGGCCTGCCCCGGCCCAACGGGCTCATCGTCGGTTAGGGGCTCGTGGACAAGCCGGCGCCGCCGGGCTCGACGGAACGTCCCGGCGTCGGCTTGGCCGAGCGGGTCGTCGACCCGGCGCTCTACGAGGCCGATCCCCATGTCCTGTTCGCCCGGCTGCGCGCCGAGGCGCCGGTGGCCTGGAACGCCGCCCGCGGGTTCTGGGCGGTGTCCACGCATGCCGAGGTGAGCCGCGTCGAGAGCGACCACGAGACGTTCTGTGCCTCCAGGGGCATCCTCGTGGACGAGATCGGGGTCAGCTATCCGTCCCCGCCCACCATCCTCCACAGCGACCCTCCCGACCACACCCGCTACCGCCGCCTGGTGCAGCCCGGCTTCAAGCCCTCGGTGGTGAAGACCCTCGATCCCGTGGTGCGGACCCGGGCCAAGACGCTGGTGGAGCGCATGGCGCCGGGCGAGGTCCTCGACGTGGTGCCGCTGCTGGCCGTGCCCCTGCCGCTGCTCGTCATCTCCGAGATGCTGGGCGTTCCCGAGGACGACTGGGAGCGCTGCTACGAGTGGTCCGAGGCTGTCGTGCCCGGGGCGACCGACTGGCCCGAGGAGCGCAAGCAGGCGCTGCTCTCGGAGATGATCGAGTACCTGGTCTCGGCCACCAAGGCCCGGCGCGCCGAGCCCCGCCAGGACGTGCTCAGCGAGCTGGCCCTGGCCGAGATCGACGGCGAGCAGCTCTCCGACGACCGCCTGGCCATGTTCCTCGTGCAGCTGCTCGTGGCCGGCAACGAGACCACCCGGAACCTGATCGCCGCCGGACTGGTGGCGCTGGCCGAGCACCCCGGCCAGTACGAGCGCCTGCGCCACGACCAGAGCCTCGTGCCGAGCGCAGTGGAGGAGCTGCTGCGCTGGACCTCGCCCGTGCTGTCGTTCATGCGCACGGCCACGCGCGACACCGAGCTGCGCGGCGTCCCCATCGCCGCCGGCGAGCCGCTGCTCATGCTCTTCGCCTCCGCCAACCGCGACGAGGAGGTGTTCGGGCCCGGCGCCGGGGAGCTCGACGTCGGTCGCCAACCCAACCCCCACATCGCCTTCGGCTTCGGCAACCACTTCTGCCTGGGCGCCGCCCTGGCCCGTCTCGAGGGGCGGGTGGTGCTCGAGGAACTGCTGCAGCGCTTCTCGGGGATCGAGGTGGCCGGAGCCCTCGAGCGCACCGGGTCGTCGGTGGTGGCGGGGATGCGCCGGGCAGAGCTGCGCTTCACCGCCGCCGCCTAGCCCGGGCTTTGGAGCAGGGCCGAGTCAGTCGGTCGACCTGGACACACCTCGACAAAGGGGGCACGAAAGTGGCGGACGAACCGGTCATCGACCAGATCAACCTGGTGGTGGGCGACATGGAGGCGAGCCTCGCCTTCTACCGCCTCGTCGGTGTGGAGCCCGGCCCCACCATGGCCCAGTGGGAGCCGCACCACCGCTCGGCCAGCGTGGGAGTCGACCTCGACTTCGACAGCACGGCCTTCGCCCGGCAGTGGGACGCCGGTTCCAGCGGCCCCGCCGTGATCATCGGCTTCAAACTCGCCTCCCGCCAGGCCGTGGACGAGACCTTCGCCCGGCTCACCGCCGCCGGGTACGCGGGGCGCCAGGAGCCCTACGACGCCTTTTGGGGTGCCCGCTACGCCATCGTGGCCGATCCCGACGGCAATCCGGTGGGCCTCATGAGCGCCATCGATCCCGCCATGCGCAGCGGGCCGCCCGACCCACCCCCCCTCTGAGCGCACCCCGCCTCGTCTGTCCCGGCTGGACCGTCACAGCCGGGCGCCACCATGGCGACCACTGGAGAGGGGTGGAGGGGCCGGGCGGAGCCGGACATAAGGGCGCGGGCGGGGCGAAGTTGACAAAAGGTTGCGGTTGACATATGGTTGCGATCATGGGTGCGGCCCGTGCCGGGCACGTGTCGCCGGAGGACGTGGCGCAGGACATCGTGGCCAGCCACGGCGAGGAGCCGGAGTGGCTGGACCGCTTCTCCGCCGCCCTCGACGCTCGGCGCCGGGTCGGCCAGCTCCAGCGGGTCATGGAGGTCTGGGGGCTCTCGGGAGCCGAGGCGGCCCGGGTGCTCAAGGTGTCGCGCCAGGCGCTGGCCAAGTGGTCCGTGGAGGGCATCCCGGCCGCCAGGAGCACGGCGGTGGCGGACCTGGCCGCTGCCGCCGACCTCCTCTCCCACTACCTCCGCCGCGACCGGATCCCCGCCGTGGTGCGCCGTCCCGTTGCCGACGAAGCCGGGCGAAGCCTCCTCGAGCTCGCCTCCGAGGATCCCGCTCGAGCCCTGGACGCCTGCCGGGCCATGTTCGACTTCGCCGCCATCGCGCGGTGATCGTCGAGCGACTTCCCGACGGCCACCTGTGGCTGCGCGTGGCCGACCCGGCCTGGGCGGACCCCCTCGACCCCGGCTTCGCCGCTGCAAACGGCGGCCGCTGGAACCCTCCGGGGAGCTTTCCTGTGCTGTACCTGAACGAAGACCTGGTGACGGTCCGGGTCAACACCACGCGCTTTCTCGAGGGAAAGCCCTACCGGCCCGAGGACCTGCGCGACGACAACGCGCCGGTGCTCGTGGAAGCCACCTTGCCCCGCCGCCAGGACGTGGCCGACATCCACAGCCCAGCCGGGGTCCGCCACGCCGGGCTCCCGGCCACCTACCCGATCGACGGCAGCGGGCAGGTGGTGGGCCACGACCGCTGCCAAGCGGTGGGCGTGGCCGTGCACGAGGCGGGGCTCCGGGGGGTCCGCTGCCGCTCGGCCAACAGCCCCTTCGGGGCCGGCCGGGAGCTGGCCTGGTTCCCCGCCCGGGGAAGCCGGGCACACCCGGGAGCGACGCGCCGCTTCAGCAGCTGGTTCTGGGCCTGAGCGCCGCTCTCCCCTGGCTCCAGCCTCGGTTCAAGCCCTGGCTCCGGCCCCGGCGTCCAGGTCCGGGCATCCAGGGTCAGTCGTTGGCGCTCACCTCGGCCAGCAGCTCGGCGAACTTCTTGGCCGCCGCCTCCCGCCGGGTGGGGACGTGCTCGGAAGGCACCTCGGCCGGCTGGTAGCGCTTCAGGACCTGGCGGGCCACGGTCACCTTGTGCACCTCGTCGGGGCCGTCGTAGAGGCGCGCCGCGCGCGCCGCGCGGTACATGTGCTCGAGGGGCAGGTCGGTGGAGAAGCCGAGAGCGCCGTGGGCCTGGATGGCCCGGTCGATGGCGTTGTAGAGCACCTGGGCGCCGAAGTACTTGATCATGGCGATCTCGACGCGCGCTGCGGGTGCCCCTTCCTTGTCCATCTTCCAGGCCGCCTGCAGAGTCATGAGCCGTGCAGCCGCCATCTCCGCCATGGAGTCGGCCACCCATCCCTGGACGAACTGCTTGTCGGCGAGCAGCGACCCGTGCAGTTGTCGCGACACGGCCCGCTCGCAGAGCATGTCGAAGGCCCGCTGCGACTGGCCCAGCCAGCGCATGCAGTGGTGGATGCGGCCCGGCCCCAGCCGCATCTGGGCCAGGCGGAAGCCGTCTCCCTCGTTTCCAACCAGGTTCTCCGCCGGCACCCGCACGTCCCGGTAGATCACCTCGGAGTGGCCGCCGAAGCGCCCGAAGTGAGGGAAGGGGTGCTCCATGGTGGGCACGTCGCGCACGACGTCCACCCCCGGGGTGTCGGCCGGCACCACGATCATGGAGCAACCGGCATAAGGGTGAACGTCGGGGTTGGTGACGCACATCACGATGAGGAAGTCGGCCACCGACCCGTTGGACGTGAACCACTTGTGGCCGTTGATCACCCACTCGTCGCCGTCGCGTACCGCCGAAGTCTTGATCAACGTGGGGTCGGCTCCGGCGCCCGGTTCGGTCATGGAGAAGGCACTGCGCAGCTTCCCCTCCAACAGCGGTTGGAGCCACAGCTGGCGATGCTCCTGGCGCCCGGACTGCTCGATGCCCACGGCGAGCAGCTCGGCGTTGCCCGAGTCCGGGGCGTTGTTGCCGAACACGACCGGTGCGAGGTAGCAGCGTCCCAGCACCTCGTGCAGCAGGCCCAGGCGGACCTGGCCGAAACCCATGCCCCCCAGCTCGGGCGGCAGGTGGGCGGCCCACACGCCCTGGCGCTTCACCTCCTCCTGCAGGGGCTCGACGGCCCGCCGCAGCGCGTCGGTGGGCAGGTCCAGCACCTCGAGCGGGAGCACCTCCTCGTCGACGAGCTCCCGCGCCCACGCCAGCTTGGCGGCGTACTCCGGTTCGGTCTCGAAGTCCCAGGCCACGATTCCCTCCTCGTGGGGCGACGCCGCTACCGTGTCGGCGATGTCCGGCGACACCCCTGTCCCCCTCAGGCGTAGCACCGTCGCAATGCGCGCCACCACCGCCGGGGTCCTCCCCGCTGCCGGGTCCATGCCGGCCGCCGAGTGCCCCGTCACCCTGCCGCCCGTGCCCGACCCGCCCAGGGCGCGCCGGGCCATCGACGCCGCCGCTGCCGCCCTGCTCGAGGAGCGCCGGCTGCTCGACGCCGGCGAGCTGGCCCTTCTCGCCGTGGTGCCCGACGAGTGCGTGGTCGAGCTTGCCGCGGTCGCCCACCGGGTGCGCCTGGCCTGGTGCGGGCCCGCCGTGGAGGTGGAGGGCATCCTCTCCGCCAAGACCGGCGGCTGCCCCGAGGACTGCCATTTCTGCGCCCAGTCCTCGCGCTTCGACACCCCGGTGAAGGCCACGCCCTTCCTCGACACCGACGAGGTCCTGGCCGCCGCCACCGAGACGGCGGCACTCGGCGCTTCGGAGTTCTTCATCGTCCTCGCCGTGCGCGGCCCCGACGAGCGGACCCTGGGCCGCATCCTCGAGCTCGTCCCGCTGGTACGCGAGCACACCGGGCTCAACGTGGCGGTCTCCGCCGGCATCCTCACCCCCGAGCAGGCGGCCCGCCTGGCCGCCGGCGGCGTGCACCGCTACAACCACAACGTCGAGACGGCGCGCTCGTTCTTCGCTCAGGTGGTCACCACCCACAGCTGGCAGGAGCGGGCCGAGACGTGCGCGCTGGTGCGGGCGGAGGGCATGGAGCTGTGCTGTGGGGCGCTGCTGGGCATGGGCGAGAGCGACGCCCAGCGGGTGGAGCTGCTGGTGCAGCTCCAGGAGCTCGACCCCACCGAGGTACCGGTCAACTTCCTGAACCCCCGGCCCGGCACGCCGCTCGCCGGCCGCTCGGCGCTGTCGGCCTGGGAGGCCATTCGCTGGATCGCCTTGTTCCGCCTGGCGCTGCCCGGGGTGATCCTGCGCTACGCGGGTGGACGCGAGATCACCTTGCGGGATCTGCAGGCCATGGGGATGACCTCGGGCATCAACGCCCTGATCGTGGGCAACTACCTCACCACCCTGGGGCGCTCCCCTCAAGAGGACCTGCGCATGCTCGAGGACCTGCGCATGCCCATGGGGGCGCTGACCGGCGCCTTGTGAACATGGCGGGCGAGGTCGCGGGGCAGGCGTTCTGCACGGGGTGCGGGCGCCCGCTCGACCGCTGCGCCGGCTGCACGCGGCCACTCGACCCGCCTCGGTACTGCGCCGGGTGCGGCACCCGTCTGGCCGTCAAGGTGATCCCGACAGGCTACGAAGCCCGCTGCAAGCGCCACGGCGTCGTGTCGACGCTCTGATGCCTGCTGGCAGGGCGGCTCCGGTGCCGGTGGTGCTCGAGCTGGGCGCCAAGCGTGTGTTCGCCTCGGCGCTCTTCGGTGCCAGGCCAGGCACCCCGGGAATCAGCCCTTGGTGACGTAGCGCTCCTGGGGGACGAGCGAAACGCCGAAGCTCATTCCCGGGACGGTGAAGGGCTCGTAGAACATCTGCAGGAGCTGGGTCATGGACAGGTTCCCCACGAAGGCCTCGCCGTAGACGTTGGGGACCTTGGTCGTCACCGACAGCGTGCAGGGGGTGAAGAGGTCGACGAAGGCCGGGTTGGCGCCGGCTCCGGGGGGGAGGGTGCCGGCCAGGGCGATGTTGTAGGTGCCCGAGCTGCACTGGTACGACGAGGTAGGGGTGGGCACGATGAGCGAGAGCTGGACGGGGGTGGGGCCTGCTTGCGATTGCAAGATGTTGCCCCCCACGAAGTTGAACCCGTAGGGGGAGAAGATGGCCAGGCTGTGCTTGAAGGCCACGCTCCCCGGCCCCGAGAACGTGAGCGGCTGCGGGGTCCCGTTGGCGGTCCCGTCGCTCGTGCACGCCCCCACGATGGCGAGGGGGCCCGTGGCGTTCTTGATGTCACCCCACAGCGCCGAGGACTGGCCCGAGCACGAGTGCTCGATCTCCACTGTGTAGCCGGCCGCCGTCCAGGCGGCGTAGGCGCTCTGCTGAGCCGTGGTCCCGCCGTTGGCTGCGCTGATGGGGCTGACCATGGTGGGAAGGGCGATGTTGCCGTAGGGCGGGCCCGTGAGGTCCGTGTCGCCGGCGGTGATGCAACCGTCCACCGTCTGCTTGCCGCCGTTGGCGCTGACGTTGCAGAGGTTCGGTGGCGGGGGCGGCTCGGACGTGGTCCCCAGGGTCACCGTGCCCGAGGCCGTGGCGTCGCCGCTGATCGTGGTGTTGCCCTGGTTCAACCCCGTGCACAGGCCCGAGGGGGGGACGGGGCACATCAAGATGTTGCCGATGGTGGTCGCCGAGCCGGAGATGACGGAGTTGGACATGACGAGATTGCCCTGGTAGACGCTCACCTTGCCGTTCACGTTCGCCTGGGACAGCGTCACACCGGTGTTGGCGGAGATCGAGCCGCCCACGACGCACTTGTCGCCCATGGTGACCGATCCCACCGAAACGAAGGTGCCGTACATCTGGCAGCCGCCGGCGCTGGGGCCAGCGATGCTCGCATCGGCGAAGACCTCACCTGGGCCGGGGTTCACGAGCGCCGTGGTCGTGATCTGGTTGAGCGAGAAGTTGGTCAGGTCCACGCTGGCGGCGCTGAGCACGTTGCTGTCGAACAGGACGTAGTTGGCGTTGATGGGCACGGCTTGGAGGAGCTCGGTGATGGTCTCGCTCGAGCTCAGCTGGCCCATCTGCGACTTGCCCACCGCCGTGACCACCACGCCGGCGAACGACGTCCCCGCTCCCAACGAGCTGCCCGAGCAGGAGATGAGCGATGTCGGAGGGGGCACCGAGGACGCCGAGGGCTCGGGGTCGGCATAGGAGCTGTAGTAGGAGACCGACACGGCGTAGGAGTCGGTGCCGGCGTTGGGGGCGGTCACGACGTCGGGAGCCGAGGACGAGCTGAGCTGGCAGACGTCGTTTCCGGTGGCGATGGCCTGGATGACGGCGGCAAGCCCGGCGTTGGCGGCGCCGTCGGCGGCGGCGCTGGCGTTCACGTGCGTCGTGCTCCCCTGGTTGAACCCGACGCTGGCGATGGCGATGGAGGCCAGGATGAACATGGACACGACCAGCAGTGTCACCGCCACCAGGGCGAAGCCCGCCTGCGGCGGCTCACCGGGGGGCGATGGCCAGGTCGGCCGGCGGGTGAGCAGGGCCATGGTCACGAACTGGGGAGGGTGCTGCACGCGGACGAGTACGAAGGGGGGCCGAGCCCCTGGGCGGCGACCTGGGTCTTCATCTCCACCGTGGGGCTGCTCGAGCTCGAGCTCACGAAGAAGTCCACGCCCACGACAGGATCGGAGTTCGCCGTGCTCACCGAGAACGGATACTGGTTGGCGCCGTTCATGAGGAGCACTCCGAAGGCCGCCGTCGTGAACTTGACCGTCGACGAGGTGTTGGGCGCCCAGGAGCGGACCTGGAGGACCCCGCCCGTGCCGCTGGCGGGAGCCAGCACCCGCCACTGCACGCAACGGCCGCTGCTCCCTCCGCTGTACATGAGGATGGAGAAGCCACCGGTCGAGCACGAAGGATTGGGGATCGAGTACGAGTAGTTGGTGGCCGTCGACGGGCAGTACACGGCGCTGGCCGAGCCCACCTGGCGGGAGAATTCGAGCAATGTCGGCCGCAGGGCTTCGTCGGTGGTCGTCTGCGCCTGCGTGTGCACAGCCGCACCGTTGAGCGCCAGGTACGTCGGTGTCATGAGGGCGATCACCACGGCGAGCAACCCCAGAGAGAGCGCCAGCTCGGTCATGGTGAAGCCAGACTCGTTTCGGCGGACCCCAGGTCGGCGCGAGCTCGTGTGAAGGCGCAGCATCAGGCCACCTGCCAGGTGCAGAAGTCGAGGTCCTGCTCGTGGTCCCACACGCCGATGGTGAGCGAGTCCACTATCGAGCCGGCGCTGTCGGTGTCGTTGAGCGGGAGCTCGAAGGTGATCTTGATCTCGACGTTGCAGCTGCTCGGTGGGCTGCCCAGCTGGTCAGGCGGGTTCGGCTCCGCGAACGAGGTCTTGCAGAACGTGCCCGCAGCCGGGGGACTGTCGGCATTGGGCCCCGACCCGCCATACGATTTGTTGACGGCCGAAGACGCCGACAGGGAGAGGAACGGGTTGGAGGAGCTGTTCCCGTAGTAGGTGTACTGCAGGTTCTGCAGCCAGCTGCCCGTGACCTGGAGCGTGTTGCCGGCGACGTCGGTGACGCAGAACGCCGGCGACGCCGCCAGGGGACCCTCGTCGATGGCGATGATCGACACCTGAGTCAGCCCGGGGACGATCGTGCCGCCCCAGTTCGGCGCCGAGGTAGTAGGTGAAGCACTCGTCAGACCGGACTCGAGGTGGGCACCGCTCCCGGCCGAGAAGGTGGAACACGTGTTGGAGCTCTGGATGCCGGGCGGTGGCGGCGAGTACACGGCGGTCTGCATGGAGACCTGCTGGCGGGCGCCGCTCGGTCCCCAGGAGACCGACACCAGCACGGTCACGGGTACGGTCGGGGCCGTATCCGACGTCAACGAGGAGCAGGTGACCGAGCTGTAGGTATTGGTGTCGATCATGGGGTAGGTGGCCACGTTGAAGGTGTAACCGTCCTCCTTCACGGGGGTGGGGACGTTGGGGACGAGAGGTGGCTCGGTGGAGTCGCTCGTGGTGGTGGGGACGAGCAGTCCCTTCGACGGGTTGCCGTAGTACCAGCAGGGATTGGTCGACCCCCCGTAGACGAGGGGATCGGGAGAGGCCTGGTACGTGCACGAAGCCGTTGCTCCCCCGGAGGTGCACTCGATCCCTTCGGCCACCGTGGCCGGTGCCATGCTCTGGATCTCCTGGATGGCCTGTGAGGCGATCTCACTGGCCAGGAGCCGGGCCTGGGTGCTCCCCGTGGCCGACGAGGATGTGGTGAGCTCGCCCGAGACGGCGATGACCGACACGGCCAGCACGGTGATGGCGATGACGACCTCGATGAGGCTGACGCCCGACTGGCCCCGGCCAACTACCGGCCACCGCGGCCGTCGGGGTGTCCTGGAGCGCGTCGTGACAAGGGAAGCGCCGAGCACGCCCATCGGGCTCATGTCGGTTTTTCGTCCAGTCCGGGCCGTGTTTTGACCCTTTTGGGCGACAAAGGGTCCAAAGTCCCGAAGCCTGGGCCGCACGGCCCGGCGACCGCTACCCGGCACTGCTGTCTCCGTCGCTGTCGGCCGAGCCCATCACGGACCCGATAGCAACAGTGGTATGGGCAGGAGGCGGCGCCGCCCGGGTGTGGACGCCGAAGGCGGTCACCGAGACCGTCGTCTTGCCCCAGCTCCCCGGCGAGGTGGCCTGCACCTGCGCCACCCGCCCGTGGCCATCCACCCACACCTCCATGTCCTGGAACGCGGCCCGCGACCCACCCGCCGCAGAGCGTTCGCAACGGATGGTGGCGGCGAAGGCGGCAGCGGCAGGACCCGAGGCCCGCGACGCCACCGTGTCGGGGGCAACCTGCACGACGTACCGGTGAGTGGCGACGCCGCCCACGCTCTCGGGCCCGAGCGACCACGTCGAGGTCGTGCCCCAGGCCACCTCGGACAGGAGGAATTGGGGATTCAGGTCCTCGACCTGCAGGATGTACAGGGATGTGCGGGATTTGCCGCCCTCGGCGGGCTCCACCGAGACCCAGTCCTTACCGGCGGGCAGGACGAAGTACTCGCCGCTGGTCTGGCGGTCGTAGACGGTCTTGGGGCCGAACACGAGGCTCTCCACACCACCGGTCTCGTCGATCTGCTCCGATCCCGATCCCGCTGCGAAGTCGAACGACCCACTGCCCCGGAAGGACCCCACGGCGACGGAGACCTTCACGCCGGTGCTGAGCGTGCGGGAGGCGGCGGTCGTGACCAGGCTGGTCAAGGCAGCAGATGCCGAGACCCGGGTGGGCTCCGAGGAGGTGGACGAGGTTGACGCCGACTCAGCCGTGCCGCAGCCAGCGAGGACAAGGACGGCGCTCGACAGTGCCAGGGCGGGCAGGCGGCACCGGCGTGGGGCATCGAGCAGGTCCACCTTCTGTAATTCGGCGTCGGGGCGGGCCGACTTGATGCTGCGCCGGGCCCGGGGCCTGGTCATCACGCCCAGTGCCGGTGCGCCCCTGGTCAGGGGGGTCGATGCCGGGTGGGAGAATCTCGGCCATGGACCGCATCGGCGTCGTCGACACCATGTTCGCCCGCTACGACATGGGCGCCGAGGCCATCGACGAGCTCGAGCAGTGCCCGGGTCACGGCCAGCGCTTCGAGGTCGTCCACCGCACCGTCCCGGGGTTCAAGGATCTCGGCGTGGAGTGCAAGCGCCTCATCGAGGAGGAGGACTGCGCCATCGTGGTGGCGCTGGGGATGCCCGGCAGGGCGCCCATCGACCAGGTCTGCGCCCACGAGGCGTCTCAGGGCATCATGCTGGCCCAGCTGCTCACCAACACCCACATCCTCGAGGTGTTCGTGCACGAGAACGAGGAGGAGGACCCCGAGAAGCTGGCGGCGGTGTGCGTGGAGCGCGCCCGCAAGCACGCCCGCAACGCGTTCTGGATGCTCTATGAGCCAGAGCAGCTCCAGCGCCGGGCCGGCCGGGGCGTGCGCCAGGGCTACGCCGACGCCGGTCCCCTACTCCCCCCGTCGGCCTGACCACCCTCGCTCGTCACCGGTCGAGCCCTGCACCCCTTTCGAGTTCGATGCCCGGGATCCTCTCGCCGGCCCGGACCATGCCGCGACGGGTGAGCATCTCATCGAGGTCCCGGCGCTCGGCCAGCTCGGCACCGGCCCTTTCGGCACGGGCCCTTTCGGCACCAGCCCGTTGCGCGGCGCGCCCGAGGAAGCCCTCCGCCAGCGTGTGTCGCGCCTCGGCGACACCGGGACCGTCGTAGCCGAACCTCGTCGTCGGGCAGCCTGACATGGCGTCGGAGGCCAGGAATCCGTCGGCGCGCTCCTCGACGGCCCGAGCGGGCTCGCCTCGGCGGCAGGTGGAGGCCCATGCCCGCACCACGTGGCGGCGGGCGAAGGACGTCCCCGCCCACGAGGGGTACGCCGCCTCGAGGGCACCAGCCATGGCCCGCTGCTCGGCGCCTGCGCTGTGTCCCTCGGTGCCCGCCCTCGACAGCTCGCTCGTCGTCGCCCCCCGCGCCCGGGCCGGGAGGCGCCCGACGACGGCGTCGATCTGACGTGGCCCGAGGCCGGCTTCCCGGGCACGGCGCGACCACTCGGCACGGAGCTCCTCCACGGACAGCGACAGGTCCTTGGGTGGGCGCGTCACCAGGGCGGCGATCTCCCTTGCCCGTGGCGAAGCCGTCCGGGAGGACCCGGCCACCTCCGCGCCCATAGCCGTGCCCAGCTGGGCCAGCACCTGCGCCGAGCGTCGAGAGAAGGCACGCCGAGCCTCCTCCCCCACCCCGGCCACGTCTGCCCGCCCGCCTCGCGGGGACTCCCATGCCACGCCCAGGGCCACGGTGAGCTCGTGGGGCAACTGGGCGTGGTACAGGGCGTCGGCGGTGGCCCGATGGGCGTAGAGGCCCCGGCCGTCGAGCGCCGACCAGCTGCCGTCGGGGCCACGCCCGACGTTCGCCACCAGGACGTGGGTATGCAGATGGGGATCGAGGGCCCGGCTGGTGCGGTGCACGAAGGCCGCCGCCGGAGGGACTTCCACCTCCACCGGGGCGCGGCCCGCGCCGGGGACCTCGCGCCGCACGGCCAGGGCGTGGGCCTCGACGTAGGAGAGCGCGGCGGCCACGGCCCGGTCGTGGCCCGAGCCCACGGCCTCGGCCACGTCGGGCTCGGCCAGGGCGTGCAACAGGCACACCGACTTGGGCGCGCAGAAGGTGAGGTCGAAGCCCGCCA
>JBJKRZ010000141.1:0-4172 GCA_046704365.1 Acidimicrobiales bacterium | reverse complement strand
GCCAACCCCAGCTGACCGAGCACCTGCACATCGTGCTGGAGGCGGCGCGCCGGCGCGGCCAGCCCGTCGACCACCTGCTGTTCGCCGGGGCGCCCGGCCTGGGCAAGACCTCGTTGGCCGGCATCGTCGCCGCCGAAATGGGTGTGGGGCTGCGCATCACCTCGGGCCCCGCCCTCGTGCGCAGCGGCGACCTGGCCGCCATCCTCACCGACCTGCAGCCGGGCGACGTGCTGTTCATCGACGAGATCCATCGCCTGCCCCGGCCCGTGGAGGAGGTCCTGTACCCGGCCATGGAGGACTTCCAGCTCGACATCCTCATCGGCAAGGGCCCCACGGCGCGCTCCATCCGTCTCGACCTGCCCCGCTTCACCTTGGTGGGCGCCACCACGCGCACGGGACTGCTCACCGGCCCACTGCGCGACCGATTCGGCTTCCTCGGCCGCCTCGACCTCTACGACGCCGAGTCGTTGGCCGGCATCGTGCATCGCGCCGCCGGCATCCTCGGCGTCTCGGTGGACGACGGAGGGGCCCAGGTGATCGCCCGCCGTTCCCGGGGCACGCCGCGCATCGCCAACCGGCTCCTGCGCCGCGTGCGGGACTTCGTCGAGGTGCGCGCCGAGGGAGCCATCACCACCGCCCTGGCCGACGAGGGCCTGGCGCTGTTCGGGGTGGACGAGCTCGGCCTGGACAAAGTCGACCGGGCCATCCTGGAGGCGCTGTGCGTGCGCTTCGGCGGACGGCCCGTGGGCCTCGTCACGCTGGCGCAGTGCGTGGGCGAGGAGCCCGGCACCATCGAGGACGCCTACGAGCCCTTCCTGCTCCAGCAGGGGCTGCTCCAGCGGACGCCTCGGGGGAGGGTGGCCGCACCCAACGCCTACGCCCATCTGGGCGTGGCCGGCCCGCAACGCGACGGGCCCGACCAGCCCCTCTGGTGAGGGCACGGGAGCGGCCCGGGGCGGTGGCCCGGCCACGCAGGGAGGTGAGTCCGGCGCCCGGTGCGCCTCGGGTAATGTCGTGCGTTCCCATACGAGCCGGAGTCGCCCCGCTTCATGCACCTTGCTCTCGTCCTGCTGGCGAGCACGACCACGACGACGAAGCCCTCCACCACGGCTGGGGGAAGCCCTGCGACCGGGCTGATCTTCATCGTCGTCATCGGCCTGGCCGCCTACTTCTTGTTCATCCGGCCCCGCTCCGCGGCCCAGCGCCGCCAGCGCGAGACGCTCCAGGAGCTCGTCGCCGGCGACGAGGTGCTCACCGGGGCGGGGATCTTCGGCACGGTGCTCGACGTGGCCAGCGACCGCGTCACCATCGAGACGGCGCCGGGAACGAGGATCACCGTGCTGCGTTCCGCCATCGCCCGGCGCATCACCCCTGAGACCGAAGCGCCCGACGACGACTGGTCGTCGTCCGCAGATGCCTCGCCCCACGAGGACGAGGCCCACGGGGCGGGCCCGCTGGGGTGGAGCAACGTGGAGGACGCCGACGGGCACAACGGCGCCCAGGGCGCCACGCCCGACGGCGGTCACGGGGAGGAGGAGCAAGAAGGGGAGAGCCGGCCGTGAAGCGCCCGCTCCTGATCAGCCTGGCGGTGTCCGTGGTGCTGGCTCTCGGCGCCCTGGGGGCCACGCTGGCCGCCCACTGGTCGCCCAAGCTGGGCCTGGACCTGGCGGGGGGCTCCGAGGTCGTCTACCAGCCCGCCCACAAGATCTCGACCGGCCAGATGAACACCACGGTGAACATCATCCGCAACCGGGTGAGCGCCGGGGGTGTGTCGGGCGCCCAGGTGAACTCCCAGGGCGGCAACGTGGTGGTCCAGCTGCCCGGCGTGAAGAACCCCCAGTCGGTGATCAACCTCATCGGCGAGACCGCCCAGCTGCAGTTCCGGCCCGTGCTCTGCTTCGCCGGCCCCTACCAGGCACCCGCCAAAGGCAAGGCGCCGCCCACCACGCTCCCGAGCAACTGCTCGTCGCCCTCCTACGAGCTCACGGCCTCCAACCTGAACGTGAACACGAGCACGGGCAGCCCCACCAACAACATCGGTGCCGACCCGGCGCTGTCGACGTACCCCTCCAGCACTCCCAACTACAACGACACGCACCCCGACGCCACGGTGCTCGTGCCCGCCGCCTCGGGTTCGGGCGCCCCCAGCGGTGAGCGCTACCTGCTCGGGCCGACCGGGGTGCCCGGCACGGCCGTGGCGCCCGGAGGCGCCCTGGCCCAGTTCTCCAGCCCCAACTGGGTGGTGAACGCCACGTTCACCTCCAAGGGGGCCGGCCAGTGGGACGCCCTGGCCCAGAAGCAGTTCCACGCCTACATCGCCATCGACCTCGACGGGCAGGTGGAGTCCGCCCCGCTCACCCAGCCCAGCCAGGCCAGCTTCACGTCGTTCAACGGCAAGGTGCAGATAAGCGGCAACTTCACCCAGTCCTCCGCCCAGAACCTGGCCCTTGTGCTCAACTACGGCGCCCTGCCCGTGCCGCTGCACCGCATCGACCAGACCACGGTGTCGCCCACGCTGGGTAGGTCGTCGCTCACTGCCGGCCTGATCGCCGGCCTCGGGGGCCTGGCGCTGGTGCTCGTGTACATGATCCTCTACTACCGGGCCCTGGGCGTGGTGGTGGTGTCCGGACTGCTGCTCACCGCCGCCTTTTTGTGGGCGGTCATCTCGGCCCTGGGGCACACCTCGCTGAACCTCACCTTGGACCTGGCTGGCGTGACCGGTCTCATCGTGTCCATCGGCATCACCGTGGACTCCTACATCGTCTACTTCGAGCGCCTCAAGGACGAGGCGCGCGCCGGAAGATCGGTGCGCACCAGCGTGGACAAGGGCTTTCGCGGCGCCTTTCGCACCGTGCTGGCCGCCGACCTCGTGTCGCTGGCCGCCGCCGTGGTGCTGTACCTGCTGTCGGTGGGCACGGTGCAGGGATTCGCCTTCTTCCTGGGCCTGTCCACGCTCCTCGACCTGGCCATGACCTTGGCCTTCACCCGCCCGTTGGTCATCCTGCTCGGCCGCAGCAGCGCCGTCACCGACGCCCCCATCATCGGCATCGCCCGGGGGCTGGCCGCCGATCACGGGGTGCCGGCGTGAGCGCCGACACCATGGCGCCAGAAGACGAGGGGAAGGTCAAGGAGGCCAACGCCTTCTTGCGCCTGTACCGGGGCGAGACGCACTTCGACTTCGTGGGACGCCGGCGCCTGTGGTACCTGATCTCCGCCGTGATCATCGTCGCCGGGCTGGCGTCGCTGGGCGTCCGGGGCCTCAACCTCGGCATCGACTTCAGCGGGGGCACGGCCTGGCAGGTGCCCGACCCCCACGGCGTGTCGGTCACGAGGGTCACCGACGCCGTCAAGGCGGTGGGTGTCACTCCCTCGTCCGTGCAGATCGTGGGGACGGGTAGCAACGCCACCGTCGTCGTGCAGGCCGAGCTCAAGCACCTGTCGGCGAGCGCCAAGCAGGCCACCGAGCAGCGGGTGTTCCGCGCCATCGCCGAGGCCACCGGCACCTCGACCGACACCTCTCACGAGAACATCAAGGACGTGGGCCCCACGTGGGGGAGCCAGATCACCCACAAGGCCGTCCTGGCCGTGATCGTCTTCTTCATCGTCGTGGTCATCTACATCTCGTTCCGCTTCGAGTGGAAGATGGCCGTGGCCGCCCTGGCGGCCGTCCTCCACGACCTGCTGGTCGTGGCCGGCGTGTACTCGCTGTCGGGGCTCCAGGTCACCCCCGACACCGTGGTGGCTGTGCTCACCATCCTCGGGTACTCGCTGTACGACACGGTGGTGGTCTTCGACCGGGTGGCCGACAACACCAAGGGGCTGGGCGCCACCGGACGGATGACCTACGAGGACGTGGTCAACCTGTCCATGAACCAGACCCTGGCGCGCTCCATCAACACCTCGCTGGTGGCCATCCTGCCCGTGCTGTCGGTGCTGGTGATCGGGGCGCAGGTCCTGGGGGCCACCACCCTGCAGTACTTCGGCTTCGCCTTGGTCATCGGGCTGCTGTCGGGGGCCTACTCGTCGATCTTCATCGCTTCGCCGCTCTTGGCCCAGATGAAAGAGCGCGAACCGCGCTACGCCACCATCCGCCAGCGCCTGGCCAACCGGGCCGAGCGGGAGCTGCTCACGCCCCGGGCCGCCGCCCTGGCCGGCGCCACCGCCTCGGGGGC
>JBJKRZ010000140.1:0-3768 GCA_046704365.1 Acidimicrobiales bacterium | reverse complement strand
ATTGGATGACGCGGACCAGGTGGCGGGCGGCGGCCGACAGCAACCGGATCGGGACGCGCCTCGTGGCCGACGAGGGCGGGGCCGACGACGGCGGGGCCGACGAGGGCCGACCGGCGGCCGACGAGGGCGGGCAGCAGGGCCACGCCGTCGTCTCCCGGGGCATGGTGGCCGGATCCGTGCAGTTCCCGCCCGGAGGTGAGCTCGTGGTGCTGGGGCCCGACCACGCCACGGTGGGCGGCTACGGCGTTCCCGCCGTGGTGATCTCCGCCGACCTCCACCACCTCGCCCACCTCGCCCCCGGCGACGTCGTGCAGGTCGAGGTGGTCGAGCTCGGCGACGCCGTCGCGGCGCTCGCGCACCTGGAGTGGACGCTGGACAGCGCCGTGGGGGGCTGGTTCCCCACCCGCACCGGCTGAGGGAGCGGGCCCCGCCTCCGGTGCCGGCTCCCTGGGCCCCTCACGACATCGCCCTACACTGCCGGTGGCGCGCCGGGAAGCCTGGTCGGCACCTCGTCGGAACGCGAGAGGAGACCGGTCATGGCGCTGGGCGTGTCGGGGGCCCCGGGCTCGGTCGCCACCCTCGTCGTCGAGTTCCTGGCCGCCGCTGCCGTGGCCCTGGCGGCCAGCGCCGTGTTGGCCGGCCGCCTCGAGCGCGTGGGGGCGCGCCTCGGCCTGACGGAGTCCATATTGGGCCTGGTGGCCGCCCTGGCCGCCAACGGCCCGGAGATCGCCTCGGCCGTCACCGCCATGGTCCGCGGCCAGCGCCAGGTGGGCGCCACCGTGGTGCTCGGGTCCAACGTGTTCAACCTGGCGGCGCTGCTCGGGGTGGGAGCCCTGGTGGCCGGGCGCATCCGCCTGCACCGCGGCGCTGTCGAGCTGGCGGGGGCGGTGGCGCTGTGGATGGCGGCAGTGGCGCTGGGGACGGTGGGCTCGGGCCTGCCCGCCGCCGTGGCGCTGGCGCTCGCCCTCGTCGTGTTCGTTCCCTATGTGATCGCGAGCGGCTGGCGGGCCCTGCTCAGCCGCCTGGCCCCTCGCCTGCCGGCGGCCAGGTGGCTGGCACGAGCCGTGGTCGAGGAGGAGATCGAGCTGCTCGAGGCCATCCACCCTCGACCCGGTGGCGGGCGCGATGCCGGGCTGGCGGCCGGAGCGCTCGTCGTGGTCGTGGGGGCGAGCATCGTCATGGAGCACTCGGCCACGGCCCTCGGGACGTCGGTGGGGCTCTCGCCACTGGTGGTGGGCGCCGTGCTCTTGGCCGCCGTCACCAGCCTGCCCAACGCCGTGGCCGCCGTGTACCTGGCCACACGTGGCCGGGGGGCGGCGGTGCTGAGCGAAGCGCTCAATTCCAACAACCTGAACATCCTGTTGGGCCTGCTCGTGCCCGGGGCCATCTTCGGTCTCGGTGGCGGCGGCGGAGCCGTGCTCACCGCCGCCTTCGCCGCCGGGCTGAGCGTCGTGGTGCTCGTCGTCGCCCACCGCAGCGGCGGCCTCGAGCGTTCCCACGGCGTGCTCGTGGTGGCGGGCTACGGCCTTTTCCTGGTGGCGCTGCTCGCCTTCGTGGCGGGCTGATCGCCGGCCGGGAGCATCAGGCGGGGCTGCTCACCCCGCGCACGGCGTCGCGCACCCGGTCGACGACGGCAGCCACCGGCCCCATCACGAGGTTCCCGGGTGGGGTGTCGGGGGCGTGGGGGTGTGGATGGGTGGGAGCCGTGCGTCGCGCCAGGTTGTAGCGCTGCCCGAGGGTGAAGAGCTCGTCGGCCTTGACGGCGGAGCTCAGCTCGGGGAACACCGACTGCTCCTCGGCTTCGGCATGGGCCAGGACCTCCGAGCGCAGGGTGCTGAACATGGCGGGGAACTCGGGGCTCATGACCCCCACCTTCTCAATCTCCGCCAGCAGCTCCTCGGCCTTGGACTGCTCGGCGATGCGCATGTCCGCCAGGTCGTCGCCACCGTCGACGTAGTGGCGAACGGCGGGGTAGACGACCTCCTCCTCGGCCACCTCGTGGCGCACCAGCTCGTAGGTCAGTTCGCAGAAGGCCTCGTCGCGCCTGTCGGCGGGCACGGTCTCGAACTTCTCGAGGAGCCCCTTGGCTCCCTGGTGGTCCTCTACCAGCAGCTTGACCAGATCGCTGTGCATGTCGCCGGAACCGCTCATGATGTCCTCCGATGTGGGTGGGTGCTGGCTGTGTCGTACGGCAGGTCGTCGGTTGTGCTCCGAGGCTCATACCCACCCGGCTGCCCTCTTGCACAGGCCCGCACGCCCTCTTGCACAAGCCCGCACGCCCTCTTGCACAGGCCCGCACGCCCTCTTGCACAGGCCCGGCTGCCCCGTTGCGCAGGCACCGCCCGGTGCCGGCCGGCCCCCGAGATAGGGTCGGAGCCTGGCGGTGGACTCACCCCGGGACGGGCGGCGCTGTCCCCCGGGGGCGCTGGTCCGGCGAGCCCGAGCGAGGAGGCAGGCGGTGATCCGTGGTGAGGGAACGGCAGTGGTGAGGGGTGTGACACCCGACGAGGTATTCGACTTCGTCCTCGACCCGGCCCAGTACACCAAGGCCGACACCAAGATGGTGTGGGTGACCAAGCTGGCCGACACACCCGACGGCATGCTGGCCCGCGAGGACGGCAAATTCCTGGGGCGCTTCCCGGGGTCTGTCATCACCCGCTACCGCTGGACGCGGCCCACCAGCATCGACGTGACCCTGGAGCACGGGGTCCCCCGGGCGCTGCACGCCTGGTTCGAGATCGAGCAGGTGCCCGAGGGCACCCGCGTGCGCCACGTCGAGGAGATCGACCTCGGCCGGGGACTGCTGGGTGCCGCCTACGACCTCTTGGCCCGGACGTGGTTCGAGCAGTCTGTGGCCAAAGAGGTTGCGGAGATAGCGCGCTTGCTCGAGTCGGGCGAGCGCGGCCGGGGCCCGGAGTCGCTCGCTGGCGCCGGTTGAGCGCGCCAGCTTGGGGAAGACCTGGGGAGGATGGGCGCACTTTCTGGGGACATCGCCGCTGCGCCTGGGGAACGCTCGACAATTTCTCGGGACAACATCGGGATTTCGCGAAACCCCGTTGACTCTTCGCCGACGCGGGCGCACAGTGTGATCCAGCCGAGCGGGATCGACCTCGCAGAGACCGGAAGGAGCGCCGAAAGGTGGTCCACCGGAGGAACGGGGAGACGAACCGACGGTCAGGAAGTCGGGGTGACAGCGGAGGGTTCCCTGGGATCATCTGGTGTCGCACACCGAACCGGGGGTCGTCCGACCTCGGGTAAGGCCCGGCTCTCCGAGGGCGACGGCCCCGAGGAGTACGGACGGCTTCGGCCGAACCGGCTACTCGGGGCTTCGCCGCGTCGGGCCGGTCACCGGGTCACAGCACGCGAAAGCTGCGCTCTCCTCGGGGTTCGAAGCTGTCCACCTCGATGTCGGTGACCGCCGCCATGGGCGGGCCCTGGCGGCACCAGGCGATCATGGCCTCGACGTCGTCGACCGGGCCCTCGAAGGACGCCTCGACCGTCCCGTCGGGTCGGTTGGCAACCGTGCCGGCCAGTCCCATGGCCTGAGCCCGGCCCGCGCACGACAGGCGGAAGCCCTCGCCCTGGACCCGGCCTCTCACCACCTGGCGCCGGCGCACGGCGTCGGTCTGCGGGTTGCTCACCGGGCGCCCGGCTACGTGCGGGGCGGGAGCGGGCGACGCGCCCACAACCGCTCGGCGCGCAGTCCCTGGCCCACCATCACGGCGAGCTCGGCGCGCACGACGGGCAGGTCCTCGGCGTGGGTCACGC
>JBJKRZ010000139.1:0-4301 GCA_046704365.1 Acidimicrobiales bacterium | reverse complement strand
GGGTGACACTTCGCTACCAAGGACGCCTGCACCACATCGGGGTGGGTCGGGCCTACACAGGCTGGCGGGTGATCCTCCTCGTCTCAGGGCGAGACGTCCAGATCGTCGGTGAAGACGGCTCACCGCTACGCCGGCTCACGTTGGACCCGAGCACCGACTACCAGCCGATGCCCTGAGCAAGGCGCGCCTCAGGCGTCTACGATGTCCCGACACATCGGTCTCCGATGTCTCGACACATCACAGGGTCGGGGTGGCCGGATTTGAACCGGCGGCCTCCACGTCCCGAACGTGGCGCGCTAACCAAGCTGCGCTACACCCCGTTGCCCGGAGAACCGGGCAAGGAGGCAATGCTACAAGGACTAGTGGGACACCGCCGACGTCGAATGCCTCGTTTGGGCCAGCTGGCCGCGCGTGAGCTCTGCGGACATTGCTGGTCCTGGCTGGGCGGCGGGCGACATCTGGACCGGACCGTGACTTTCGCCCCTCGTCAGAACAAGCAGAACAGTTCACGATGGCAAGGTGCGCGAATTCTTCGGCCTCGTCGCCGCTGGCCCCACGTTCTTCCTGAGCGCCTGGCTGGTGATGATCTTCGCCGGCATCGTGAGCCCTGATGTCGGCACCCGGCCGTTCGGCTATCTGAGTGCCATGCTCGTCACGATCGGGCTCTGGCTGGCAGTAGCGCCGGCCGTTGGTGCCATCCTGCGGAGCAGAAAGAAGCGCTGAAGAGCGCTGGCCGGGGCTAATCGCTGCCTCGATGGCCGGTGTCCTGGGGCGGGATCGAGCCCTGCCCGCCACCACCTCGCCGCGAGCCCGGGCTCCTGACTGTCGTCAGCCGTGCAAGGCGGCCAACTCGGCGCGGATTTTCCGTTCGTGCTCTTGCTCCTCAAGGCGAGCACGGCGCGGGCTCCAGCGGCCCCGCATGAGGAAGATGAACGGCAGCAGCAAGACCTCAGCGCCGAGGCTCACCCACCACCAGCGCTGCCACTCGTGGGGGGCCGCTGCGGAGGCGCTGGCCACCTGAGGCCCGTAGGAGCTGAGGGTCTCGAGGTCGGCCTTCGGGACTTTGCTCACGGCGACGAGCCGCCCCAGGGCGTCGGTCGAGCTGACGTGGAGCTTGCTCGAGATCTCGGACAGCGCTGTGCCTATGGCCGCCGAGTTGCCCGGATCGGCCAGCAGCTGGGCCGAGGTGCGGGCGTCGATGGCGCCCAGGGTCTGGACCTCGGCCGGGTATCGGCTTACCACGGCCTGCACCTGGGTCCCGTGTTCCATGAGTGGCGTCATGGATGTGACCACGTAGGGGAGGATGAACAGCGACCCGGCGACCACGAGGCGCAGGACCCAACCCCAGATGGCCAGTCCGGTGGCGGTGAGGGCGGGGCTCCTTGCCTCCACCGTCTCGGTGAAGGCGGCCAGCCACGGGGCGAAGACGAATCCCACGAACACGGCCAGAAGACTGAGGATCCACACGAAGGTGTAGTAGCTGGTGTCGGCTTGGGTGGCGTGCAGGGCCAACAGTGCAGTGGCGGCCACCGAGCCGGCAACGCCTATGACCATGAAAGGTTTGCGGACCTTGAGCCTGTCCGACAGCAGTCCGACGGCGACGAGCGCGCCGGCGTTGAAGGCCCATATCCAGTTACCCAGGGCGTTGGCGCGCTGCTGGGTGTAGCCGAAGACAGTCGCCATGTACACGACGAGGAAGGCGATCATCGTGTAGTAGATGACGAGAAAGACCCCGATCCCGATCGAGGGCCCGACGACATCGAGGTGCAGTACCTTGCGCCACGGGTGACGCAAGCTCTCGTCGATGTCGACCCCCGCCGCTCGGGCCTCGACGAGCTGACGGTCCCGGATGCTCACCATCAGCTGGTCGCGTAGCCCCGGCGACAGCTCCCGCAGGCCGAACAGCGCAATGAGGAACAGGGCCAGGCCCGCGGCTCCACAGATGGTGAACTGGTCCTGCCAGGCGTGTAGGTGCCCAAGGGTGTGGCTGGACACCAGAGCGACGGTGAGGCTGCCCACCACGGGTCCGATGGTCCAGAACCCCATGGCCGAGGCCCTGCCCATCTGCGGAGAGAAGTCGCGGATGAGTGCCGGCGTTGCCACGAGCATGATGCCCTCGACGAAACCCAGGCCGGCGTAGAGCGCCGCATACACCCACATGGTCGGGGCGTTGGGCATGCCGACCAGGACGATGAGCCCGGTGACGACGAGCCCGTAGACGACCAGATTGGCGCGGCCCCAGCGGTCGGCGAGCCCGGCGACGAGGGACGCGAAGGCGCCGACCAAATTGCCGACCACCACGAGGTAGACGAAAAAGGGCCAGGTCATGTGGTACTCGGCGACGATCGAGGGTGTGACCGCCGCCTGCACGTAGAACTCGTAGTACAAGATGATCGACGCCAACACGACCACGCCCAAGTAGAAGTAGCGGGCCCCGGTGTCTGGGTAGTGGTCGAGGGTCCGGTCCCACGGCCGCCGCAAGGGCGTGGGCACCACCCGGGTTTCACGCCCCCGGAACTGCAGTGGGATTCGGTGACCGGGTGAAGCAACAGCCATGGCGCACCTCCCGGGGTTCCCCAGGCGAGGTGCGAATGGGGCCCCCAACTGGCAACGGTAAGCGGATCGGATGCTGCGCCCAGGGCAGAAGGTCATCAGTTGCGTCGGCTCGAGTCCTGTGGCGGATGAAATCGGTCAGGGCGGCGCCAGTGACCCGGCGCCTCCATCGCGTCGAGGCGACGGCGCGTCGATGGGGGAGGGCGCATGCCGGCCTGCCGCCGGACTTGCTGGCTCACTTCGAAGGACAGGCTCCTTGCGCCCTCGGCCCCGGGCTGTAGCTCACTATGTCGAGGATGTCGGGCTCGCCCACGGGCCCGTAGTACCGGCTGTCCTCTCCCTGGCCCCGGTTGTCGTTCAATACGAAATAGGTCTTGGCCGGGATGGGGAGCTTGGTGTCGGCAAAGGGAAAGACCGGCGTGCCGCCTGCCGCAATCGCCGTGTCGGTTCCCCGCCGCAGGTACGGCTCGGGGAGCGGCCGGCCGTCGACCTCGACCTTCCCGCCGACGAAGCTGATGGTCTCTCCAGGGAGCCCGACGATCCGGGCGATGGCGAGACCGTGGTCGGTCGCCAGAGGCGGCAGGCGGAACTCCACGATCTCGTTGCGGGTGATCCGGCCCTCGATGGGGCGTAGCGAGATCCCGTCCCCGGGCTGAATGGTCGGGTACATGTTGCAGCCCTGGTAGGTCAAAGACGTGCCCGAGCAGGCGGAGGTCCCCAGGCCGAGGAGCGCCCCGAGGATCACAAAGGTCGTGCGCCGCCCGAGCATCGACGCAAGTTAGCCAGACCGCGGTCCTCGGGGCCACCGTGAGGCATGCCGGCCCACCGGCGCGCCAACCGCCCGGCCGTCGGTCCGGCCCGTGCTAGGCGACGAGACTCGGGAGCCTGGTCAGACGGCTCGTTCGGCCGAGGCCCGGTCCTGTCAGGACTCGGACGTCGGCGGTCCCTCTGGCATCCGGCAAGCCACGACCTTGGCGACGCGCCTGCGGTCCATCTCGGCCACCTTGAGCTCCCAGCCCTCGCGTTCGAGTCGCTCACCCTCTTCGGGGATGTGGCCGAAGGCGTCGAAGAGGAAGCCGCCCAGGGTCACGTAACCGCCCTCAGGCAACGACAGCCCGAGCTGCTCCTCCAGTTCGTCGATCCCGACCCCGCCGTCCACCAGCCAACGGCTCTGGTCCACTCGCACGATGGCGGGCTCCTCGGACACGTCCAATTCGTCGCGCAGCTCTCCGACCAGTGCTGAGAGCAGGTCCTTCACGGTCAACACGCCCGCCATCCCCCCGTACTCGTCGACCACGACGGCGAAGGCCCGCCGCAGGCGACGCATGTCCGCCAAGACCTCGAGCACGAGACGCGACTCGGGGACGAGCAGGGGCTGGCGCAGACGACGCGAGATCTCCACCGGGGACGGCGTCCGTGGCCCGTTGCTGTCCGAGCCGTTGCGCCCGATCTCCCATCCGGCGCGGATCAATTCGTTGACGTGGAGCACGCCGACCATGTTGTCCAGATCGTCGTCGTACACCGGAAAGGCGCTGTGGCCCGACTGTCGCACGGCCCGCGCCACGTCCTCGGCTCGCACCGGGATGGGAAGCCCCACGACGTCGACCCTCGGCGTCATCACCTCGCGAACCGGCGTGTCGCGCAGGTCGGCCAGAGCGGCGAGGATGATCTGCTCCTGGTCCTCGCCGGCTCCTTCCCCTGCCGACGAGGACCTGGGATCTGGCGGCCGCTCCGCCTGGGGGCGGCGA
>JBJKRZ010000138.1:0-2781 GCA_046704365.1 Acidimicrobiales bacterium | reverse complement strand
CCCGCGCCCGCACCCAACGCAGCACCCGCACCCCGGTGCCGGCGGGGTCCTCGCCCGGACGGCCGAGGACGAGGCCGAGCACCAGGTTGGGGTGGCGGGGCACCTCCCCGGGTCCCCGCCCCATGGTGACGATGGTGGCCTCCAAGGCCCAGAACAGCTTGCGCAGCGCCTTGCCGGTCGGCCCGGTGCCCTCCCGGTGGTCGCCCTCTCGGACATACCAGCCGCCGTCGGGGTCGGTCGCCGACAGCCCGGTCCTTTGCGACGGCCCCCGGCTGAACAGCGGCACCGGGGTGGCGTCGAGGCCCACCGAGCCAGAAAAGCCGGCCCGCTCCGCCTCGCTCGCCACCCCGACCGAGGCGAGAACGAGGTCGGCCGCCAGCTCCTCGAGCGCCGCCTGGCGCCGGGCTCGCTCCTCGTCGCCGATCTCCTTGCGCAGCGCCTCGTAGCGCTCGGGGGAGAGCCGCCGGTTCTTGGGCTCGCCCGAGGGGTCCACGATCGCGCACATCCGGTGGAACAGGTAGCGGACCCGGCGATAGCAGGCGAGCAGGGCGAGGGTCGTGGTGGCCTCGCCCACGATCCCGAGCAACACCCGGTTGGCCGCCGACAGCTGGCAGAACAACAGCTTCGTCGCCGCCAAGAGGTGCAGCGGGCGCTCGTCGAGGGCCAGCACCAACAGGGCGACCAACAGGGCCTGGACCGAAAGCGCCCGTGGCCGGCCGGTCCCCGCCGCCAGCTGTGCCTCCAGGCGCTCGGCCACCCCCGAGGCGTCGATGACCTCGGCGCAGAAGCGCACCTGGTCGTCGGTCGGGGCCGAGGGCGGCGGGATCTGCGTCCGCACCCTCAGCGGCCCTCGCCGAGGGCCCGGCGGAGGGCGGCCTTGGTGTGCGGGGCGCCCTCGACCTGGCGGGCGTAGCGAAGGAGCGACTCCACCTCGCTGATGCCGGTGGCGGACAGGACGTCAGCGAGCGGGATGCCCGCTTCGAGGCGGTCGCACACGTAGCTCGTCCGGCAGCGGGCGACCGACAGGCGCGGGGCGCTGCGGTCGGCCACCAGCGTCGTGCACAGACCGTTCACGAAGTTGTGGTAGCGGCGGTCGGCCGGCCCGGGATGGAAGAGGTGCTCGTCGCCCCGACCGGCGCGTGCGGCGAGGAGCGCGTCGAACGGCGCCTCGACGCCGACGGTGCGGGCCCGGGGACCCAAGACGCAGACGACGACACCGTCAGCGTCACGGCGGACGTCTCGGCCACGGGCGGCTGCGATCTCGCCCGACCGCAGCCCGGCCCCGATGCCCAAGGCGAGCACCATGATGGCGGCCTCGCCCCGCCAGGTCTTGGGCTGGGACCCGCAGATGGCCACAAGCTCGGCCCGCTCGGCGGGCGAGTACGGAGGCTTGGCCGGAGCGCCGGCATAGCCGGGCCGGCCGGGCGGCAGGACCATGCCGGCTCGCTGGCGCAGCACCGAGCGATACGTGCCCTTGGTCGAGCTGGTGCGCCCCGCGAGGCCCAGGGCGCAGAAGGCCTCGATGATCGCGTGGGTCGGTGCCGGCTCCCCCAGCCCCTGGCGGCGAGCGAAGCGGGAAAGGCTCATCGCCACGACCGCCCTTCGCTTGGCGCTGGCGTCCACCGCCATGATTGAATGGTAATCGAGTCAAGTCCACCGATCGGGGATGCTGTGGCCATGGAGACCGAGGAGCGGCACCGGGCGATCCTCGAAGAGATCGAGGCGATCGGGCAGGTCGTGCCCGGCTCGATCGTCGAGCGCACGACGCGCTGCCAACGAGCCGGATGCCACTGCCGGGCCGACCCGCCGAGCCTGCACGGCCCCTATCCCACCTGGCTTCGCACGGTCGCCGGTCGTCCGGTGACCCGGACCCTCACCCAGGAACAGGCAGACCAGCTGCGTCCGTTGGTCGACGCCCACCGCCGGTTGCGCCGACTCGTCCAAGAGCTCGAGGCCCTCGGCGCGCGTCAGGCCGAGACGCTGCTCGAGTGACGCCGCCCAGGCGTCAGGCGGTGGGAACCTGAACCTTCGAAGGTGGGAAGACGTACCCCTCGGGCATGACGTTCTCGCTCGTCAGCGAGTTTCGTCGGTGACCCTCCAATTTCCCTCCCCCGTACCGCCGCCGCCCGATTGTTGCGCTGGGAGCGGCGGCGCGTCTGAGGGGGCGTGCGCTGCCTACGCCTGGGCATTTTCCCTGTGGAAGACGCGCCGTCACGTGCTTCGTTTGTCGGCGTCTTCGCCAGCAGCTGGAGTCTGAGTGGGGGAAGGTCGCCTCGTTCTGTCCGCGCCTTGAGGATTCCGGAGGTTCTCGTACGCCCGTTCGCCCGTTCCGGACGATGTCGTACACCCGGCGGGAGGCAGTTAACGGTCCACGCATGAGCTGAGGGGGCCGGTCAACTCGAACAGCGCGAGCACCCCGATTACGCCGCCTTGGGGTTCGAGGAGCGCCTGGGGATGTTGGTCGACCGGGAGCTGACCGAGCGCCAGAACCGCCGGCTCCACCGCATGCTGAAGGCCGCCCTTCTGCGCATCGCCGCCGCCCTCGAACACCTCGACTTCGCCCGTCCGAGGGGCCTCGAGCGATCCCAGGTCCTCTCCTTGGCCGAGTCCCATTGGGTCAGCTCTCACCACAGGTGGTGGTGATCGGGGCGACCGGGCTGGGGGAGACCTACCTGGCCTGTGCCCTCGCCAACGTCGTCATCCGCCACGGCCACTCCGCCCTCTCCCTGCGCCGTTCCCGCCCGCACGACGAGATCCCCCTGGCCCGGGTCGAGGGGCGCC
>JBJKRZ010000137.1:0-3937 GCA_046704365.1 Acidimicrobiales bacterium | reverse complement strand
TGCTCCCCCCAGCTCCAACAGCTCGTCGTCGGGCACCGCCACGGGCTGACGGCGCCGCCCGCAAGGCGGGCCGCCGAAAAGAAGGGCCGCCAGCGAGGGCGGTCCGTTCCGGGACCTCTCGGTACGGACCGCCCTCGGCCCGACCGAGGTCCCCCTCGGCGCCGGCGAGCCACAGCTGTGCCGGCAGGCGACGGGCCGCCCGGGGCGTGAAAAGGTAGGCCGGTGACGGTCGTGCGCAGCGCCGGAGCCAGGGCTCAGGCGGCCTCCGCACCGGCGGCGGCCCCACCCCGGGGCCAACGGCGCGCCCCGGGCTGGCTCGTGGCCGGGGCCGTCTACCTGGCCCTCGGCTCCCTGGCCTGGTGGCACCTGTGGTGGACGGGAGCGGGGCACGCCCTCGCCTCGGGGTCGCTCGACCCGGCAGCCGACGTGTGGTGGCTGGCCTGGATGCCCCATGCGCTCGGGAGCGGGCTGAACCCGTTGTTCACCAGGGCCATGTACCACCCGGCGGGGGTCAACACCCTCTCCAACACGTCGTTCCCGTTGCTCGGGCTCCTGCTGGCGCCGCTCACGGTGGCTGCCGGGCCCATCGCCAGCCTGGCCGTGGCAGTGGCCCTGGCGCCGGCGGCCGACGCCCTGGCCGCCTACGCCGTGTTCCGCCGCTTCGTCGCCTGGCCTCCTGCCGCCTTCGCCGGGGGCCTGCTGTACGGCTTCGGCCCCTTCGTGGCCACCGACCTGCGCTACGGGCATCTCAACCTCACGGTCCTCGTCGTCCCCCCCCTGGCCCTGTTGGTGCTCGACCGCATCCTGGTGCGCCGGTCGGGGTCGCCCGTGCGCGCCGGGCTGTGGCTGGCGGCGTGCGTGGTGGCCGAGTTCTTCGTGTCGGTGGAGATGCTCGCCCTGGGCGTGGTGGTGGCGGCATGCGCCGCCGTCCTCGTCGTCGCCAGTCGGGGTCGGGCCTGGCGCCAGGGCCTGGGCTACAGCGCCACGGCGCTGGGCACCGCAGCCGCCGTGTCGGCCGCCGTTCTCGCCTATCCCACCTGGTGGTACCTGAGCGGTCCGCGCCACATCGACGGCGCCGTGTGGGGGGACATGTCGGGCTTCGTGGCGTCGCTGGCGTCCTTCGTCCAGCCCCACGGGCAGCTCGCCGGCGTGAACTTCCTGAGCGGGGGCAACGGCGATTTCCTGGGGGTGCCCCTGCTCGTGGTGCTCGTCGCCGGGCTGGTCCTGTGGGCCGCGGACCGGGTGCTGCGCTTCGCCCTCGCCATGACGGCGGCCTGCGCCGTGCTCGCCCTCGGCTCCCGGCTCCATGTGGGCCACGGCTCCACCGGCGTCCCCATGCCGGCCTGGCCCCTGGCGCACTTGCCCCTGCTGTCCTCGGCCGCCGCCAGCCGCTTCGGCGCCTTCATGGACCTCTTCGCCGGGCTGGCCCTGGCCCTCGTCGTGGGTCACGCCCACGGTCTGCTGCGCGAACGGCGCCCCGGACGTTGGCTCCCCGCTTCGGTGTCCTTGGCCCTGGCCGGGGTGGCGCTCGTCTCCGCCGCCCTGGTGCCTCCCTGGCCCTACCCGGTGCACGGCGTGGAGCAGACGCCGGTGTTCTCGGCGCTGGCCGCCTTGCCAGCGGGCACGGTGGTACGCGAGTACCCCCTCGCCTCGGGTACACGCGCCGACGGGCTGGCGCTGCAGGCCGAGGCCGGGCTGTCGTACGCCGTGACGGGCGGGTACGCCATCGTGCCCGGGCCCAGGGCCGGGGCCACGGGCGGGGCCACCATCGCCCCGCCTCAGGGGGTCATGGAGCTGATCTTCGTGGCGGCCTCGCTGGGCCACTTCGACCGGGGGTCACCTCGGGCCCTCGTGCCGGTGGTGCGGGCCCACGCCTTCGACGACGGCGCTGGCGCCGTGGCTGTCGCCCTCCCGAGCAGGGGGGGCGCCCAGTTGATCGCCCTCCTGCGAGCCGCCCTCGGCACCCCGGCGTTCCAGGACCGCTCCGGCGCCCTGTGGCTGGCCGGCTCCTGAGGCGCGTCGGGCCGGCCGGCGTCAGCGGGACTCGGCTGCCTCCTTGAGGCGACGCAGGGTCTCGGTCATGGTGCGCCGATTGTGCTCGGCCCGGTCCGAGATCCCGGTCACGGACTTGCCCAGGCGCTTGAGAATGGGCCGGCGCTCGTCGATCCACGTCTCGGTCACGGTGCAGCGGTCTCCGTCGCCCGTCAGTGCGTAACGCCATTCGGAGACGGCAAGCCCGCCGACGGTGATGCGGAAGCTGAAGAGTCGCCCCGGTTCGCACTCGACGACCCGACCGAGCGTGCTCCATCGCCTCGCCCCGCTCCTGTTGCGTCCGCGGAACATGGCTCCCGGTCGCGGGCCGTCGGCGCCCCGCACCCATGTCGCCCCGGTGTTCTCAGGCGACCACTCGCCCATGCGCGTCAGGTCGGCGACCATGGCCCACACCGTGTCCGCTGGAGCGGCGATCTCCTCTACCACGCTCACTTGCTCTCCCATTGCGCTCCTCCTCGTGGGTGTCTCGTGGCGTCAGTGCCGGTGCCGCCGGCCCCGGTTGTGCTGCTCCAAGCGGCGCCGGATGAGTTCGCGTCGCTGCTGGAGCTCCCGATAGGTGAGGCGCTCGACGGGCTCGGTGACCCCGAAGGAGGCCCGGATCCCGTCGAGGTCGATGGTGGGCATCTCGGTGGGCACCACCCCGATCTCGCGGGCGATGCGCTCGCCGTGGCGCTCGTGGAAATACATGACGATGGCCACGATCTCGGCGATCATGTCGAGGTCGGGCGCCATGAGCGCCAGCGCCCCGTCGAGGAACAGCATGTCCTTCACGTAGAGCATGAGCTCCTTGGGCATGCGGGCCCCGTAGCCCAAGAGCGCCTTGGTGACGTCGCGGATCTGGGAGGTCAGCTCCTCGGCACTGAGCGTCGTGGGGTCGACGGGAGGCCGGTCCAGGCCCAGGTCGCTGATGACGGCGTCCACGTGGGTGCCCGCCGGCTGGGCACCGAGGTCGCGGATGGACTCTACCTGCCCCCGCACGTCGTTGGCCGAGCCGGCGATGATGAGCCGGAGCAGGGCCAGGCGCTGCTGGTCGTCGAGCCGCCCGGTGATGCCGAAGTCCATGAGCGCCACCCGGCCGTCGGGGCGCACGAAGAGATTGCCCCCGTGGAGGTCACCGTGGAAGACGCCGTAGAGGAGCGCGCCTTCGAGGAAGGCGATCATCGCTGCGTGCAGCACGGCCGCCGTGTCCACCCCGGCGGCCCGCATGGCCTCCACGTTGCCCCAGGCGAACCCGTCGAGCCGTTCCATCACGAGCACCCGGCGCGTCACCAGCCGGGGATGCGGCCGGGGCACGACCAGGGCCCGCTGCCCGGTGTCGGCCAGGACCCGGGCCACGTCCAACATGTTCTCCGCCTCCAGGCGGAAGTCGAGCTCCTCGACGATGGTCTCGCCGAACACCTCGACCAGGGCGGGAGGGTTGGCCAGGGCCGCCACCGGGATGCGGCCCACCAGGAGCGGGGCCATCCAGCTCATGACGGCCAGGTCGTGGCGCACGAGGCGCGCCACCGACGGGCGCTGGACCTTCACCACCACTTGTTCGCCGGTGACGAGGCGCGCGGCGTGGACCTGGGCGATGGAGGCGGCGGCCAGCGGTGCCGTCTCGAACACGGCGAAGAGCCGGTCGAGCTCCTGGCCCAGGTCTTCCTCCACGATGCGCCGTACGGTGGAGAAGGGCTCGGCCGGGACCTGGTCGCGGCACAGGCGGAACTCGGCCACCAGCTCCTCGGGGAACAAGCCCTCCCCGGAGGACAGGATCTGGCCCAGCTTGATGTACGTCGGGCCCAGGCGCTCGAAGGCGCGCCGCAGGCGCAGCGACAACCCCGCCCGCGAGGCGCTGCCGCCGCGGCGGCGCTCGACGAGGTACCAGCCCAGCGCCGCCCTGCCC
>JBJKRZ010000136.1:0-2867 GCA_046704365.1 Acidimicrobiales bacterium | reverse complement strand
TCCTGGGCACGGGGACGGCGGGCACCATGGGCCGGGCCGGCGCCTGGCTGGTGGGGGCGCGTCACCGGCGTCGCCGCGCCGCGCTGGTCGCCGTGGTGGTGCTCGTCGTGGCCGCCGTGGTGGTCGGGATCGTGGATCCCTTCGCCTCCCCGACGGCCTCCTCGTCGGGCGTCTCCTACGCGACTACCACCATCAAGCGCCAGACGCTCTCGTCCCAGACCCAGGTGAGCGCCACGCTCGGCTACGCCGGTACCTACACCGTCGCCGTACCGTCGGGGACCTCCAGCCAGGCCCTCATGCAGGGCCAGCAGTCGGTCACCGCCGACCAGGAGAAGGTAGCGGCGGACCAGGGCGGCGCCAGCGCCGCTGCCGACGCGGCGAGCGTCACGAACGACGAGCAGGCACTTGCCGCCGACCGGAGCACGTTGCAGAGCGACCAGACGACGCTTCAGGACGACCAGGCCACGCTCTCCGCCGACCGCCAGAAGGAGGCCAACGACTGCCAGGGCGACAGCTCGGCAGCGTCCTCGTCAGCTTGTTCGGCCGACGAGCAGAAAGTGTCCGCCGACGAGCAGAAGGTGACGGCCGACGAGCAGAAGGTGACGGCCGACGAGCAAAAGATCTCCCAGGACCAGTCCAAGCTCTCCCAGGACCAGGCCAAGCAGTCCCAGGACGCCACCCAGGCCCAGGGCACCTTGGCGGCTGACGAGCAGAAGCTGGCCGACGACCAGGCTGCCCTGGCCGCCGCCGAGCAGCAGGCCGCCATCCAGAGCGGGGCGTTCTCGCAGCTTCCCGCCGTGGGGCAAGTGATCAGCCAGGGCCAGACCCTTTTCACCATGGGGACCACTCCGGTGGTGCTGCTCTACGGCGCCACCCCGGCCACCCGCAACCTCTCCCAGGGCGAGAGCGGGCCCGACGTGGCCCAGCTCAACAGCGACCTGCGGGGGCTCGGCTACAGCGCACCGAGCGGTGACGTCTTCACCGCCGGCACCGCCTCGGCCGTCGACGACTTCCAGGCGCACATGGGGGTGGCCCAGACGGGCGACGTGCCCATCGGCCAGGTGGTGTTCCTCCCCTCCGCAGCACGCGTGACGGCGGTGAACGCCACGCTCGGCGCCAGCGGGCAACCGGGATCGACGGTGCTCACCGCCAGTTCCACCACCCGCCAGGTCACCGTCGCCCTCGACGCCACTTTGCAGTCCGACGTCAAGGTGGGCGATCCCGTCACCATCACCCTGCCCGACCAGAGCACCACGCCCGGGGTGGTGTCCTACGTGGGCACCGTGGCGACCACGCCCTCCGGCAACGGCAACGGTGGCGGTGGTGGCGGCGGTGGGACGCCGACCATCGAGGTCGACGTCACCCCCACGGACCCATCGTTCACCGGGAGCCTCGACCAGGCCCCCGTGGACGTCTCCATCACGAACGACACCGTGCGCGACGCCCTCGTCGTCCCTGTCAGCGCCTTGCTGGCTCTGGCCAGTGGTGGCTACGCCCTCGAGGTCGTCCCCGCCCACGGGCCCCACTACCTGGTGCCGGTGTCCACCGGCCTGTTCGACGACGCCGACGGGCTGGTGCAGGTGACCGGCTCGCAGATCGCTCCCGGCATGCGCGTGGTGGCGCCCTCGTCGTGAGCGGGCCACCGGTGCTGGAGATGGCGTCGGTAGTGAAGGTCTACGACGCCGACCCACCGGTGGTCGCCCTCGACGGCGTGGACCTCGTCGTCCGCAGCGGCGAGCTCGTGGCCATCGTGGGTCCGTCGGGCTCGGGGAAGACCACGTTGCTGCATCTGATGGGGACCCTCGACCGCCCCAGCTCCGGCCGGGTGCTCGTCACCGGCCTCGATGTCGAGGCCCTGACCGAGCGCCAGCTGGCGGCCCTGCGGGCCACCCGCATCGGCTTCGTCTTCCAGAACTTCTACCTGGCCGAGCACTCCTCGGTTCTCGAGAACGTGGCTGACGGATTGCTGTACGCGGGGGTGGGGACCTCCGAGCGCCGCGCCGCCGCCGCCCAGGCCCTGGCGCGGGTGGGCCTGGCCCATCGCGCCGGCTTCGACCCCACCCACATCTCCGGTGGCGAGCGCCAGCGCGTCGCCATCGCCCGGGCGTTGGTGGGCCGGCCGGCCATCGTGCTCGCCGACGAGCCCACGGGGAACCTCGACTCGTCCACCGGTTCCTCCATCATGGCCCTGCTCGAGGAGCTCAACGCCCAGGGCGCCACCATCGTCGTCATCACCCACGACCGGGGCGTCGCAGAGCGTCTGCCCCGGCAGGTGGCGATGCTCGATGGTCGGATCGTGGCCGACTCCGCCGCCGTCACCCCGAACGCGGCCGACGTCGCACGGCGATGACCGAGCGAACAGTGGTGGAGGTGGACCGGCTACGGCCCCGGGACCTCTTGCGCGTCGCCGCCGTGGGGTTGCGCACCAGGAAGCTGCGGGCATCCCTGTCGGCGCTGGGGATCGCTATCGGGGTGGCTGCCATCGTGGCGGTGCTGGGGCTCTCCTCGTCCTCCCAGGCAGGGCTGCTGGCCGAGATCGACAAGCTGGGCACCAACCTCCTCGTCGTCACCAACGGCCAGACGTTCTTCGGCCAGACGGCCGAGCTGTCGAAGCAGGCGCCGGGCATGATCGCCCGCATCGGGCCGGTCACCCAGGTCCAGTACACCGGATCGGTGAACGGCAACGTCTACCGCAGCCCGCTCGTCAACCCCATCAACACCAACGGGCTGGGCCTGGAGGCCGCCAGCCTGGGGCTGTTGCGGACGGTGGGGGCGTCGATCGTGGCGGGCACCTACCTGAACGCCGCCACCGCCACCGAGCCCGTGTGCGTGCTGGGCGCCGTGGCGGCCCAGCGCCTCGGCATCGA
>JBJKRZ010000135.1:0-7592 GCA_046704365.1 Acidimicrobiales bacterium | reverse complement strand
GTGCTGGCCGTGGACGTGGCGGTGGCCGTGGACGGCCTGGAGACGGGCTGCGGGCGCACCCTGCGCGCCTACGGCACCGGTGGCACCAGCTGCGGCACCGACCAGGAGGTACCCACCGCCGGCCCGGCGGCGTCCTGGGAGCGAATACGCCATGCCGTGCTGCGCGCCTGCCGTCCTGGTGCGAGCGGCGCTGACCTGGCCGCCGCCGCTGCCACAGCGGGCTGGCGGGAGGACGTGGTCCCCCTCGCCTATCTCGTCGGCTTCGGGCCCGAACCGCCCCTCGCTCCGGAGGAGCGCCTGGGCGACCACAGCGTGCTCGCCGTGCAGGGAGTGGCGCCCGGCGAGGAAGCGCAGGGAGCAGAGGGAGTAGAGGGAGCAGAGGGAGTAGAGGGAGTAGAGGGAGTAGAGGGAGTAGAGGGAGCGCCTCGGGCCTACGGACGCGACCTCGTCCTCGTGCGAGCGGACGGGGCCGAGCTCCTCACCCCGTGGTGAATGCCGTCGGCGCGCCGCGCTCGGTGGCCGAGATCCTCGACGGGCCCCTGGCGCGCTGCCCCGACAGCGAAGCGCTGGTGGGCCGCCACGCCCGCTACAGCTACCGCCAACTCGACCGGGAGGTGGACCGGGCCGCCTGCGCCCTGGCGGGCCTGGGCGTGCGCCGGGGGGACCGGGTGGCCGCCAGCCTGGGCAACCACCCGGAACTGGTGGTGGCCTTCCTGGCCGCCATGCGCCTGGGGGCGCTGTGGGTGGGCGTCAACCGGGTGCTGGCCCCCACCGAGAAGGCCTACGTGCTGCATCACAGCGCAGCGCGCCTGCTGCTGTGCGAACCGGAGACGGCCGGCGCCCTCGAGCCGCTGCGCGCCGAGCTGCCGGCGCTCGAGTCGGTGCTGCAGGTCGTGGCCGGCGACGACACCTCGCCGTGGGCGCAGCTCCTCGAGCGGACCGCGCCCGACGACGCCTGGCACGCCGAGCCCGTCGACCCTCACGCCCCGGCCGCCATCGCCTACACGAGCGGCACCACGGGCAGGCCCAAGGGCGTGGTGCACTCCCAGCACAACCTGGTGGTGGTGGGGGCGGCCAACCGGGTGTGGGGCGGGTGGCGGACCGTGCGGCGCCAGGGGGCGGTGCTCCCCCTCACCATCTTGAACGTGATGGCCCTGTGCCCGTTGCTCGTGTTCCAGCTGGACGGCACCTGCGTGTGCATGGACCGGCACGACCCGGCGGGCATCGCCCGGTGGGTGGGCGCCGAGCGCATCGAGAGCTTCTCCTCGGTGCCCACCATCGTCCACGACCTGGTGGCGAGCGAGGAGGTCGGGCCCGAGGACCTCCAGAGCCTGTCGCACATCGGTGCCGGCGGGATGCTCATCCCAGCGCCCTTGGCCGAGGCCTACCGGGCGCGCTTCGGCAAGGAGGTGCTGGCGGGCTACGGCTCGAGCGAAGCACCCTCGGTGGTGACGGCCCAGTCGCCCGACGAGCCGCGTCCGCCGGCCAGCGTGGGGCGGGCCATGCCCCATCTCGAGGTGACCGTGCGCCACGAGAGCGGCGCCGTGCTGGGCGACAGCGAGGAAGGCGAGATCTGTGTGGCAGCGGCCTCGAGCGGCCCCATGGCCGGCGTGTACACACCGTTCCTGGGCTACTGGGACGACCCCGCCGCCAGTGCCGCTGCCCTCGATGGCGGCGTGCTGCACACGGGCGACCTGGGGCACCTGGAGCAGGGCGTGCTCTTCTTCCACGGGCGGCGCTCCGAGGTGATCGGGCGCGGCGGGTCCAAGGTGTCGCCGGCCGAGGTGGAGGCGGCGCTGCGCGCCGACGGGCGGGTCGCCGACGCCGCGGTGGTGGGACGGCCCGACGTGCGCCTGGGCCAGGAGGTGGTGGCCTTCGTGCAGCTGGCGCCGGGTGTGCTGGCCTCGCCCGATGAGCTGCGCGCCGCCTGTGCGCAGCGCCTGGCCCGCTACAAGGTCCCGGCCCGGTTGCACCTGGTGGAACACTTCGAGCGCAATGCCATGGGCAAGATCCAGAAGTCGGCCCTGGCGGAGACCGATAGCGGCTCGGGGTCGTGCTCGTAGCTGGCACAATGCGCCGATGACGACGGGGCCCGACTCCTTCGGCCGGCGCCTGGCGGACCTGGCTCGGCTCCACCCCGAGCAAAGCGCTTTCGTCTTCGCCCATCTCGACGGGACCGAGACCGCCGTCAGCTGGTCCGAGCTCGACGCACGTGCCAACCAGATGGCGCGCCTGCTCGAGCGGCGGGGCGTGGGCCCCGGATCGCTCGTCGCCGTGGCCCTGGCGAACTCGCCCGAGCACGTGATGGTGACGCGCGCCGGCTGGCGGCTGGGTGCCTGCGTGCTGCCCCTGCGCTACGACCTGCCCCAGTGGGAGCGCCATCGCCTGCTCGAGGTGGCCGACCCCGCCGTGGTCGTGGGCGACTGGCCCACTGAGGGCCGGCCCGCCCTCACCAGCGCCGACCTTGCCGCAACCCTCTCCGAACCCCCCGACCCGGCGCCCGGCACAGCGCCCGACCCGGCGCCCGGCACAGCGCCCGTCGTGGCACGCGACACGGCGCCCGACGTGGTGGCCGACCCCGCCTTCGCCATCGCCACGTCGGGGTCCACGGGGGGGCCCAAGCTCATCGTGAGCCCCGGTCCCGGCGTGCACGACGCCGGGGCCCCCATCTACCAGACGGCGCAGCAGATGGGCTCGGGCCCGGGCCAGGTGCAGCTGGTCGCGGCGCCGCTGTACCACACCAACGGCTTTCGCATCCTGCACGGAGCGCTCGACCGCGACGAGCGCGTGGTCCTCATGCGCCGCTTCGACGCCGCGCTGTGCGCCGATCTCATCGAGCGCCACCACGTCACCACCGTCACCATGGCCCCCGTGATGCTGCTGCGCCTGGCCCGCCTCCCCGGCATCGAGCGGCGCGACCTCTCGAGCCTTCGCTCGGTGCTCCAGGGGGCGGCAGCCTGCCCGCAGTGGCTGGTGCGCTTCTGGATCGACCTCCTCGGTCCCGAGCGCTTCTTCATCTCCTACGGCGCCTCGGAGCGGGTGGGGCTCACCTTCCTGCGCGGCGACCAGTGGCTGACCCACCCCGGGAGCGTGGGCAAGGGCCTCAACACCGAGGTGCGCATCCTCGACGACGAGGGACGCGACCTCCCCGCCGGCGAGGTGGGCGAGATCTTCACCCGCCGGACCGACGACCAGGTAGCCGGCCACGTCTACGTGGGCGCTCCCCCGGCCAAGGCGACCCCCGACGGGTTCACGAGTGTGGGCGACATGGGATGGCTGGACGAGGACGGCTACCTCTACATCGCCGACCGCCGGGTGGACATGATCGTGACGGGGGGTGCCAACGTGTTCCCTGCCGAGGTGGAGGCCGCCCTCCTCGAGCACCCCGGTGTGGCCGACTGCGCCGTGGTGGGCCTGCCCGACGAGGAGTGGGGCAGCGCCGTGCACGCCGTGATCCAGCCCGCCGACTTCGAGCACGCTCCGGCCGAGGAGGAGCTGCGCCGCCACTGCCGCGAGCGCCTGGCGCCCTACAAGGTGCCCAAGTCCTTGTCGGTGACCGAGCGCCTGACGCGCAGCGAGGCCGGGAAGCTCAACCGCAGCGCCCTGGCCGCCGAGCTGGCGTCCTCGCTCAGGCCGTGATGCCCCCGTCCACGACGAAGCTCAGGCCGTGATGCCCCCGTCCACGACGAACTCCTGCCCGGTGGCATAGGACGAGTCGTCGGAGGCCAGGAACAGCACCAGGCGCGCCACATCGTCCACGGTGCCCGCCCGCCCCATGGGGATGCGCCCCAGGGTGGTGTCGGGCCACTGGGGCCCGAAGGCTTCGCTCATCATGGCCGTGTCGATCACGCCAGGGTGCACGGTGTTGACGCGCACGTTGTGCGGGGCCAGCTCGCGGGCTGCTGAGCGCGACAGCCCCCGTAGGGCCCACTTCGACGCCCCGTAGGCGACCGACATCGACCCCGCCAGGCCCGACACCGAGGAGATGTTCACGATCGAGCCCGAGCCCTGGCCCACCATGGCGGGGGCCACGGCCCGCATCCCCAGGAAGGCGCCCGTGGCGTTGACGGCCATGGCCCGCTCCCAGGTGTCGAGGGTGGTGTCGGACAGCCCGCCCAGCACCAGGATCCCGGCGTTGTTGACGAGCACGTCGATGCGCCCGGCGCTGGCGAGGACCTCGGCGAGCACCTCGGACCACTGGCGCTCGGAGGTGACGTCGTGATGCAGGAATTCCGCCCCGATGGAGGTGGCGGTGCGCCGTCCCTCCACGTCGCGCAGGTCGGTGACGAAGGTGCGCGCCCCGTGGCCGGCGAGCAGCCCGGCTTCAGCCGCTCCTTGCCCGCGTGCTGCGCCGGTGACGACCGCCACGCGGCCGTCGAGCCTGGTCACCCCCCTGCGGTCGGAGAAGGGCGGTAGGTCTGCCCCTGGGGAGCCAGGGGGAGGCGGTAGGCGTCGACGGCGTTGTGCCCCAGGAGCAGGCGCCGATCCGCCTCGGGGAGGGGGGCGATGGCCTCACGCAGCTCGTCCACCACGCCGGGGTGGTACTCGGGATGGGGGTAGTCCGAGGCCCACAGGATGCGGTCCGCCCCCAGGAACTCGGCGCTGTGGGCCAGGTTCCATTCCTCGGCCTCGAAGCCGGCGTAGCACTGGCGCTTGAAGTATTCGCTCGGGAGCAGCGACAGCCACGTCCTCTCGAGGGGGAAGGCCTGGACCTGCTCGTCCATGCGCTGGAGCTGGGTGGGGATCCAGCCACCGCCCGCCTCCAGGAACAAAAGGCGCAGGCGCGGGAAGCGCTCGCACACGCCGCCCATGAGGAGCCTCCCCATGGACACGATCATGTCCACGGTGTTGCCCACGGCCTGGCCCAGGGCCGACCCGCCCGTGTTCTCGTCCACGTCGCTGTTGGCGTCCATGATGTTGGCGCTGGGCGAGCACAGGGCGAACTTCCGACAGGCGCCGGGCGTGTCGCTGTACACGCCGGGGTGCAGTGCCACGGGGACGTCGAGGTCCTGACAGGCGGCCCAGAACGGGTCGTAGACCCGGTGCGACAGGGGCAGCTCGTCCACGTACGCCGAGGGGCGGATGAAGGCCCCGCGCAGTCCCAGGTGGCCCACGGCCCGCTCGACCTCGGCCACCGCCTTCTCCACGTCCTGCAGCGGCACGGCGGCGATGCCGAAGAGCCGGCGGGGGTCCTCGGCGCAGTACTCGGCCATCCAGTCGTTGTAGGCGCGCTGGCAGGCGGCCACGAACTCCACGTCGCGCAAGGCGGCGATGGGCGAGCTGGGCCCGAAGAACAGCGCCTGGCTGGGGTAGAGCACAGCGGCGTCGATGCCGTCGCGGTCCATGTCCTCGAGCCGTGCGGCGGGGTCCGAGCCGCCGGGAAGTCGCAGCTGCTTGAGCAGGTCATAACGCTGTTGGGGGGTGATGCCGAGACGGGCGCACAACCGGTCGATGGCGTCCTTTCCGCCCACCGCCACCTCGCCGCCGAAGTACGTGGTCTCGTAGGCGTCGAGGACGTTCTCCTTGTAGGGCACCCAGTCGCCCCAGCGGCGGCGGTCCATGCGCGCCGTCCACAGGTCGGCGGGCTCGGTGATGTGTCCGTCGGCGTCGATGACGAGCATCGCCACGGTCCAATCGTATACGATTTGGCCCGTCAGGACAGCCTGCGCTCGCCACCACAGGACGGGACCGAGGCCCGCTGTCACGCGCAACGCGGGGGCGCCGTGAACCAGTTCCTCCCGTTCATCGTCATCGGGATCACCACCGGTGCCGTCTACGGCCTGGCCGGCACCGGCCTGGTGCTCACCTACAAGACCTCGGGGATCTTCAACTTCGCCTACGGGTCGATCGCTGCGCTGGCCGTGTTCGTCTTCTACTTCCTGCACCACCAGCACCACCTGCCCTGGCCGTGGGCGGCGGTGCTGTGCGTGGGGGTCATGGGGCCGGTCGAGGGTGTGCTCCTCGAGCTCGTGGCCCGGCGCCTGGACCCGGTGAGCGCCACCTTGAAGGTGGTGGCCACCGTGGGGCTGCTGCTCGTGGTGCTGGGGTTGGGCACCTTGTGGTTCGGCAACCAGACCTCCACGTTCCCTTCCTTCCTGCCCACGAGCACGGTGCGGGTGGCGGGGGTGAACGTGAGCTGGGAACAGATCATCGTGGTCATCGTCTCGGTGCTCGCCACCGCGGCGCTCTACTACCTGTTCCGCTTCGTGCGCCTGGGGGTGGCCATGCGGGGGGTGGTGGACAACCCCGAGCTGCTGGCCATGACCGGCGACAGCCCGGTACGGGTGCGGCGCTGGGCCTGGGTCATCGGCTCGGTGTTCGCCTCGGCCGCCGGGCTGCTCTTGGCGCCCAGCCTGAGCCTGAACGCCCTCATCATCACCATGCTCGTGGTCCAGGCCTTCGGGGCGGCTGCCGTGGGCTACTTCTCCAACCTGCCGCTCACCTTCGCCGGAGGCCTCGCCATCGGCATCGCCGCCGCCCTGGCGTCGAAGTACGTGGTGTCCGTGAGCTGGCTGGCCGGGCTGCCCGTGGGGCTGCCGTTCATCATCTTGTTCTTGGTGCTGGTCGTCACCCCCCGGGCCCGGCTGGTGGAGCGGCGGGTGGTGCACAAGCTGCCCGTGCGCAGCTCCTGGTACGCGCCCACACGGGTGCGTCTCGTCGTGGGAGCCGTCGTGGTGGCAGCGCTGGCCTTCGCCCCCCAGGTGGTGGGCGACCACCTCACGGTGTGGTCGAGCTTCCTCATCGACGTGATCCTGTTCCTGTCGCTGGGGCTCATGGTGCGCAAGGCCGGGCAGATCTCCTTGTGCCACCTGGCCTTCGCCGCTGTGGGGGCGGCCACCTTCGGCCACCTGCTCACCGACTGGCACGTCCCCTGGCTGGTGGCGCTGGCGCTGGCCGGGCTGGTGGCGGTGCCGGTGGGGGCGCTGGTCGCCATCCCGGCCATCCGGCTGTCGGGGGTCTTCCTGGCCATCGCCACATTCGGCTTCGGGCTGCTGCTGGCCCAGATGGTGTACCCCACCAACCTCATGTTCGGCGTGAACGCCGGTGTGCCCACCCCCCGTCCCGAGGTGAGCATCGGACCGTGGAACCTGTCGTCGGACTCGGGCTTCTACTACCTGCTGCTCGTCTTGGCCGTGGTGGCGGTGGTGACGGTGCTGGCCGTCGAGCGGGGACGACTGGGACGCCTGCTGGGCGGGCTGGCCGACTCGCCCCCCGCCCTCGAGGCCCACGGGACCACCACCAACGTGACGCTGGTGCTCGTGTTCTGCCTGGGAGCCGCCATGGCGGCCGTGGCCGGAGCTCTCACCAGCTCGCTGTACTACTTCGCCGTGGGCGCCGATTTCGCCCCGTTCACCTCGCTCACCCTGGTGGCGCTGGTCGTCATCGTGACGATCGGCGACCCGTGGTACGCCGTGCTGGCCGCCCTGGGCTTCGCCGTGTTCCCCGGCTACGTCACCGTGGGGAACGTGAGCACCTACCTGGAGATCGCCTTCGGGCTCTTCGCCGCCGTGTTCGCCCTCAACAACGGCAAGGCGCCCTCGGTGCCCGAGCCGGCACGGCGATGGCTCGAGCGACTGGGCACGCCCTCGCCG
>JBJKRZ010000134.1:0-6137 GCA_046704365.1 Acidimicrobiales bacterium | reverse complement strand
CCTGCCCTCGACGGTGAGCGACACCAGTACCTCCCCGGGACCCGTCGGTGGGGAGAGCCGCCGGGAGCCGGCGGAAGGGGCGTCGACAGGGCGCTCGCGCTCCACCGACAGCGCGGCGACCACGAAGCCTGCCGCCGTGGAGGCCTCCATGGCCCGGCGCAGCGCGCCGCTGCCGTGGCGGTAGCGCAGCCACAGCTCGGTGCGATGCCGTGTCACCGGCAGCCGGTTCACGATGGGCGTGTAGCCGTAGATCACGACGAAGTGAGCAGCCGTGACCCCTGCCGCCAGAGCGAGGAGCCCGGCACCCGCTGCGGCGCCCACGGCAGCGGTGAGCCACACGGCGGCGGCCGTGGTGAGGCCACGCACGACGTCGCGTCGCACGAAGATGAGGCCGCCGCCGATGAAGCCGATACCGGTCACGATCTGAGCCGCCACCCGCGAAGGGTCCACCACCACCCGCCCGGGGCTGAGCACGTCCTCGAAGCCGAACTTGCTCACGAGCACGAACAGCGCTGCCCCCATGCCCACCAGGGTGTGGGTACGCATCCCGGCGCTCTTCTGGCGCAGCTCGCGCTCGACGCCGATGAGGCTCGAGAGTGCCAGCGCCACGATCAGGTCCCAGGCCTGGTCGAATCCCGATCCGCCGGAGGCAGCCGCCAGGGCGTGCACCACGTCTCCCACCGTCCTTCCCCGCCGGGCTCGGCCAGCCGGCCCGGGGCTGTCTCCTACCCCGGACGCCGGAACCGGACCCTCGCCGGGAGGCGAGCGGGCCGGGGACCGGGGGAGACGGGCGTACTGCGGGGTGGCGGCCTATAGGCCGTAGAAGGAGCGGGCGTTGGCCCCGGCCACCTTGGCCAAGGTGCCGGCCTCCAGGCGGCCCTCGGCGTGCTCGACGAGCTCGCTGGTGGCGTGGGGCCAGGCCCCGTCCCAGTGCGGGTAGTCGCTGGCGAACATGACGCAGCCGTCGCCCAGCGCCTCCACCAAGGCGGGGAGCGTGCCCTCGTCGGGCTCGCAGGTGATCCACACGTTGCCGCTCTCCACGTACTCGGCCGGGGGGCGCCGCCAGCCCCCTTCGATCCAGTCGCCGCGCGACTCGTAGTGCTCGCTCAGGCGCTCCACGAACCAGGGCAGCCAGCCGGCACCTGCCTCGAGGAACGCCACGCGCAGGCGCGGGTGGCGGTCGAAGACGCCCCCGCTCACCAGAGCCGTCATGGCCGTCATCTGGTCGAAGGGGAAGCTGATGCAGTGGACCTGGATGTAATTGGTGAACCGGTCCACGCCGATCTTGGGCAGGTGGATGCCGGGGGCGCCGTGGATGCCGATGGGCATGTCGAGGTCCTCGGCCGCCGAGTACAGCGGGTCGAGGTCGGGATGGTCCAGGTTGCGCCGGCGCAGCGCCGGGGGCAGCACCGTGGCCACGAGGCCCAGGTCCTTGGCCTCGGTCATGACGGAGACGGCCGTGCCCACGTCCTCCACCGGAGCCACGGCGGCGGCGTGCAACCTTCCCTGTCCCTTGGCGCAGAACTCCGAGACCCAGCGGTTGTACATGCGGGCGATGCCCTCGGACAGGGCCGGGTCCTCGAGCGAGGGCACGCACAGCCCGAAACTGGGGTACAGCACCATGTGGTCCATGCCGTCGGTGTCGGCATTGGCGAGCACGCCGTCGACGGAGTGGGGGTTCACGCCCGGGGCGGTGGTGAGCCCGTGGTCGGGCGGGCAACCGGCACCGGGCCCTTCGTCGTCGGGATAGGGCCTGCCCTCGACGATCACCCCCAGCTTGGTATCGCTGCGCACGGCGATCTGGTCGGGGAAACGCCCGAAGAGCTCCCCGAAGAATTCCACCGACTCGGCCACGTGCCCGTCGGCGTCCACCACCTCGAGGCCTGCAGGCTTGGGCATCGACTCGTCCCCTTACTGGTCGAACACGATGACACTGCGCGCCACCGTGCCCGACTCCATGGCCTCGAAGGCCTCGTTCACGTCCTCCAGCCCGATGCGCCGGCTCACGAGCCCCGAGGCGTCGATCGCCCCACTGCGGATGAGCTCCACCAGCGCCGGGAAGTCGCGGTCGGGGTCCGTCGAGCCGTACACGCAGCCCCGGATGGTCTTGGACCCGAGGAACAGGTCCATGGCGTCGAAGGTCACCTTGGCCCCGGGCGAGCCGGCCCCCACGAGGACGGTGGTGCCGCCGCGCCGGGTGGCGGCGAAGGCCTGCTCGATGGTGGCAGGACGCCCCACCACCTCGAACACCGTGTCGGCACCACGGCCCCCCGTGGCCTGGCGGACGCCGTCGAGCACGTCCCCGGCGGCGTCGAGGAGGACGGTGGCGCCGAAGCCCTTGGCCAGCTCCAGCTTGGCGGGCACGGGGTCGACGGCCACGATGGTCCCCGCCCCGGCCAGGCGCGCTCCTTGGACCACCGACAGGCCCACGCCGCCGCAGCCGATCACCGCCACCGAGTCGCCGGGACGCACGTCAGCCGTGCGCCACACCGCTCCCAGTCCGGTGGACAGGGCGCAGCCCACCAGGGCGGCCAGCTCCAGTGGGACGCTGGGGTCGATGGGCACCACGCCGCCCTGGGGGAGCATGGTGCGCTCGGCGAAGGTGGCGGTGCCGAGCCCGCGCACGAGCGACCGACCATTCAACGTTGCATAGGGAGAAGAGAGCACCTCGGCCAGGCCCGTGTCGCACAACATGGGCTGGCCGGCCAGGCAGTAGAAGCAGCGCCGGCAGGGGGGCATCCACGTGAGCACCACGTGGTCGCCGGGTGCCACCCGCTTCACCTCGGCGCCCACCGCCTCGACCACGCCCGCCCCCTCGTGGCCGAGCACGGTGGGGAACATGAAGGGGATGGCGCCGTTTTTGACCGACAGGTCGGAGTGGCACACGCCGCTGGCCGCCATGCGCACCACCACGTCGCCCGGTCCGGGCTCGGCCAGCTCGATCTCCTCGACGGTGAAAGGCGCACCGACCTCGTGGGCCACCGCCGCCCGGGTGGTGGTCATGACGGCCCCCCGCCCGGCACGGTGACGGTGTCGGTGTCGGTGCCCGAGCGCAGCACTGTGCCGGGGGTGTCCCCCGTGAAGGACCCGGCGCGCACGATCTCGGTGCCGTTCACGAGCACGTGCTCGATGCCCTCAGCCTCGGCGTACAGGCGGCTGGCACCCCCGGGCAGGTCCTGGCGGGTGCGCTCGAGGCCGTGTCCGACGCGGGTGGGGTCGAACAGCACCATGTCGCCCCAGGAGCCCTCGGCGAGCCGTCCGCGCCCGCGCAGCCCGTACAGGCGGGCGGGCACGTCGGTGAGCTGGTGCACGGCCTCCTCCCAGCTGAGCAGGCTGCGCTTGCGCACCCCGTCACCCAGCAGCGAGGTGGAGTAGATGGCCCCGCACATCACGTCCAGGTGCGCCCCGGCGTCGGAGCCGCCCACGACGGTGCGCGGGTCGCGCCACACCTTGGCCCGCAGTTCCCAGTCGGCCTCGGTCTCGGGGATGGGCGGGCGCAGTCCCGTGCGCAGCTTGTCGGCCACCACCACGTCCAGCAGGGCGTCGAAGGGCTCGACGCCGCGTTCGGCGGCCACCTCGGCCACGCTGCGTCCCTCGTAGGCGGCGTTCTCGGGGGCGAAGGTCTCTTCGATCTCCAGGCGCTTCCAATTGGCCAGGGCGCCCAGGATGCCCGCTTCCTTGGAGGAGGCACCCTCGTCGAGACGCTTGCGCTCCGCAGGGTCGCGCAGCCGGGCCAGGCGCTGCTCGGCAGGCAGGGCGAACAGCTCCCGCCAACCGGGGAGTCCGTCGAGGATGGCCCCGTGCTCGAAGGAGAGCCGGATGCGCATGGTGTGGGGGAGGGTGAGGGCGACGACCACCGCCCCCCGCTCGGCCGCCGCCGTGGAGGCGGCCAGCTGGCGCTCGCAGCCGGCGGGGTTCATGGCCGAGACCCCGAGCACGTTCCAGTTGGCCGGCCGGTTGGCCAGGAGCGACAGCGTCCCGAGCAGCTCAACCTCCTCCTCGCTGAAGCCGTTCAGGCACCCGGGCACGATGATCTCGAGGGTCGTGCCCGGGCACTGCGACAAGGCCCGGCACAGGGACTCCAGCTCACCGCGTGCCGCCGAGCGCGACGGCACGGGCTGGCCGTCGCCGTCGTTGTGGGTGTGGGCCTGCGAGGTGGAGAAGCCCAGCGCCCCTTCCTCGGTGCAGCGGCGCAACAGCGCCGCCATGGCGGCGACCTGCTCCTCGGAGGCGTTCTCGCCCACGGCGTGCTCGCCCATCACGAAGCGGCGGATGGCCGAGTGGCCGGCCAGGAAGCCGGCGTTCACGGCCACCCGGCCCTCGAGGCGCTCCAGCCACTCGCCGAAGCTGGTCCACTTCCAGTCGAGGAACTCGAGGGCCTCGATGGGCATGCCCTCCACGCGCGCCATCATGCGGGCGATGTAGTCGGCGTTGTCGGGCCCGGCCGGTGCCAGCGAGAAGCCGCAGTTGCCGCCGACGACCGTGGTGACGCCGTGCAGGGGCGATGGGCTGGCGCTCGGGTCCCAGAAGAGCTGGGCGTCGTAGTGGGTGTGGATGTCGACGAAGCCCGGCGCCACCATGAGCCCGGCGGCGTCGATCTCCCTGGCGGCGGGTTCGTCCACCTCGCCCATGGCCACCACCCGCCCGTGGCGCACCCCCACGTCCGCCCGGCGCGCCGGAGCGCCGGTGCCGTCCACCACCGTTCCACCTGAGACCAGCAGGTCGAGCATCACGACACCTCCGCGTCGAAGGAGAGGATGGTCCTGGGCCTGGTGAAGGCCAGCATGCCCTCGGGGCCGAGCTCCACGCCGAAGCCCGAGCTCTTCCACCCGCCGAAGGGGGCCCGGTGGTCCATGGCGGCGGTGCCGTGGTTGTTCACGAACACCGTGCCGGCCTCGAGGCGCCTGCTCAGGGCGGCGGCCAGCTCGGCGTCGGCCGTCCACACCGAGGCGCACAGGCCGTAGTCGGTGTCGTTGGCACGCGCCAGGGCCTCCTCTACGCTCGTGTAGCCGAGCACGGGAAGAGCGGGGCCGAACTGCTCCTCGGCCACGATGGCGGCGGTGTCGGGAGCACCCTCGACGACGGCGGGCGAGACGAAGTAGCCGCCCGAGGAGCCGTCCTCGTCGCGGAGGCGCCCGGGACGGTGCACGGTGGCGCCCACCGACTCGGCCTGCTCGAGCATGGCCTCGATGCGCCGCCGGTCACCGTCGCGGTGGATGGGGCCCATGGTCACCTCGGGGGCGAGCCCGTCGCCCACCACCTCGCGGCTCACCCGATCGACGAGCGCCTCCACCATGGCAGGGACCTTGGCGGCGGGCACGTACAGACGCTTCACGGCCATGCAGACCTGGCCGGTGGTGATGAAAGTGGCGCCGAAGATCTTGTCGGCCAGAACCTCGTCGATCTCCACGTCAGGCGCCACCAGTGCCGGGTCGTTGCCGCCCAGCTCGAGCACCACCGGGGTGAGCGAGGCCGACGCGCTCTCCATGACCGACCGGCCGGCCGGCACCCCGCCGGTGAAGGACACCATGTCGATGCCGGGGTGGGCGACGAGCGCCCTGCCCAGCTCGGGCCCCGGGCCGCTCAGCGCGTTGAGCACGCCGGCGGGGAGCACCTCGGCCATGGCCGCCGCTACCGCCAGCACGGCGCCGGGGCACGACGGCGGCGCCTTCACCACCACGGCGTTGCCCATGAGCAACGCCGGCAGGATCTTGTTCCCCAGCACCGACACCGGCCAGTTGAAGGGCAGGATGGCGGCCACAACGCCATAGGGCTCGTGCACCACGCGCGTGGTGCGGCCCCGTCCGGGCATCTCCCGGGGCTCGAGGGCCTCGGCGGCGAGGGGTGCGAAGGCCTCGGCCATGCCCCCGATGGTGCCGGCGTCGAAGGCCGCCTCCCACAGCACCTTGCCGTGCTCGCGGGTGAGCAGGGGGGCGAGCCCCTGGGCGTCCACCGCCGCCCCGGCGGCGGCTGCCGCCCTGCGGACCAGGTCGAAACGCTCCTTGCGATCGAGCGCCGCCCACGCCGGCTGCGCCCGTTTGGCCGCCGACAGCGCCTGCTCCAGCTGCTCGACCGAGGCCGAGGGCGCCTCCAAGACGACCTCGGCGGGGCGGGCCGGGTTGTGCACGGGATAGGGC
>JBJKRZ010000133.1:0-3103 GCA_046704365.1 Acidimicrobiales bacterium | reverse complement strand
CCGGGCGGCCACCGGGCCAATCTACCGGCGGCCATCGGCCGCCCCATGGGCCGCCCCAGGGGCCCAGGACGTGCTCGCTGTGAGCGGAGAGGGAGGGATTTGAACCCTCGGACCCGGTTCCCCAGGTCAACTCATTAGCAGTGAGTCCGATTCGGCCGCTCTCGCACCTCTCCCGGCGGACGACACCGCTCGCGGCCGTCGCCCGGGAGCCATTCTGGCACGGCACCGTGGAGCAACTCGGGGCCCGGCAACCGGGCAGCCCACCGGTTCACCGCCCGTGCGGCGCCCCGGGACACGTAGCGTGGAACCGCCGCAATGGCACAAAGGGAGGCTCCATGTCGCCGTCGCGCCACGACGAGGCCCCGATCTCCGACGCCGAGCTCACGGCGCTGGCCCTGGCCGCCGACCCCCACGCTCCGCTCGACCCCGGCGCCGTCCCCATCGACGTCTTTCTGGGCTCGGCCCGTCGCGCCGCCCTCCCCGAGTGGTACATGGCGCCGGTGAGGGCCGGCCGCAGCGGAGCCCTCCGGCGCCTCGTGATCCTGGGTGTGATCGGCGCCTTCGTCCTCATCGAGGCGTTCGGCCTGTGCAGCACGTACGGACAGCTGCCCTTCGTCCATTGAGACGGCGGTCGCCAGCGCCCCCGGCCCGTGCGCGCACCACGGAGAGAGGCACCGCACCTCGGAAGATATCGGCATAGCTATTTTCCGGAAAAAAAATTCCCCCTTTTTAGCCTCGTCACCTCAACCACATTGTGAGCGATTACCGCTACGCATTGTGGCTTCAGCACACTGCGAGTCGGAACCGGCCGCGCCCGTGGAGAACTGCGCCACAAGGACGCCGCGAAGCGTGGTGAAGCCGTTACTCGGTGACCTCTGCATTGGGAAAACACCCAGGTAGCGCTCAATCACCGACCCCTGTTTTTTGCAAAACGGCATCGCTACAGTCGCCCACCAGTGGGTGTGGATGATTCCGCCGGACGCCCCCCGGCACAACCAGGGAGAGAATGCAATGGCTGGAGGCTACTGGGGTTGATCCGCTGAGCGGATCGCTCGTCTGACCCGCTTTTGCGGATCAGACCTCAAAATGAGAAGAGGGGTGACCGGGTCCGCGGCCACCCCTCTTCTCGCGTTGGCAGGGAGTGGCTGGCCGTTCGGCGCCGGCGCCAGCGCCAGCAACCCGAGGGACGGCGCTCAGCTGCGGCGCACGGCGGGCACCACGGCGGGCACCCTGGCGCTGGGGACGCGGCTCGAAGCGGCCAGCCCCACGAGGAGCAGGGCCAGGCACGCCGCCAGGCAGGTGGGCCGGGCACCGAAGAGCCCGGCCAGCACACCCCCCACCGCCGCCCCGGCGGCCTGTCCTCCGAGGGTGCCCCCGACCAGCAGGCTGTAGGCCGGCGCCCGAAGCGGTCCCTCCATCCGCCGGGCCACCACCGACCCTGCGGCGGCGGGCACGCACACCGCCACGCCCGACAAGGCGAAGCCGAACACCCCGGCCACGATCCCGGCACCGCTGGCGAAGGCGACGGCCCCAAGCGCTCCCCCCACGACGGGGACGAGCCCAGCCGTCCGCAGCATGCGGCGGGGACGCCCGGAATGGGGCACGGCGGTCGACCCCACGACAATCCCCACCGGCACGGCCACGGCCAAGAGCGTGACCTGCGCGGGGTGGCCGTGGCCGTAGACGGCGGCGATGGCCTCCACGGCCATGCCGGCGAAGGCGGTGGCGAGCGAGAGGGTCATGCACCATCGCAGCACGGGGTCGCCCAGGACGAAGCGGAAGGCGGCGCCGAGATAGCCGCGCTGACCGGCGCCGGCACGGCCCACCGAGCGGGTACGGATCCCCACCAGGAGCAGGGCCGAGGCCACGAAGCTGCCGGCGTTCACGGCGAAGGTGGCCCGCTCTCCCACCAGGGTCACCAGGGCGCCGCCCAGGGCGAAGCCGGCCATGGTCGTGATCTGGCCGGTGATGAGGAACAAGGTGATTGCCCCTCCCAGGCGGTCGTCGTCGCTCACCTCGACCCGGATGGCATGGCGCGCCGCCTCGAAGGGGACGGTGAAGAGCCCCGAGACGAAGGCGGCTCCGAACACGACGCCGAGGGGCACAGGCACCACCAACAACCCGAACACCAGGGCCCGGGCCAGGTCGGCGCCGATCATGACCGTGCGCCTGGGCAAGTGGTCGACGGCGGTGGTGAGGACCTGGCCCACACCCACCCACGAGAGGAGGGAAACGGTGACCACCGCCGCACTGAGCGCCGCCGAGTGCGTCTGGCGGTAGACGAGGAGCATGAGGGCCAGTCGCGTGGCCCAGTCCCCCAGCTCGCTGGCCAGCTGGGCCAGCCACAGCAGGCGGTAGTCGCGCACGGCCAAGGGGGCCAGCAGGGAAGCCAAGTGGCTGAGCGGGCGCGACCTTCGGGTGGTCACGACCGGCCCGCCTGAGTCGAAGGGATCCGGCATCGAGGGAAGCCCCTCCGGGTCCATGGGTCGCCAGACTACGGCGGGACAACCGTTTTCAACGGTAAATGGCGCAGGAATCCGGGCCGCCGTGGGTACACGGGGGTAGCGTGGCGGCGGCGAGAGAGGGCGCTCACCTGAGGCGAGGAGACACGGTGAGGACGTTGCACGCGGCGCGGGGGGCGCTGGCTCCTGCCGCGCTGGCGGCCCTGTTCGTGCTGTCGCTCAGCGCTACCCTGGCCGTCGGCCTCGTGGGCGGTGCTGCGCCACTGGCCCGAGGCGTCCCCGGGCTCGTCCTCGCCTCCTCGAGCTCGCCCTTCGCCGGCTCGTCGCCGGCCACCACGCTGGTCCCGGGCACCACCACCACCACGGCAGCCCCTTCGTCGGCGCCCACGGCCGCCCACACCGGCGAGGCATGGGCCAGCCGGTGGTTCTCGTGGCTGCTCGGCCTCTCGGCCCTTGCTGGGGTGCTGACCTTGTGGCCGACGCTCAGAGGCCGTCGCCGACCGGCACGACGGTCGGTGCTCTCCGCCCGCTAGCTCGCTCTGTCCAGGCCTTCAGGCGGCGCCCCGACCGAGGGGCGGCGGCTGCTTCGAGGCGGCGGCGGGCGGCGGCGACCAGGGCGGCGGCACTGGTGGCGTCCCTCG